>JBDSRN010000190.1:0-3421 GCA_039929265.1 Steroidobacteraceae bacterium | reverse complement strand
CTGTGGTCGTTGCTTGAGCGTGGTGGCGAGCGCGAACACTCGTCCCGCCGCGCACCTGAGAATGTTGTGGACGCCCACGAGGTCCTCCTCGCGGGGGTGGTTGCCCCATCCCAGTACGATGAGTTCCGCCCTGTCGTAGTCGCCGAATCCCTCAACGGCCCGGCGCAGCCAGGTGTCGCGCCGCGTGCCGACTGGATCAACGCAGGTCCACAGATCCTTCGGGCTCGACGCACGCAGGCCATAGACATTGCAGATGCGCATTTCCGTGCCGCCCCAGCGGCGCGTGAGACGCCAGCACTTGGCGATAGTGCGATCGTCGGCCTGCTCAGTGGCCGCACTCGGATTCAACAGCACGAACAGGACTGCGCGCCATGACTTGCGCTCGGCTGCGCTCGGCTGCTCGAGTTCGCGTATCAGGAGGAAGCGGTGGCGCTGATCGTGACTGAACCACGCGCGGCTCTTCGTACCCATGGGTACGGGCAACGGACGGGCGATCCAGGGCGAATTCGTCATGGGCTGATACGATACCGGATGCGAAGAGTATGCCGTACGTTGCTGCTGGCGTTCATGTGCGCGGGCTGCGTCCACTCGCCGCTCGCTAACCTGAAGACGCTGAATGCCGAATTGCTCTCGCACGACAGCGCGACGTTCACACTCGAGCGCTGGTGCGCGGCGCAGCGCCTGGCCGATCCCGCGCAGATCAGGGCAGAGCGGGTCCACGATGTCGAAAAGCCTGCCACTGCGCAGCAGCGCCAGCGGTTGCAGGTGAGCGCGGCTGAGCCCCTTCGCTACCGCCGCGTGCGGTTGCGCTGCGGCGGTTACATTCTGTCGGAAGCCGACAACTGGTACGTGCCCTCGCGCCTTACGCCGGAGATGAATCTGGCGCTGGACACGAGCGATGTCGCATTCGGACGTGCCGTGCAAGCGCTGCGATTCAAGCGGCGGACGCTGGCTGCCGTGTTTCTGTACGCGCCTCCGGCAAGGATTCCGCCCTACGTGCTGCGGCACACCGCCGTGCTGACGCTGCCGGATGGCAGACCGATCAGCGAAGTTGTCGAGACCTATACGTCCGCGGTGCTCGAGCGCCAGTAAGCGATCAGGTGCATCGCCCCGACGATGATTGCGCCGACCGCCAGGCCAACCACCGCGGACCCGAGTGCGAAAGCCAGCCAGCTCGTCACGGCGCCGATGCCGGGCACGCCAGCGGCAGCGTGTGAGAAACCTTCGACCAGATCCGGGACGAAGCGAATTCCGAAGTGCTCGAGCCCGTGCACGATTATTCCCCCACCTACCCATAACATCGCTGCCGTACCGACCATGGTGAGTGTCTGCATCAGCACGGGCATGGCCTTGACAAGGCCGCGCCCGAACCAGCGGACAACGGCGGTCCTGCGCCTGGCGAGGTGCACGCCGATGTCGTCCATCTTGATGATCAGCCCGACGACGCCGTAGACGCCTGCGGTCAGAATCAGGCTCACGAGGACGAGCGCGCCCGCCTGGATCCCCAGAGGGCGATCGGCGACTGTTGCGAGCGCGATCGCCATGATTTCGCCGGACAGGATCAGGTCGGTGCGGATGGCGCCGGCGATCTTGTGGGCTTCCATCTGCGTGGAACTGAGGGCGAGTTCGGCGACGTGCAGTTGATTGTCGTCGTGTGCCGTTTTCACGATCGCCTCGTAGATTTTCTCCGTGGCCTCGAAGCACAGATACGAGCCACCCAGCATGAGGATCGGCGTGACCGCCCAGGGCGCGAACGCGCTTAACACCAGCGCGCCCGGCAGCAGGAAGAGGAACTTGTTGCGCAACGAGCCTAGCGCGATCTTCCAGACGATGGGCAGTTCGCGAATCGGTGTGAAACCCATCGCGTAGCCAGGCGTCACCGCCGCATCGTCCACTACCACACCAATCGCCTTGGAGCCTGCTTTGCCGGCTGCCGCGGTAACGTCGTCGAGTGATGCCGCCGCGAGTTTTGCAATGGCGGCGACGTCGTCGAGGAGTGCTGCAAGTCCTGAGGCCATTCCTCAGATTACCTGATCATGAGTCAGGCTTGCGGCCGCGTGTCATCGAGCCTGCATCGCTACACAGGTGTCGCTCTCGAATCGCGATGGGTGGCTCAATTCCGAGATGTCCCGTGCGGCGGCTCCGCAGCGCTCGCTCCTTTCGCGACCTCAGCTCGAAGCGCCGGTCGCGCGGGCAAATCCCGGTCCGCGCGTCCTGGTGCGCCTCATGCCTGAACGCAATGGCAAGTCCGTACTCGTGCGCGTTCGCGATTGGCCGCAAGACGCGACTTCCGCACAGCGCCGCACCAGCGAGGTATTTCTGTATCCCGCCAGCGGCAGGGTACTAGACACCCGCAATCCGCAATTCAGCCGTGCGCAATTGAACTTCGACATTCCTCGCGCCTCAGGATTGTGTCTGCAGCCGGAGCATCTGAGCGAGCCGCTGCACGATACGGTTCCGGGTCTAGTCGAAATCCGTCGGCAGCCGCGGGTTCGCGGCGTGCTCGAACATGCGGGCGATCTGCTTCGGCAGCACGCGCCCCAATGACAGGTCCTGCGGGATCTCGTCCTTGCCGAACCAGCGCACCTCCGTCGTCTCCATGCTGGTGCGTGCTTCGCCGCCGGTGAGCTCGCACAGGAAATAAATTTTCAGGCAGGAGGACAACGTGGGCGGATGCCCCTGGCGCTGGTGGTCCCATGCCGCGGCGAGCTTGCGAACCCGCACCTCGTAGCCGCTTTCCTCGCGCGCTTCTTTCACGGCGCATTCGGCCGCAGTGATGTTCACATCAGCCCAGCCGCCGGGCATTGTCCAGCGACCGTGGTCCATCGCCTCGCGCACCATGAGTATCCGCGACGAGCTGTTGAACACGGCCGCACGCACGTCTATTTTCGGTGTGGCGTAGCCCTTTTCATGGCGGAACAGATCCGCAATCACCTGCGCATCGGCGGCGCTGTGTTCCGCCATGAAGCGCGAGGCGAGATCGCGCAGAGTCTCATAGCGCTCGCGGTCGTAGGGGTCCCTGGAGAAGGCCAGACCAGTTTGCGAGAGTGCCTGTAACTCCCGGGACAAGGTGAGCCATCGCGGTTCGTTCATGAAGAATTCTCACAAGCCGAGTTCGGAAAACGTCTCTCCCGTGAGGGAGCAAAGCTACGGTTCGCACTGGCGTTGATGATGCAGCAAGGCCGCGGGCAAGTCCCGTGTGGCACAGCGGGCCTGGGGCGGATCCCGCCGTAACGAGCCATCGCCACGTGGAGCGTGCCAACCGCCCCGTCGCTTATCACGTTCCAGCTTTCCTGTGGCGTGATCGTCGGCATCGCTGCCGGCGCCTTGAACGCGTACGATTGGATGCACATCAACTCCGCGGCGGTAGGTGTCGCGGCCGTGGCGATCGCGCTGACGTTTCCGCGTGCGCCCGCAGGCG
>JBDSRN010000189.1:0-12199 GCA_039929265.1 Steroidobacteraceae bacterium | reverse complement strand
GCTGCGCAGGCCGAGCGGCAGCCAGGTGTAGATACCGGCGGCGAGGCGGCGGATCATGCCCGCCCGCAGCATCAGCTTGTGGCTGGTCACCTCGGCTTCGGCGGGGGATTCCTTCACGGTATTGATCGGGTACTGGGACAGGCGCATCGCGCGAAGTGCTCGTTGACGTGTGAAACAGGCAGTCTAGCAGGCCGCATGACACGAGCCGTTGTGGCGCGTGCTCAACTGCCTCTAATATGCCCGCGCGATGAATCAGCTCCCCCCGGAACACACTGTGGAAGAAACCGCTGGCGCGAAGAAGCAGCCGGGGCGAGGCGTCTACCTCCTGCCCAACCTGCTTACGACGGGCTGCCTGTTCTCCGGCTTCTACGCGATCGTGGCGGCTATCGACGGCAACTTCGCGCGCGCCGGCTCTGCGGTGTTCGCCGCCATGCTGTTCGACACGCTCGACGGCCGCGTTGCGCGCATGACCAGCACCGAGACTGCCTTCGGCAAGGAGTACGACAGCCTCGCCGACATGGTCGCGTTCGGGCTCGCGCCGGCGATCGTCACATATCAATGGGGCGTGGAGCGTATCGCGGAGTACGGCCGCGCCTGGGGCCGGTTCGGCTGGATCGCGGCATTCCTGTTCGCGGTCGCTGCGGCGCTGCGGCTCGCGCGCTTCAACACGCGCACGAGCGCGGACAAGCGTTACTTCGAAGGTCTGCCCAGCCCCTCGGCTGCGGCGATCGTGGCCTCGTTCATCTGGCTGGCCAGCGACGTGCATCAACCCGGGTTACCGGGGCTGGTGATCGCCTTTCTCGTCTGTGCGACCTCGGCGGCGCTGATGGTAAGCAGTTTCAGCTACAGCAGCTTCAAGCAGTTCGACGACAAACGCGTGCGCTTCGCCTCGTTCATCCTCGTGCCGCTGGGCTTTGCGCTCATCGCGATCGAGCCTTCGACCACGCTGCTTGCCATCTTCGGCACGTATGCGCTGACCGGTCCGGTGGTGTGGGCGGCGCGTCGCCTGCGTCGCAGGCGTCGCCACAAGGCCGAAGCCCCGTGATGGCGGGCCCACAGCGGGCGCAGTATCTCGCCGCGATCGGGATAGACGAGTGGTGCGCGCGCCGTGTGATCGAGGCGCCGGTTTATCTGCCGGGCTGGCAACCCCTCGAAGACGAAGTTCGCGGGTGCACGAAGTGCGGCCTGCGCGCCGGCTGCACGCAGACCGTATTCGGCGTGGGCCACCGTGAGGCGAGCTGGATGGTGATCGGCGAAGCACCGGGCGCGGAAGAGGACAAACAGGGCGAGCCGTTCGTCGGACGCGCCGGCCAGTTGCTGAACGCGATGCTGCGCGCGATCGACCTCGCGCGCGAGGATGTGTTCATCGCGAACATTCTCAAGTGTCGGCCGCCGGACAACCGTGATCCGAAGGCCGATGAGGTGGCGACCTGCATGCCGTACCTACATCGGCAGATCGCGCTGCTCAAGCCAAAGATCCTGCTGGCGGTGGGGCGCATTGCGGCGCAGAACCTGCTCGCCACCGATACGCCGATCGGCAAGCTGCGTGGCCAGGTGCATCGCTTCGGCGAGGCGGGCACCCCGCTGGTCATCACCTATCATCCGGCCTACTTGCTGCGCTCGCCCACCGAGAAGCGCAAGGCCTGGGAAGATCTCAAATTCGCGCGCAGTGTTTTTCGTCGGGTCGCAGCCGGCGAGACCGTGGCCTGATGGCAATGGTCGCAGCGTCAAACGACATGGAAACCACAGGCCAGACGCCCGAGGTCGTGGTCCGCGAGATGAGTCCGGAGGACGTTGAGCAGGTCATCGCGATCGAGCGCGTGGCGTATTCGTTTCCGTGGAGCGAAGGCATATTTCGCGATTGCCTGCGCGTGGGTTATATCTGCCGCGTCGTTGAGCTGAACTCCGTGATCGTCGGTTACTGCGTGATGAGCACCGGCGCCGGCGAAGCACATGTGCTCAATCTGTGTGTGCGCGAGGAATTTCGCTGCCGCGGCATCGGCGGCAAGCTGCTCGAGCATCTGATGAACGCCGCGCGCGAAGCCGCCGTGTCCGAAGCGTTCCTGGAAGTGCGGCCCTCGAACACACCGGCGATCCGGCTGTACCAGTCACAGGGTTTCGTGCAGATCGGCATGCGCCGCGGCTACTACCAGGCCGCGGGCGGACGCGAAGATGCGGTTGTCCTCAGGCGCCAGCTCGAGCGATCACGCTCGCGCGACTAGCCAGCAGGATTCATTTCGGTGCGCGTGGCTGTCGCGGCGTCCAACGGGCCGGGCCGGGCCATGCGCGTGATGATCGAGGCGGGCACCCCTCGCTGATCGACCTCGGGCCGGCCTTCACCCACTGCGGCCGGCAGGGTCGCGTAAGATCGCGTGCCCGCACGGTCATGTTCAAGGATCCTGGTGATGCCCGGTGAGAGTTTCGAAGAAGTAGGCAAGCGACGAACGTTCGCGATCATCTCGCACCCCGACGCCGGCAAGACCACACTCACCGAAAAATTGTTGCTGTTCGGCGGCGCGATCCAGCTCGCCGGCACTGTGAAGGGCCGCAAGGCGGCGCGCCATGCGACCTCCGACTGGATGCGGCTCGAGCAGCAGCGCGGCATCTCGGTCACCTCGTCGGTCATGCAGTTCCCTTTCAAGGGTCGGATCGTCAATCTGCTCGACACCCCGGGCCACGAGGATTTCTCCGAGGACACCTATCGCACGCTGTCCGCAGTGGATTCTGCGCTGATGGTCATCGACTGCGCCAAGGGTGTCGAGCAGCGCACGATCAAGCTGATGGAAGTGTGCCGGCTGCGTGACACGCCGATCATGACCTTCATCAACAAGCTGGATCGCGATGGACGTTCGCCGATCGAGCTGGTCGACGAGATCGAGAAGGTGCTGGGTCTTGCGACCGCGGCGCTGACCTGGCCGATAGGCATGGGCCGCGAGCTCAAGGGTACCTACCATCTGCTTGAAGACCGTATCTACGCCTACGAGGCCGGCGAACGCGGCAGGGTCGGCGAGAACCGCTTCATCGAGAGGCTCGAGAGCCCCGAGGCGCAGGAGTTCCTCGGCGAGATGCGCGCTGCCTTCATGGAAGAGATCGAACTCGTGCGCGGCGCGACCGCGGTGTTCGATCCTGCGCTGTACCTCGCCGGCAGGCAGACTCCCGTGTTCTTCGGTTCTGCGATCAGCAACTTCGGTGTCGAGGAGCTGCTCAACACTTTCGTGCGCCATGCGCCGGCACCGCAGCCGCGAGCCACGCGCGAGCGCGAGGTCGAAGCGACGGAGTCCACGCTCACCGGTTTCGTTTTCAAGATTCAGGCGAACATGGATCCGAGTCATCGCGACCGCATCGCATTCCTGCGCATCTGCTCGGGCCGCTACGTGCCGGGAGTGCGCCTGTTCCATGTGCGGCTCAACAAGGAAGTGCGCATCGCCGATGCGCTCACCTTCATGGCGGGCGACCGCTCCGCGGCGGCGGAGGCTTGGGCGGGCGACATCATCGGCCTGCACAATCACGGCACCATCAACATCGGCGACACCTTCACGGAAGGCGAGAAGCTCACATTCACCGGCATCCCGAACTTTGCGCCGGAGATGTTCCGTCGCGCGATGCTCAAGGACCCGCTGAAAATGAAGGCGCTCACCAAAGGTCTCGGCCAGTTGTGCGAGGAGGGAGCGACCCAGCTGTTCCGTCCGCTGCGCAACAACGACATGGTGCTTGGCGCCGTGGGTCAGCTGCAGTTCGAAGTGGTTGCGTTCCGCCTGCAGGATGAGTACGCCGTGCAGTGCGTGTTCGACACGATCGGCGTGCATACGGCACGCTGGGTGACGAGCAGCGACGAGAAGAAACTCGCCGAGTTCCGCGAGAAGGCCTACGACAATCTCGCCGTCGACCACGCGGGCGCGCTGGTGTACCTGGCCCCCTCGCGGGTGAACCTGCAGCTCACGATGGAGCGCTGGCCAATGCTGCGGTTCGCCGAAACCCGCGAGAGTCAGTCGGGCTGATTCACCCGGTCTGACGCATAATCGGCTGCGTGAAGCAGTTCTTCGCACGCCGACCCGCCTTTTCCTGGGCCCTGTACGACTGGGCAAACTCTGCGTTTGCCACCACGGTAATGGCGGGGTTCTTCCCCGCGTTCTTCCGTCAGTTCTGGAGCCTTGGTGCCAATCCCACCGAGGCGACTTTCCGTCTTGGCATCGCCAACGGTGTCGCTGGGCTCCTGGTCGCATTGCTCGCGCCACTGCTCGGTGCGATCGCGGACCGCGGCGGACATCGCAAGAGTTTCCTGTGCGCGTGGAGCTTGCTCGGCATCGCGGCAACCGCGGGGCTGTACTTCGTGGGAAAGGGCGAGTGGGGCATGGCCGCTGTGCTGTTCGCGCTGGGCACCATGGGCTTCAACGGCGGCATGGTGTTCTACGACGCGTTGCTGCTCGATGTCGCGAAGCCCGCTGACTACGATCGCGTCTCATCGCTTGGCTACGGGCTCGGCTACCTCGGTGGCGGCGTGCTGTTCGCGCTGAATGTGTTCATGGTGGTGAAGCCGCAGCTGTTCGGGCTCGCGAACGCGGGCGAGGCGGTGCAGCTCTCGTTCCTCACGGTCGCGGTCTGGTGGTTCGTGTTCATGCTGCCGCTGCTGTTCGGCGTGCGCGAGGCCGCACCGAGCGGTGCAGTGAGCATCGGCAGAAGTATCGCCATGGGCTGGACGGAATTGCTGCGCACGATGCGGCATGTGGGTCAATACCGGCCGCTGGTGCTGTTCCTGATCGCGTACTGGCTGTACATCGACGCGGTGAACACCATCATCAAGATGGCGGTCGACTATGGCATGGCACTTGGCCTGGACACCAATCAGCTGCTGCAGGCGCTGCTGCTCACGCAGTTCGTCGCTTTCCCTGCAGCGCTGATGTTCGGCTGGCTGGGCGGACGCATTGGTGCACGCACCGCGATACTCATCGGACTTACGGTGTATCTGGGCGTCACCGTGTGGGCCTACTACCTCGATACCATCCGCGAGTTTTTCGCGATGGCGGTGGTGGTGGGGCTGGTGCAGGGCGGGGTGCAGAGCCTGTCGCGCTCGTATTTCGGTCGGCTCGTGCCCCCGGAGAAATCTGCGGAGTTCTTCGGCTTCTACAACATGATCGGCAAGTTCGGTACAGTGATCGGCCCTGTGCTGGTCGGCGGCGTGGCGCTGCTCACGGGCAGTACGCGAGGCTCGATCCTGTCGTTGGCGGTACTGTTCATCGCAGGCGGCGTATTGCTGCTCACGACGCGCGAGCCCGACAATCGATGATCCGGGGGGATTAGATGAGGACACTTATGCGGCTCGCCGCATGGCTCGCATTCGCCAGGTTCCGCCACCGAGCACTCGGGATCCTTCGGGCCTCTGCATGCAGCGGCAGATCCGGCCTCCGGCGTTCAGTTCGCTCGCCCGATGTGCGCGAGCTGAGCCCGCCTGTCGCGCCGCGACCCTCGGGCTAGGCGTACGCAGGGTCGACCCACTCGCGCGGGTCGAGGTCGTAGAACTCGCGCAGCAGCTCGTACAGGCGCGCGTGCTGCGCGGCGAGCTCGTACGGCAACTCGAAGAAGGTCTCCGTGATCACAGCGAAGAACTCCGCGGGATCCTCGGCGGCGTATGGATCGATCAGCGTGGGCGCGTCGGCATCCACGGCGTCGCACAACGCGTCGTATTCCTGCGTCAGCACGTCGTGCCACGTGCTGTGCGCGGTGCGCGACGACAGCAGACCATCGACGCTGTGATCCAGGTGATGCGCAAACTCATGCAGCACCACGTTGTAGCCCGGCTCTTCGCCCGCGATGCTGTCCAGCACATCGCGCCAGGAGAGCACGATGCGCGCGGTGTCGATGCTCTGGCCCGACAGCGCACGAGTGCCTTCTGTCACCACGCCAGCCTCATCGACGTCCGACTCCTGCACGACGAACTGATCCGGGTACACCAGGACACTGGCGAGATCGCCATACGCGTCGATACCGCGGTTGGCGAGCATGAGGCAGGCCTGGAACCCGATCACCAGGCGCATGGTCGCGGTGAGCTCCAGCCCGTTGCAACCAACGAAACGCAGCCGTTGCAGCAGCTGGCGCGTGAGTATTCCGCAGCGCTCGCGCAGCTCGCTCGGCAGTCGTGCATACACGGGCAGTTGCGTGCGCAGCAACGCGTCCTGCCCGGCATCCAGTCCAGGCATGGGTCGCAGTGGCAGCTTCGCCGCCGCTGCGCGCAGGCCTGCAACCTGCGAATCCCAGCGTGCATCGTGCGGGCCGTAGCGCAGCTGCGAATAGCGGCGTGCGAGCGCACGCAGGCGCGGGCCCTGCAATGCAAGCGCACGCGCAGCGCGCTCGATGTGGGCCGGCACCGGCTCGTGTGACTGTCGCGGGACGCCTGCGCGCGCGAGTCGACGATCCATGACCTGCCAGGCGCGCGTGAGTGCGTCACGCGTGGCGCTGCGCGGGGCACGGCGCAACTGCCAGGTGAGCAGTGCCAGCCAGATGACGATGCCGGCCGTGAGCAGTGTCGCGAGCGTCCGCCAGTCCGGATCGCGGATGCCGAGGCGTTCGAGCAGCGCAAGTTGCGAGTCGAGATTGAACTCGATGATGCGATCTCGCCACCAGGTATTGCCTGCATCCCACATCGAACGCATGCGCAGGAGCCAGGGTGAACTGCGCAGCAGTCGCGAAGCGCGCGAGTCTGATTCCGACAGGAGTTCGTATGCCCCACGCGTGAGTCGCTCGGGCGACACGACCGCCGTGGGATCGATGCGCGTCCAGCCGCGACCTTCGAACCACACTTCGGTCCAGGCGTGCGCATCGGATTGCCGCACGATGAAGTAGCCGCCGACGGGATTCCATTCGCCGCCGAGATACCCCGTCACCACGCGTGCCGGCACGCCGCCCCCGCGCATGACCGTCGCGAATGCCGAGGCGAAGTGGCCGCAGAAGCCGAGCTTCGTGTTGAACAGCAGATCATCGATGGAATCGTAGTCGAGGCGCGGTGGCGTGAGTGTGTACTCGAAGCCACCGGTGCGCAGATGTTCGAGCATCGCCGCGGCAAATGCCTGCGGATCCGGATTGGCAGCACGCAGTTCGCGCGCGAGCTGCAGCGTGCGCCGGTTGCGACCCGCGGGCAGGGCCGTGTCGAAGCGACGCGCGAGCACGGAAAGAGGACCGGTGCTCACCCAGCTCGTCTGCGAATCCAGTTCGTAAGACACCGCCTGCGTCACTTCCCGATCGGTGACGAGCTGACCGTCGAAGGTGAGATACACGCCGCGTCGCGGCGACGCACGCACGGTGTCGAGCCCGAACCACCAGTTGCGCTGATTGGGCTCGAGCATGATGCGTTGACGATAAACGGGGCCTTCGAAGCGCGCCGCAGGCGTCGGGGCATACTGGCTGCGCAGTCGTCGCCAGGTGTAGCCGTCGAATTCGTGCAGTACTGGGCCGCGCCAGTAGCGCTCCTGCGGCGGCGGCGTCGCCTCCAGAAAACGCACGCGGAATGCGGGATCGTCGGATTCGGTGAGGTCGGTGATGCTGCCGGGACTCATCTCCTCGGACAGCCCCGTGGTCGCCTTGCTGTTGCCCGGAATCGCCCAGAGGCTGCCCGGCAGTCGCGGCACGAGCACGAAGGCGAGGCAGGCGAGCGGCAGTGCATACAGCAGCGCGCGGCCCGAGCTGCCCGCGGCTGCACGCAGTGTGGTGCTGCGGCCCGCCAGCGCGGCGAGCGCCGTGCAGCTGAGCCACGCGGATGCGGCATACAGTGGCACGCGAGTCAGGTCCTGGCGCTGCAGGCAGGCGGCCAGCAGCAGGAACAACGCCACTGCGATCACGATCGATGCATCGCGCCGGTCGCGCAACTCGAGCAGCTTTGCAGCACCCATCACGATGAGCAGCGCGCTGCCTGCTTCGAGACCATTGAGCGTGCGGAAGTTCAGGACGACGAGGGCGGTGAGACCGAGCGTCACCACGACGCGCAGCAGCGTGCCTGCAACGGGAAGTCCGCGCTGTGCGGCGAACTGGCGCCAGCAGACAATGGCGAGCGCGATGACGCTGCACCAGGCAGGCGCGCGATCCGCGTGCAACAGCACCACCAGCGCGAATGCCGCGTTGGTGATGGCGATCGCGCGGGTCGACAGGCTCATCGCGGCAGTTCGAACAGCGCGAGCGCGCCAAGGCACGCATGCCGATGCGCGGCGCCGGAGCCCATCTCGACACGCTCGCGCGGCAGGATGAGCCCGTAGCGCTCGCCACGTGCCGCCGCTGCAACGATCCAGCGCGCGAGTTGTGCGAGGCGCGCTTCGAGCGGCAACCCGTGCAGCAATGCGGCGTCGAAGATGCGCGTCTGCGCGCCAAGAGCGCGGTACTCGCGCACGAGCAGCGGCGCGCCGCGTGCGTACGCTTTCCAGGCAACCTGGCGGGGTGAGTCGCCCTGACGGAACGGGCGCAGGTCGACCCATTCGTCATCACCCTGTCCCGCCAGTCGCGTGCCTTCCAGATCGCCCACGACGAGCGGGGGCGCGCGGTTGCCCGCCGGACGCGGATACACGAGCAATTCCAGTGGTGTGTGCAACCATGTCCATGCACGGAACAAACCGAACGGTGCCGTCGTGGCGAGTTCGATGCGTTGCACGGGGAGCCGACCGCGCACCTGCGTGGGCAGGAGCAGTGTGAGCATCCCGGTGCCGCCCGGTGGGAGATCCAGGGGCGCGCACGGCTGGTCGGTTGCGATCCGACCCTGCAGAGCCAGGCGCGCTTGCGTTCCGGTGTTGTCGAGCGTGAGGAGGATCTGCGCCACGTCGCCCGCAAACACGGAACGCGTCGCGAGCGCGCGTACGTTCAGTCGCAGCAGCATTCGATGACACTGGTGCATGGCGACGAGCGCGAAACCGCCAAGCGCAAAGGTGAGGAACAGGGCAAGACTGTTGCCGTAGTTGAGTCCCGCCAGCAGCATCACGAGCAGGAGCGCCGCGAAGCCTGCGCCGCCGCGAGTGGGCAGGATGTAGATCCGCCGGGCCTGCAGCGTCAGGGGCAGACTGTCCTCGCCCTGGCGCCTGCGTGCCCAGAGCGCGATGCGTGCTTCCAGCCATGGAACGATGCGCCAGACGGTCTTTGCACCCGCGCGTGTCAAAGCGGGACGGGCACCGCTTCGATCAGCTCCCGACCCACGTCCGCCCTGACGCCGACGCCGGATTCGGCACGGAACTGCAGGCGATGGCCGACGATCGCGGGGAACACGGCCTGTACGTCCTCGGGTTGCGCGGCGTCGCGCCCGGCGAGCAGTGCCCACGCGCGCGCGGCACGCACCAGTCCCTGGCCGGCACGCGGAGACAGGCCGATGCGCAGGTCCGCGCGCGTACGCGTCGCCGCGAGCAGCGCCTGGATGTAATCCAGCAGCGGTGCGGCCATGTGAACCTCGAGCACCTGCTTCTGCAACGCGAGCAGCTCGGCGGCGCTGAGCGATGCCGCGAGCGTGTTCATGCGCGCACGCCGGTCGCCATCGACGAGCAATACGCGTTCATGCGCGGCGTCGGGATAGCCGAGCACCACGCGCATGAGGAAGCGATCGAGCTGCGACTCGGGCAGGTCGAATGTGCCCAGCTGTTCGTGCGGATTCTGCGTGGCGACGACAAAGAAAGGCTCAGGTAGCGGGTAGGTCGCCCCGTCGACGCTCACCTGTCGCTCTTCCATGGCCTCGAGCAGTGCACTCTGCGTGCGCGGGCTCGCACGATTGACTTCGTCGGCCAGCAGCAGCTGAGTGAAGATCGGCCCATTGCGAAACTCGAACTTGTGCGACTCGCGGTCATAGATGGAGACGCCGATGATGTCGGCGGGCAGCAGATCGCTCGTGAACTGCACGCGCTGCCAGTCGAGGCCCAAAACCTGGCCGAGCGCATGCGCCAGCGTGGTCTTGCCGGTGCCCGGCACGTCTTCGATCAACAGGTGACCGCGCGCGAGCAGACAGGTGAGGCACAGTCGCAGCTGTCCGGGCTTCCCCAGGATGATCTGGTTGAGCGCCGCCATGGCGCCAGCGAGCTTGCTCATGATGACTCGGCTACAGTTTGCGGACGGCCTCGATCTGTTGCCGCAAACTCGTTGCCGTGCGGTCGAGTTGGGCGATGCGTTCGCGTTCAGTGTTGACGATTTCCGGAGGCGCGTTGCGCACGAAGTTCTCGTTTTCGAGCTTGGCGCGGGTTTTCGCCAGGTCCTGCTCGATCTTCGCGAGACGTTTGGAAAGTCGTTCCGCCTCGGCTGCCGGATCGATGATTCCGGCCATCGGAACGAGCAGCTGCAGTTCGCCCAGCAAGGCGCTGGCGCAGGGCGGTGCCTGTTCCCCGGGCGTCATGATGCGCGCCGTTTCAAGGCCGGCCAGCCGCTCGAGATAGAGCTGATGACGGGCGAAATAATCCCCGTCCGTGCCTGACGCATTGCGTAGCAGCAGCGGCAACTTGCGCGAGGGGCTGATATCCATTTCCCCGCGGATCTGGCGCACACCGAGGATGAATGCCTTGATCCAGTCGAGCTCGGATTCCGCGGCAGCATCGATCAGCTCCAGCGGCGCCTTTGGCCACGACGCCAGCATGAGCGACGGGCCCGCGCGTCCCGCGAGTGGCGCCACCTTTTGCCAGATCTCCTCCGTGATGAACGGCATGATCGGATGCAGCGCCCGCAGCAGGGTCTCCAGCACATCCAGCAATGTGCGGCGGGTGGCGGCAGCCGCGGCAGCATCGTCGGACTGGAGCACCGGCTTGGAAAATTCGAGGTACCAATCGCAGAAGTCGTACCAGGTGAACTCGTACAGCGCGGTGGCGGCGAAGTCGAAACGATAGCTCGCAACGGCTTCATCGACCTTGCGGATCGTTCCAGCCAGGCGCGAGTGGATCCAGCGATCCGTGATGGATCTGTGCTGCGCCGGAACCTGGCTGCTCGCGATTTGTCCTTCCGCGACCATCATCATCACGAAGCGCGAGGCGTTCCAGAGCTTGTTGCAGAAGTTACGATATCCGCCGACCCGACCCATATCGAAGCGAATGTCACGACTCTGCGTCGCGAGCGCAGCGAATGTGAAGCGCAGTGCGTCGGTGCCGTATGACTCGATGCCCTCGGGGAACTGCTTGCGCGTGGCCTTCTCAATGGCAGGAGCCATCTTCGGCTGCATGAGACCGGTGGTGCGCTTGGCGAGCAGGGCATCGAGCGTGATGCCATCGACGATGTCGAGCGGGTCGATCACGTTACCCCTGGACTTCGACATCTTCTGACCTTCCGCATCACGCACGAGCCCGTGCACGTACACCTCGCGGAACGGGACGTCGCCCATGAACTTCAGCCCGAACATGATCATGCGGGCGACCCAGAAGAAGATGATGTCGAACCCGGTGACCAGCACGCTGCCGGGATAGAACCGCTGCAACTCGCTGGTCTGCCGCGGCCAGCCGAGGGTGGAGAAGGGCCACAACGCGGAGGAGAACCACGTGTCGAGCACGTCGGCGTCGCGCGTGAGCAGCACTTCGACACCGCGCTTCGCGAGCGCCTGCGCCTTCGCGGCTGCTGCATCGCGCGCGACATAGATGTTGCCCAGTTCGTCGTACCACGCGGGGATCTGATGACCCCACCACAGCTGCCGGCTTATGCACCAGTCGCGGATGTTGTGCATCCACTCGTAGTAGGTCTTGTTCCAGTTCTCCGGCACGAACCTGATACGCCCGGATTGCACTGCTGCCAGCGCAGGGCGCGCGAGCGGCGCGATCTTCACGTACCACTGGTCGGTGAGATACGGCTCGATGACGGCACCGCTGCGATCGCCGCGCGGCACCATGAGCTTGTGCTTGTCGATGCGCTCGATCAGACCGAGCGCATCGAGCGCTTCGAGCACGCGCCTGCGCGCGACGAAGCGATCCAGTCCCTGCAGCGGTCCGGGCGCGTTCTCGTTCAGCTTTGCGTCGGGCGTGAAGATGTTGATGAGCGGCAGGCTGTGGCGCTGGCCGACTTCGTAGTCGTTGAAATCGTGCGCCGGGGTGATTTTCACCACGCCCGAGCCGAACTCGCGCTCGACGAACGAATCCGCGATGACGGGAATGAGTCGGGTAGTCAGCGGCAGCTGCACGCGCCTGCCGATGAGATTTGCGTAGCGCTCGTCTTGGGGGTGTACGGCTACCGCGCTGTCACCAAGCAACGTTTCGGGACGGGTCGTGGCGACGCTGAT
>JBDSRN010000188.1:0-5575 GCA_039929265.1 Steroidobacteraceae bacterium | reverse complement strand
TTCGCCGATTAAAGTGGTACGCGAGCTGGGTTCAAAACGTCGTGAGACAGTTTGGTCCCTATCTTCCGTAGCCGTTGGAGATTTGAGGGTGAGTTGCTCCTAGTACGAGAGGACCGGAGTGAACGTACCTCTGGTGTTCCGGTTGTCACGACAGTGGCACTGCCGGGTAGCTATGTACGGACGGGATAACCGCTGAAAGCATCTAAGCGGGAAGCCCCCCCCAAGACGAGATCTCCCTGAGGACTTGATCCTCCTGAAGGGCCCAAGAAGACTACTTGGTTGATAGGCTGGGTGTGTAAGCGCAGTAATGCGTTCAGCTAACCAGTACTAATTGCCCGTGAGGCTTGACCATATAACCTCAAGCGTTTTGCCATAAGGCAAGCCATTTAACGATGGAAGAGCGCGGTTGTATGCGATGGAATTGATTTGATTGCGTTACGAACGCGACAAAGCGTTGAAACAAGACATGCCGGATTTCAGTTTTGCCTGACGGCTTTAGCGAACGGGAACCACCCGATCCCTTTCCGAACTCGGAAGTGAAAACGTTCTGCGCCGATGGTAGTGTGGCTTCAGCCATGTGAGAGTAGGTCACTGTCAGGCTCTTATTGAGCCTCTTGGATGAGGCACCAGAAGCCCTCGTTGCGAAAGCAGCGGGGGCTTTCTCGTTTGGACCCTCAGATTCTGCTGTACACGCTGCGGATCGTGATGGAGCCGAACATCGGCATCTGAACTACACGCGTGAAGACGAGGCGGCCAGTCTTGTCGAGCGCATAGGTTTCGGTGCGGGAGCCGCCCCGGTCATAGCGCTGGTAACGTTCGCGCACTTCGAAGCTGCCGGATTTCCACGACGAGGAAATTTTCGCGGTGCCGCGCGTGTCGACACGGGCATAAGGCTGGCCTGGCGAAAAGCTGCGCAGGTCGCGTTCGTTTGCACCGATGCGGATGTCGCTGCCACTCGCGTTGATGCTGAGCTGGGGCGGGGTGGCGAGCTCGTTCTGCCAGATCTCGGTCTCGCGGCGCGGATCGACGGGTTCGTCGGGGATGAACACTTCGTCGATGGCAGGTTCGCGCCGGGGGCGACGTGGTTTCTTGCGGGTGGCGATGGCCTCGACGAGCTTGGCCTGCGGATCGTCGCTGGCCGAAGGCTCGAGCTTCCAGTTGCCGGTGAGCTGCTGTGCCAATGCTGCGTTGCGGTCGGCGGCGATTACCCCGGCGCTCGCGAGCAACAGACCCGTGGCCGCGATGATCAGTGTTCTTCTGGCGATCTGCATTGAAAATTCCCGATGCCGTCATAATCTGCGCGCGGTGAAACAACTGTCAATTCAATGCGCTTGCGCGGCCTTGCTGGTCAGACCTGCGGCGTTCGGCTTTAATTCCCAGACCGCTGCGACCAATTGCCTGCAGCGCGGTTCCCGGGAGCCGGCGCAGCGGATTATCGACCGGGCGAGGGCGGAGTCCATGCTCCTGGCGCAGGGGTTGCGCGAAGCGGGTGTGGCCGTCTGCCTCGCGGAAGACAGCGCCGAGCCCGCGAAGCCGGATGCGGTATTTCCGAACAACTGGGCGAGCTGGCATGCGGATGGCACCGTGGTGCTGTATCCCATGCTTGCGCCGAGTCGTCGCCTCGAGCGGCGCGCGGAGATCCTTGCGGAGGTCGAACGCTTTGGATTCGTGCCGCGACGACTGTTGGATCTCACCGGACACGAGGCGCACGGGCGCTACCTCGAGGGAACCGGGAGCCTGGTGCTCGATCATGTCAATCGGCTCGCCTATGCGTCGCGCTCGGCGCGTACTGATGAGGGTGTGGTGCGCGAATGGGGCGAGGCGTTCGGTTACGAAGTCGAGGTCTTCGACGCGGCGGGTCCGGACGGTGCACCCGTGTATCACACCAATGTGTTGATGTGGATCGGTTCGTATTTCGCAGGCGTCGGCACCGACTGGATTGCGCCGCGGGACCGTGGTCGCGTGCTCGAGCGGCTCGCGCAGGGCGGGCGGCGTGTGCTGGCGCTGGATAGCCAGGCGTTGCTCGGATTCGCTGGCAATATGCTGGAGCTTCGGGGCCGTGATTCGGGCGTGCTCGTGATGTCGGAGTGCTCGGGGACGGCACTGGGTGAGGGCGTACTTGCGGAGCTTGCCGACTCCGGACTGCAGCTGCTGCGCGTGCCGGTACCCACCATGGAAACGATTGGCGGGGGCAGCGTGCGCTGCATGATCGCCGAGTTGCCTTTGACGTCTAGAATCACCCCATGACGCCGGTCCTCGATGCAACGCTGCGAGTTCTGCTCGCCTACCTGCTGGGGTCGGTGCTGGGCAGCATGATCGTCGGACGGTTGCGGGGCGGCGTGGACATCCGCACGCTAGGCAGTGGCAATGCAGGTGGCACGAACGCGTTGCGCACACAGGGCAAGATGTTCGGGATCGTCGTGCTGCTGATCGATTTCATCAAGGGCTGGGTTGCGGCCGCCTGGCTCGCGACCGTTGCTGCTCCGGAATCCCCGATCCGGGAATGGTTGCCGGCGTTGTGCGCCACGGCGGTGGTGATCGGGCATGTGTACCCGGTGTGGTTCGGGTTTCGCGGCGGCAAGGGCATTGCCACTGGCGCGGGCGCGATCGTCGGGCTGCACGCGGTGCTGATCGTGCCGGCGCTGCTGGTGTGGCTGGCTGTGCTTGTGCTGAGCGGCTACGTTGGATTGTCGTCGATCTGTGCGGCGCTGGCACTGGTCGCGGCAACCTTGTTGCTGCAACCTGAGCCATTCGCGCCGAGTCTTGCGTTCACCTGCGTCGCGGCGGTGTTCGTCACGTATACGCATCGCGGCAACATCCGGCGCATGTGCAGCGGCACCGAGTCCCGCGTGCGCAGGTTTTCGCGGGGTGCCTCGTGAGCACGCCGCTCGCGCAGCGACTGTTCGTGGCGCTCGCGGACGGCGAGTTCCATTCGGGCGAGAAGCTCGCCGCCGGGCTGGGAGTGACACGTAGTGCGATCTGGAAAGCCGCGGCTGCGTTGCGCGAGCTCGGGGTCACGCTCGATGGGGTGACGCATCGTGGTTACCGGCTTGTTGCGGCGGTTGCGCCGCTGGATGCCGGGGCGTTGCGCGCAGCGATGCCCGCGGCGCTGCTGCCGAAATTGCGCATGGGTAGCGTGCACTGGCGCATCGCGTCGACCAACGCGGAGTTACTCGAGCGCGGCGGACTTGCGCCGGGCTCGTTCGACTACAGCGTCACCGAATGTCAGACGGCAGGGCGTGGTCGCCGCGGGCGCAGGTGGCTCGCGCCGCCGGGCGGCGCGGTGTGCCTCTCGATTGCCTGGGCGTTCGAGTCGCTGCCGGCGGAAGCGGGTACGCTGAGTCTCGCGATCGGCGTATGCGTGTTGCGTGCGCTGGGCGCGATGGGTCACGCGGATGCGTGGCTCAAGTGGCCCAATGATCTGCTCGCGCAGGGCGGCAAGCTCGCGGGCATTCTTATCGAGCTGCGCTCGGAAGCGGGTGGGCCTGCGCATGTCGTGATCGGCATAGGCATCAATCTGCAGCTCGGGGATGTGCTACGCGAGCAGGTGGCGGCGACGGGCACACGTGCGACATCGCTGCAGTCCCTGGGGTTCGATCTCACGAGGCGCAACGAGCTCGTCGCGCATCTGATCGCCGAGTGTGTTGCGGGACTGCAGGTGTTCGAGCGCGAGGGGTTCGCGCCGTTCGCAGCTCAGTGGAGCCAGAGCGATGCGCTGCTGGGCGAAATGGTCACGGTGACGGGCGTCGATGGGCCGACGCAGGGTGTTGCGCGCGGCATCGACGCCGCTGGTGCGTTGCTGGTTGAAACGCAGGGAAGCCTGCGCAAGTTCCGATCCGGAGATGTCTCGGTGCGTGCGTCATGAAACTGCTGCTCGTGGATATTGGCAATACGCGTTTGAAGTGGGCGGTACTCGCTGACGGCATGTTGGGAAAACAGCGCGCGCTGGCGATGCAGGGGGCGAATGCTCGCGAGTTCGCGAAAGCCCTTGGTGCGATGCGTGGCGTCGCTGCCGTGGTCGCGGTGAACGTCGCAGGTACAAGTGGCGAGCAATTGCTGCGCGCGGCGCTACGATTGCTGCAGTTGCCGGCGCCTCGCATGATTCGCAGCACGCGGCGTGCGGGCGGTGTTGCCAACGGATATCCGGATGCGTGGCGGCTCGGCGCAGACCGCTGGGTCGCGGTGGTCGGTGCGCACGATCTCGCGCGCGGGCGCCCAGTGTGTGTCGCGGATATCGGCACGGCCATGACGCTCGATCTCGTCGATGCTCACGGCAGGCATCGGGGCGGACAAATCGTGCCCGGACCGGAGCTGATGCGGCGCAGCCTGCTGAACGACACGGGCGGAATTCGCAGGCGCGCGAGCGTGGCGCTGCCGCGCGCGACGGGATTCTTCGCGCGCAATACCGCCGCGGCGCTGCAGGTCGGTCCGACGCAGGCGTGTGCCGCGCTGATCGATCGCAGCGTTCAGGAAGCACGTGTGTTGCTGGGCGCAAAACCCTTGCTGCTGCTCACGGGTGGCGGCGCACAGGGTGTGGCGCGTGCGCTGCGATCGTCGCATGAACTGCGGCAGGATCTTGTGCTGCACGGCCTGGCCGTGCTCGCACGTGTGGAGGCCGAGTGAGTCTGCGTCTCTGGCTGGCTGGTTTGCTGGTGTGCAATGTGCTCGTGTTCGCCTGGGCACACTGGATCGACACGGATCCGAAACGGACCACCGAGCCGCCCGCGCCGGTCCGGGCGGTGGTGAACAGGCCGGATGTGGCCCCTCCCGTCGCCACTGTCGAGACGGCGCCGGTCGAGCAGCGCTGCGTTTCGGTCGGACCATTTCGCGATACTGCCGAAACGACACAAGCCATCGAAGCATTCCGCACGGCAAGCTACGAGCCGCAATCGCGCGCGCAGACAGCACTGATAAACGACGGCCACTGGGTGTACGTCGACACATTGAAGAGCGCGGCCGACCAGCGCCGCACGGTGGCGGCGATCAAGCGCGCCGGCATCGACGACGTGGTCGCGATGCCCGAATCGGATCCGCCGTTCATGGTGTCGGTCGGCACCTTCAGTGACCGCAACCGCGCGACGCGGCGCGCGGAGGTAATCCGCGGGCTGAACATCGACGCGAAAGTGGACGTGCATGCACGCTCGACCACGTTCTATTGGCTGGACATGGAGCAACGTCCGGGCGACGAGGCGCTGCGGCTGGACGTGCTGAACGACAACGGCACCTCGCTCGGCGGACTCACCATAACGGCCTGCCCTGTCGCGACTTCGGACGAGAAGTGACTTAGAATTTCGCGAACCACTTTCTTCGGTGCCGGCTTAGCTCAGTTGGTAGAGCGCCAGTTTTGTAAACTGGATGTCGGGGGTTCGATTCCCTCAGCCGGCAGCAACAACAATCGACGTTTCTTCTGGCATATTCCGGCCAACCTCAGCGGTACGAAGTGCTGGGTGCGGGCAGAGTGACTTTTCTGGGCTGGGAATACCGAATCCGTACGCCGACGTGCCTCGCACCATCTGCGCTTGGGCAGCGCAGTTCGAGCGCAGAGGCGCTCTCGTTGATGGTCAATGCTGCCGCA
>JBDSRN010000187.1:0-49059 GCA_039929265.1 Steroidobacteraceae bacterium | reverse complement strand
ACACGAAGTCACCCGTGAGTGTCGAGTCGGGCGTGAGTTCGCCGGCCTGGTACAGTTTCCAGATCTCGAACGCGTAGTGCGTCTGCAGAAGCGCCGGTGCGACACGCCCGAACGATTCGCGCATGTTGTTGACGTCCCGCTGCAGCATCCGGAACGCGTTGTTGTTGCTCGCGGCGTTCACCGCCTGGGGCAGGTCGATGATCACGGGACCACCGGTATCCAGCAGCACGTTGAATTCCGACAGGTCGCCATGGATCAACCCGGCGCACAGCATGCGCACGATCTGCCGGATCATGAACGCATGCCACGCGAGCGCCTGCTGGTTCGAAGGCTGTACGTCGTTGAGGCGCGGCGCCGGATCGCCCTGCGCGTCGCGCACGAGCTCCATGATGAGCACCCCGTCGAATACGCCGAATGGCCGCGGCACGCGCACATCGACGGCAGTGAGGCGTTGCAGGGCCTCGACTTCGGCATTCTTCCACTGCGCTTCCTGCACGCTGCGCCCGTGGCGCCCGCCCTTGCCCATCGCCCGTGCGTCACGGCTCCCGCGCACCTTGCGGCCTTCCTGATACTCGGCGAGTTTGTGGAAGCCGCGCCGCTGCGAATCCTTGTAGACCTTGGCGCAGCGCTGCTGCCCGCCAGATTCGACGATGAACACGGAAGCTTCCTTGCCGCTCTTCAGTCGGCGCACCACCGTGTCGATGATTCCGTCATCGATGAGTGGCTGCAGGCCCTCGGGTATCTTCATTCGGCTGCGGGATCAGAGGGCTCGAACTGGTTGGCAGCGCGATTCTTGCGCACGCGGTTAGCTGCGAAAATCAGACCGTTCGCCGTGATGCACACGTCGGTCGGCAGCGCGTGCACCGGGGCGGTATCGGTCCCGTGGGTTATCACCTCGACCGGCACGGGGACGCGTGCGTGCTCCAGGAACTGCGCGACCATGGGCGTACCCACGGCGTGGCCGCCCTGGTCATCGAAATAGACCTTGTCGATCGTGCCGCCGGTCGTGAAAATGGTCACTTGCATGGCAGGCAAGATACCCGATCCGGGCGGCCGGCGGCTGATCCCTCAGTGCTGCGTCTGCATCAGAACAGCGCGCGGTAGATTTTCTCGAGCGAGGCCTGGAATGCGGCGTATTCCTTCGCCGTGAGCGCACCGCGCGCATCCGCCTCGTTGTCGCGCGCCTGGCGAAGGCCTTTCAGTGCGGCGATCTTGCTTCGTGATGGCGATGATGTGGCGGCGACTATCGTTGCTGTCCTTCGTGCTGTCCAGCGTAAAGGTGGGGGCGCCCCCGTGACTTCGCGCTGCGCCTCCATCAGGGCGCTGAGTCGGATACTCCCAGCCCAGCGTCAGCCCTGACAGCAGTCCGCGCGCAGGCCGGCCACGCCGGCCGGCGACCCGCTCTCACAGTCCGCGTACGTCGAGCGTGCCCAACAGGGCGGGGATCCCCGGATCGTCACGATCCGCCACGACCTCGAAGCAGCCCCGCGCAACGACTTCGATCCCCTCGAGCTTGAGCAGCGAAGCATCATTCTGCGCGTCACGCACGTCCGTCATGCGCAGGCTCGCATCCTCGAGCACCGCGAAGCGGCACGCGAGCACCGGGCCGTCAGTGAGCACGCTGGTGGAGTTCTCGGCGCAGGCGAGCAAGGCAACGCGCCCGTCATCCAGCACGCAGGCATCGGTGATGCCGAGCGCGATACCGGCAACATTGCCGAGATCGAGCTGGGTGATCGACACAAACGGCGGCACCGGACCGCGCGCTTCGAGCCAGCGCACGAAAGCGTCCAGCGACATCTCCGCGAAGGCATTGCCTGCGCCCGGGCCGTTACCCCGATGCATGAATATGATGCGCTCGCCGCGAACGATCACCCCTTCCAGGTTGAGCGCGCCGCCACTGAAGCGAATCTCTGCACCCATTGCGGCATACAGTGCGGCGGCATCGAGCAGGCGCGGAGCCGCGCCCGGCACAACGATGCACAGGCTCACACGTCCTGCGCTGGCGCCTGAGCCGAATACCACGAGCCGCTGGTCGGGCAATACCACCGCACACTCGAAGTCCAGCTTGCGCGCGCGATTGCCGTGCGCGTCGTCGAACACGCGATATCCCGTCGTGGGCAGGAGCAGGGGATGCACCGTATCGTCGCCGTCGATCAGCGCGAGCGCCAGAACATCGTCCTGCACGATCACACGCTGCGAATTCCAGAGTCGCAACGCTGAGGCGGAACGCACGTGCGGCGGCAAGCCAGGTACCGCGACACTGTAGAGCAGTTCGCGGGTCCCGTGCAGAAACGCGGAAAGGCTGAAATCCAGGCGGGCAATGAGCTGCTGCATGTGTTGTAAGCGCCGGACTACAGTCCGGCGCTGGTTGCGGCCTATGCCGTCGCCGCTTCGAATGACCCAGTATCCTCGCAAACAGCGGGGTCGTCACCGTGCTCAGCACCTTGTTCCGGATTGCCCCCGTGGGGCTCGTCTTGTTTGCCGTGGGCTGCGCGAGCTTCCGCCCGTTGCCGCCGGCGCCGCAGGTGCCGGCGTCGGGCAAGCCGCAGACACTGGCCATGATCGGCACGGGGCCGATCGATGCTTCCACGCGCGAACGAGTGACCCGCCAGCTCATCGCGCTCGGCGCGGACAACATGCTCACCACGCACCTCGCGGCGATGCAGACGGTGAGCGATTCGCCGTTGATCGTCGGCAACCGGGTGCAGCTGCTCGTCGATGGGCCGAGCGCCTACCAGGCGATGTTTGCGGCGATCGCTGCAGCACGCGAGCACGTCAACATCGAGATGTACATCTTCGACGAGGCATTCCACGGCAAACAAAAGCTCTCCGACCTCCTGATCGAGCGCGTCACCCACGGTGTCACGATCAACGTGCTGTACGACAGTGTCGGCTCCAGCAACACGCCGGCGGATTTCCTCGAGCGGCTGAAGAATGCGGGCGTAACGCTGTGCGCATTCAATCCGCTCACGCCCACAAGCAAGACGATGGAATTCACGCAACGTGATCATCGCAAGATTGTCGTGGTCGACGGGCACCGTGCGTTCGCGGGGGGGATCAACTTCAGCTCGACCTATTCCAGCAGCTCGCGCCGCCGCACCGCGAAGAGCATCGATGCCACCAAGGACGGCTGGCGCGACACCCACATCGAAGTGGCGGGGCCCGTCAGCGCAGCCATGCAGCGCCTGTTCCTCGAGAGCTGGACGAAGCAGAAATGCACGGACATGCCGGCGCGGGAGTACGTCCCGGCATCGCAGGACGCTGGCGACACGCTGCTGCGCCTGGCCGCCGCTTCCGCAGATTCGCGCCGCAACGAGCCGTATCTTGCGGCACTCTCGGCCATCAACGCGGCCAGACACACGGTCGATCTCACGATGGCGTATTTCGCGCCGGACAATCAGCTCGAGGATGCTGTGCGCGATGCGGTGCAGCGCGGCGTACGCGTGCGGCTGTTGCTTTCCGGGCTCAGCGACTTCAATGGAATTGTGGAGGCGGGGAGGGCGCACTACACGCGCCTGCTGAAGGCCGGCGTGCAAATTCACGAGGAGCAGCGGGTGTTGCTGCACGCAAAGACGCTCGAAGTGGACGGTATCTGGAGCACCATCGGCTCGGCGAACTGGGACTGGATCAGTTTCGCACACAACGATGAACTCAACGTCGAGGTGATCGACAAGGGCTTCGCTGCCCGGATGCGCGAGCTATTCGAAAGCGATCTGGCGCGTGCGACGCCGATCACGCTCAGCGAATGGCGCAAGCGTCCCCTCAGTCGCAAGCTGCGCGAGCGGTTCTGGGTGATGTGGGAAAGGGTTTTGTAGGGCGATGGACGCGCGAGATCTGGTGGTCGCGACGCAGCGCGGCCTGTACTGCGCGGCTGGTGATTTCCACATCGACCCCTGGCAGCCCGTGCCGCGAGCGATCATCACGCATGCGCATGGCGATCATCTGCGCGGCGGCAGCACGCACTACACACTTGCCGCCCCAGGGCTGGGGGTGGCGCGTCTGCGATTGCCGGCGGATGCGAACGTCACCACGGTTGCGTATGGCGAGATCTTTACCTTCGGTGGCACGCGCGTGTCGTTGCATCCGGCAGGGCACATTCTTGGCTCTTCGCAGGTGCGCATCGAGCACGAGGGTCAGGTCTGGGTGGTATCCGGCGACTACAAGCGCGATCCTGATCCCACCTGCGCGTTGTTCGAAGTCGTGCCGTGCGACGTGTTCATCAGCGAGGCGACATTCGCGCTGCCGGTATATCGCTGGGCGGCAACATCCAGCACGGCGGGAGAGATTCACGACTGGTGGCAGCGCAATCGGGAACGCGGCGTTGCGAGTCTGCTGTTCGCCTACTCGCTCGGCAAGGCGCAACGCGTGCTCGCGGAACTCACCGCGTTCAGCAACGAGCCGGCATACCTGCACGGTGCCGTCGCATCGCTCACCCAGGCGTACCGCGATGCGGGCGTGACCATGCTGCCCACGCTCTCCGCCACAGTTGCGCGCTCGCGCGAATATGCGGGCGCACTCGTGATCGCACCGCCTGGCGCAGCGGGCTCGACATGGGTGCGGCGTTTCGGGGAGCACAGCAGCGGCTTCTGCTCGGGCTGGATGCGGGTGCGAGGCGCTCGGCGCCGCCGCGGATATGACAGGGGCTTCGTACTCTCGGATCACGCGGACTGGCCTTCGCTGCTGCGCACGTTCCGCCAGACCGGGGCACGTCGCATCTTGCTCACGCACGGTCACAGCGACACGATGGTTCGCTACCTGCGCGAACAGGGCGTGGATGCCGCAGCGCTCGCAACCGAGTACGGCGCGGAGGAGTAGTGCAGCGCTTCGCGGACCTGTTCGAATCACTCGACACCACGACTTCCACCAATGCGAAGGTGGACGCGATGGTGAGCTACTTCCGCGGCGCCGCCGCGACCGATGCCGCGTGGGCGACGTATGTGCTCATCGGGCGCCGTCCGAAACGCAGCGTCGGTCCTGCGCTGTTGCGTCGCTGGCTGGGCGAAGAGGCGCATCTGCCGGATTGGCTCGTCGAGGAGACTTACGCTTCCGTTGGCGATCTGGCGGAAACGATCGCGTTGCTGATCCAGCCCGATGCGGTGCGCATCGCGCGGGAAGCCCCGGTGACGCTCGGTGGATGGTTCGAACAGCGGTTGTTGCCGCTGCGACGCCTCGATGAGGCGCGTCAGCGCGCCGAGGTGACCGGTTGGTGGCATTCACTCGACTATCGCGAGTGCTTCCTGGTCAACAAGTTGCTCACCGGCTCGCTGCGCGTGGGCGTATCGCGCACGTTGCTGACACGTGCGTTGTCGCAATTGTTCGAGCGCCCACGTATCGAGATCGAACGCGGACTGATCGGCGACTGGGAGCCCACGGCTGGCTTCTGGGAGCAGCTCGCAAGCGGCAGCGGCGCGAGCGGCTTGCTGCATCCCTATCCATTTTATCTTGCCTCGCCCCTGGATCGTGACGTGCTCGAACTGGGCGATCGCGAGGCCTGGCTTGCGGAGTGGAAATGGGACGGCATCCGCGGCCAGATCGTGCGCAGGGAAGATCAGTGCGCGCTGTGGTCGCGCGGGGAAGAGCTGATCACCGAGGTCTTTCCCGAAATCGTGCAGGCGGCCCACTGGCTGCCACCCGGCACATTGCTCGATGGCGAGGTGCTTGCGTGGCGCGGCGATGCGCCGCTGCCGTTCGCGCAGCTGCAAAAGCGCATCGGTCGCAAGACGCTCGGCGCGAAGATACTCGCCGATGCGCCAGCGCGTTTCATCGCGTACGACCTGCTCGAACTCGACGGCGTGGATTATCGTGCGCGCCCCATGCGCGAACGCCGCGAGCAGCTGGAGCGGATCCTGCGCGGTGCGCCGCCGGCGCTCGGCATCTCCCAGCCGCTTGGCGTGCCCACGTGGGCTGCGCTCGCAGCCGAGCGGACCCGCGCGCGTGAGCTCGGCGTCGAAGGCGTGATGTTGAAGTCATGGGAATCCCCATATGGCGCCGGCCGCCAGCGCGGCGCGTGGTGGAAGTGGAAGATCGATCCCCTGGTGTTCGATGGCGTGCTGATCTATGCCGCAGCGGGTCACGGTCGGCGCTCGAATCTTTACACCGACTACACCTTCGCGGTGTGGCGGGGTGAGACGCTCGTGCCCGTGGCGAAGGCCTACTCCGGTCTTACCGATGTCGAGATCCGCGAGCTCGATCGCTGGATCCGCGCGCACACTCGCGAGAAGTTCGGACCGGTGCGCAGTGTCGAGCCACTGTACGTGTTCGAGCTCGCCTACGAGGGCATTGCCGCCTCGACGCGTCACAAGTCCGGTATCGCCGTGCGGTTTCCACGCATCCTGCGCTGGCGCAAAGACAAGCCGGCTGCCGAAGCGGACACGCTCGCGAACCTGCAGCGGGTGCTGGCTGCGCACGGCGCGCGTACCGAACTGCCGAGCAGCGCATGAGCGGCGCGCGTATCGCAGCGCTGCGGCAGTACTTCGCGAGCCAGGGTCGCGAGCCGTTCGACTTCCAGGAACGGATGTGGCGCGCGTACTGGAGCGGGGAATCCGGATTGCTGAACGCTGGCACGGGCAGTGGCAAGACGCTCGCGGCGTGGCTCGGTCCCGTGCTCGACGACGCGGCGCCATCTCAGAAGGGGCTGCGCTTGCTGTGGATCACCCCGCTGCGCGCACTGGCGCGCGACCTGGAGAAGGCGCTGCTCGAACCCTTGCAGGGACTCGGTTCGAAGTGGCGCGTAGAGCAGCGCACGGGTGACACCCCATCCGCACGGCGGACGAGACAGTGCGCGAATCCTCCGCATGCGCTGATCACGACACCCGAGAGTCTGTCAGTGCTGCTGAGTCACGCCGACATGACTGCGTCGCTCGGCGCAGTGACGAGCATTGTAGTGGACGAGTGGCACGAGTTCCTCGGCACGAAGCGTGGTGTGCAGCTCGAACTGTGCCTCGCGCGGCTGCGCGCGCTGGCCGCGGCGCGCGGGCAAGTGCTGCGCATCTGGGGGCTGTCGGCGACGCTCCCGGATCTGCCGGATGCGATGCGCACGCTGCTCGGTCCGGGCCGCGCAGGCACGCTGATCCGCGCACCGGAGCCGAAGCGATACGAGATCGATTCGCTGTTGCCCGCGAGCCTGGAGCGGTTTGCCTGGTCGGGCCATCTCGGCCTGCAACTCCTTCCGCAGGTGATAGAGCGCATCGCGCGCACCCGTACCACGCTCGTCTTCACGAACACCCGCTCGCAGGCGGAGATCTGGTATCAGGCGATCGTCAGCACGCAGCTCGACTGGCTCACGACCACGGCACTGCATCATGGCTCCATCGACGCGAAAATCCGTCGCCGTGTGGAAGACGGATTGAAATCCGGCGCTCTGCGCTGCGTCGTGTGCACTTCATCGCTCGATCTCGGCGTGGATTTTCCGCCGGTGGACCAGGTCTTGCAGATCGGCAGTCCCAAGAGCGTGGCGCGGCTGCTGCAGCGCGCCGGGCGCAGCGGGCATCAGCCGGGTCAGCTTAGTCGCGTGACCGTCGTGCCGACGCATGCGTGGGAGCTGGTCGAATGCGCGGCGGCGCGGCACGCTGCGGAGGTGCTTGATCTGGAGCCGCGCACCGGACTCACGCTCGCGCTTGACGTACTCGCACAGCATCTGGTAACGCTCGCGACAGGCGAAGGTTTCACCGCGGCGGCGCAACTCGCCGAGGTGCGCGGCACTCATGCATTCGCCGAACTCACCAATGTGCAATGGCAGTGGACGCTGGATTTCATCACCCGCGGGGGCAGTGCGCTGCAAGGCTACCCGGAATTCCGTCGCGTGGAAGTCGTGGAGGGTGTGCATCGTATTGCCGGGGTCGATCTGGCGCGTCGCCACCGTCGTGCGATCGGCACGATCACGAGCGATGCATCGATGAGCGTGAGCTGGCAGAGCGGCGGCAGGCTCGGGACGATTGAGGAGTCGTTCGTCAGTCGCCTGCGCCCGCGCGACGTGTTCATCTTCGGCGGACGCGTGCTGCAGCTGATGCGGGTGCGCGATTCGATCGCTTACGTACAACTGGCGAAGTCGAAGAGCCGCTACGTGCCGCGCTGGCAGGGTTCGCGATTGCCATTGTCTGCCTCTTTGGGTCGCGCGCTGCTGGCAGTGCTGGAGCGGCGCGAGCGCGGCGAAGTGAGCGATCCGGAGATGATCCTGATGGAGCCTCTGCTGCGCATCCAGGAGCAGTGGTCCGCGGTTCCGACGAGCGGCCACCTGCTGGTGGAGAGCCTGCGCAGCCGCGAAGGGTTTCATCTGTTCGTGTTCCCGTTCGCGGGCCGTCTGTTGAACGAAGGGGTCGCGACACTCATGTCCGCGCGTGCCGCGCGCGAGCAACCGCGTACGTTCTCGATCACCACGAACGAGTATGGCTTCGAACTGCTGTGCGCGGAGGCCTTCGACGTGGGCGAGGCGACGCTGCAGCGCTGGGCCAGCCCCGAAGCCCCGCTCGACGACCTGCTCGCCAGCATCAACGCCTCCGAGCTCGCGCGCCGCCAGTTCCGCGACATAGCGCGTATCGCCGGGTTGATCGATCCCGGGACGCCGCGCAAGAGCAAGACGGCGCGCCAGCTGCAGGTATCGAGCGGACTGATGTACGACGTGTTG
Organism: Steroidobacteraceae bacterium; assembly: GCA_039929265.1. GTDB lineage: Bacteria > Pseudomonadota > Gammaproteobacteria > Steroidobacterales > Steroidobacteraceae > ZC4RG30. The sequence continues at coordinate 40,436 of JBDSRN010000187.1, read as the reverse complement.
CAGCGGCACGACCCGGAAAATCTGCTGCTCGAACAGGCCCGCCGTGAAGTGCTTACGGCGCAGCTTGCCTACCAGGAGTTGACTGACGTGCTCGCGCGCATGGCGACACAGCGCTGGTTGCTCATGCAGCCGCCACGTTTCACGCCGCTGTCGTTCCCGCTGTGGGCAGATCGCCTGCAGACGCAGACGCTGTCCACCGAGAGTTGGCGCACGCGGGTGGAACGCGAAGCCCAGCGGCTCGAGCGCCGCGCGGCGGAGCACTGAGGGTGGAGCCGCCGGGCATTCTCGCGCTCGAGATCCGCGGCGAACGCCTGCTGTTGCACCCAGTGCGCGCGGTGGTGTGGCCCGCGCGTCGCACGGTGATCGTCGCCGATACGCATTTTGGCAAGAGCAGCGTGTTCGGCCGGCACGGCATCGCAGTGCCCGACGGCACCGATGCCTACGACCGCGAGCGACTCGCTGCCTTGCTGGCGCAAACGCAGGCCCAGCGGCTGTTGCTGCTGGGGGATTTCCTGCATGGTGCGCTCGACGCGCAGCAAGGCGCGGCGCGCGATCTGGCGCTGTGGCTGCGCCGCCTGCGCGGCGTGTGCGTCGCACTCGTGACGGGCAATCACGATCGTACGGCTGCGGCAGGCTGGCAGGCGCCCGTGAACTGGCAAGGCGATGAGCTGATCGATGGGCCCTTTCGCTTCACGCACGAGGACCTCAACGATTCGCAGCACTTCGTGATCAGCGGACACGTTCATCCGGTGGTCACGCTACGCGGCTTGCGTAAGCATCGCCTGCGTGTGCCCGTGTTCTGGGAACGCGCAGGAGGTCTCGTGCTGCCGTCGTTCGGCTCGTTCACCGGCGGCTATCGCGTCGAGCCGCAGGGCGAGGAGCGCGTTTACGCCGCCGGCCCCGAGACGGTCGTCGAACTCAAGGTGGCGCGGCGCGCGCGGCCCTGAACGCGATGCGATAGATGGTGTTGTTGCCATCCTCGCTCAGCAACATCGATCCATCCTGTGCGACCACGGTGCCGACCGGACGTCCCCAGGCGTTCCCGTCATCCGCGATGAACCCTGTGAGGAAGTCCTCATAATCGCCAGTGGGCACACCGTCCTTCATGCGCACGCGTACGACCTTGTGACCGGTGCGGAAGGTGCGATTCCAGGAACCGTGCAGTACGGCGAAGCCATCGCCCAGGTATTGTCTCGGGAAGGCCGATGCCCCGGTGGTCTGCGTGTAGAAGTTAAGGGTGAGCGCAGCCGAGTGCGCCTGGAACAGCACATCGGGCACGATCGCCTTGCCCGCGAGATCGGGACGATCGCCTTTGAGGCGCGGCTCCTCGTGATTGCCGAGGTAGTACCAGGGCCATCCGTAGAAGCCACCTTGTTTCACGCGGGTGGTGTAGTCGGGCACGAGATTGTCTCCAAGCATGTCGCGCTCATTGGTCGTGCACCACAGATCGCCGGTCGCCGGCTGCACGGTGAGACCGACGCAGTTGCGGATGCCGGTCGCGAATGTCCTGCCCGGACCTGCTTTGCCGTCCTGCAGGTCGAACACCAGTACCAGGGCGCGATTGGCTTCGTCCGCCCACGTGGCGCCCAGTCCGTGGATCCTTTCCCAGGCCTGCGCCTCGGTGACGGTCTTTTTCGGCATGTCTTCCGCGAAATTGCTCAACGAGCCCACCGACACGAACAGACGCCTGCCATCCATCGAGAACGCAATGTCACGCGTGGAGTGGCCGGCGACCCTGCCCGGATAGAGCTGCGGCACGATCACTTCCGGAATGCCGCCGGCCTTGCGATCACCTCGTTTGTACGCATAGCGCACGACACGGTTGTTCTCGCCTACGTACAGCCACTTCGGATCCTCAAGCGGATAGAACTGCAGGCCGAACGGCTGCACGAGACCCTGTGCATAGACCTGCGTCGAGGCTGCGGTCGCACCATCGACGGAAGGTACGAGAATCCGGATCCGACCTGCCTGCTGCTCGGCAACGAAGATGTCGCCGTTGGGCGCGCGGCGCATGGTGCGCGGACCCTGCAGGCCTTTTGCGAACACAGCCACGCTGAAGCCCTCCGGCACCGCCAGCTTCGCACCGGCCGGTTGATCGACCACGCGCGGGAAATTGCGCACTCCGGGCGTTGCATAGGGCGCCGGGAGGCTCGTGACATCGATGCGATGTACGCGACCGGGCGCGTCCTTGCGCCACTCCCCCTCACCCGTGGGGGCTGCCGGATTCGCGGCTGCGGGCGGGGCTGCGGGCCGGCCGGGCTGCGGCCTTTCCTGGAACGTGCCCGCCTTGAGCTCGCTGAAGTAGGCGATCAGATCCTGTCGGTCCTGCGCCTTCGCCACAGGGAAAACCATGCTCGAGCCCGGCACCACGGTGGTGGGCGAAGCGAGAAACCGCTCCAGCGTCGCGGCATCCCATACGAGCCGCGACGCGCGCAGCGGCTGCGTATAGGTGAATGCCGGGTTGCTCGCGGCGGCGCGACCGAACACACCGTGCAGTTCGGGTCCCTGTGCGCCGCCATTGTCAGAAGGTTCCGCGCTGTGGCAGAGCGCGCATTGCTGACGGAACACGAGCTTGCCGGCATTGCTGTCTGCGGCCTGCAGCGAGGTGCTGAAAATCGCCGCGACGAGTGTCGCGCGGAACGCGACGAACAAAGTGGTGCGCATGGACAGGTTGCCCCCGGATTGTTGCGATTTGGTGCTCACGTCCAACCTGCGCGTGCGCAGCAGAGTGTGAACGAGCCGCTCAAACTCTGGTTGAGGACGGTCACTTCTACTCCATATTGCAGGCGGATGAGGGCAAGAAATCAAATGAGATACCGGCACCGGCGGGTAGGTCGTACCCTGGTACGGGCTGTCTTTGCGCAAGTTCTCGGCGATCGCCCAATTCACGGCGTCGATCAGTCAAGAGGCCTTGGTTTGAGTGCGGTATCGAGCGGGGTCTGTTGCGATCGCGATGTAGCCGTGTGATGCGATCTCGGTCAGGAAGTAGCGGAAGCTGTTGCCGATGTTCACGCAGGCGCCAATGCCCCACGCGAGGATGGGCAGCTTCCCTGTCTGCCCAGCGAGAACTCAGGGCGATACAGGCGGGCAGTGCACCGCATAAAGCAACGCGTGGTGCCGACGCACGAAAATCCTCTTGCTTGTCCTGAGGTGAGCCTGGCTCCCGACAAGTTGAAACGACAAAGGCCCGGATCGCTCCGGGCCTTTGTCACTTGACTACCTCGTCGAGGGCAGTTGCTTACCAGCGGCCACCGCCGCCGCCACCACCACCACCACCACCACCACCACCGCGATTGCCGCCGCCGCCGCCGCCGCGATAGCCACCGCCGCCACCGCCGCCGCCACCGCCACCGCCGCGGGGTTTGTCCTGCGCCTCATTGACGCGCAGAGGACGACCGCCCATATCCTGGCCATTGAGGCTCTGGATCGCGCGGGCTGCATCGGCCTGGCTCATTTCCACGAAGCCGAAGCCGCGGGGACGACCAGTCTCACGGTCCGTCGGCAGTGACACCGACTCCACCGTGCCATGCGCGCTGAACATCGTGCGGACATCCGCTTCGCTTGCGGAAAACGGCAGGTTACCAACATAGATCTTCGTCATAGATATTCACTCTCCAAACAACAAGTGCGGCATCGGGCGAAATAGGTAGGCCTTGGCCACACACACAACGGCAGGACACCAGCGAAGTCAGGGAGAGAACGTCTCACGAGCCATCGAACTTTAGATCCTGTCACCTGATCGCAAGGCGGTTCGGCTCGATCTGCATTGCGCCTGGGCGCAAGGGGGACGAAACGGACGGTCAACGATCGCCGCCGAGTGTAACCCCGGTTCCACCACCAAAAGAAGTGGTCTTGCGCCTACTAAATGGCGAAAAAACCCCGAAAACCGCCATCTGGGTGACTTATTCACAATTACGGTGACCTTGCGGGTCGTGGGGCCGTCGGTCCCGGTGGTCTTCGTGGCTGCGTCCTGCCAGCTCACCTTGTATTCGAACGCGGTGAGCCCGGTGCCCTTCAACAGCGCCTCGACTTCCTGGGCGCGCAGCTTTGAAATGCGCGCATCCTCGACGATGGTTCCGCGCAGCACACCAAAATGGTGCGAATGAAAATCGTGTCGTAGTGTTTCATGCACCCCCACCAACGCTCTTGAGCAGTCGACGGATGCCGGTGAAGAAGAAAAAGGCCGCACGCGAAACGGGTGTGTTGCCGCAGGACCGACCCTTGCGCGGGCTGGACGCCGTGCAGCTGCAGTCCCGGTTCGTGGCTGCACTGCAGGCGGCGGATGGCGAGGCGGGCGCGCACTGCATCCATGAGTTGTGGCTGGGCGGTGCGTTCCCCGCGCGCATCGAAACGCTCCAGGACGAGTTGTGGCAACGCGCCTCGGCGAGCGTGCCCGAGTGGCTGCCGATGCGCTACGTGCACTGGCTGCCGCTCGCGTACGACGTGGCGGCGCGCTTCAGCGCGCAGAAGACCGGGCGCTCACACATTTATCTCGTGCTGCTGGATTTTGCCGACCGGCGTAGCGGCGACGCCCATGGCGTGTACGTTGGAATGAGCCAGTATCGGGCCGCGCAGCGCTTCGATCAGCACATGGCGGGCATCCGTGCGTCGGGCAGCGTGCTCAAGCGCGGACTGGAAGTGCTGACCGGACCGGTGCTGCATTTGCAGTACATCGCACGCGCGGAAGCGGTGCGAATCGAAGGCGAGCTGGCTGCGGCACTCGCCGATGCGGGGTTGCGGGTGGAGGGGGGTCATTGAGCAAGTTCTCCCCGCCGCAACGGCTTGGGACAGTGGGCATCCGGCTCCCCGGCTTTTACCCCCCGATCTTGCTCGCCGCCGCCTCGTTCAGCGCCTGTGGCTTGCGCGTCGGCTTGGTGAACGGCGTGGGCGTCGGCACATTGCCGCGCATCAGATCGCGACCGGCGCCGATGCCGCCGGTGAGTTCGAGTTCGAAGCGTTCGGAATCGCGCGAGCGGATGTCGGCCGCGGTTTCGATGGCGTCGCTTTCGGTGACGCCGAGTTGCATGAGCGCGTTCTGTCCGAACAGCAACGCGGATTCGAAAGTCTCACGCACCTGGTAGTCCACCTGCTGTGTGACCAGCTGAATCGCATGCGGACGATCGAATGCACGAGCGAGCACTTTGGCCTGCGGGAACTGCGCTTTTACGAGCTCGACGATGCGGGTCGTGGCTTCGCGAACCTCGATGCACACGAGAATCGCCTGCGCCTGGTCCGCGCCGCAGGCGTGCAGCACGTCGAGGCGCGTGCCATCGCCGTAGTACACCTTGAAGCCGAATGTCGCGGCGACGCGGATCATCTGCGTGTCGGTATCGATGATGGAGACATCGATGCCCCGTGCGAGGAGCGTCTGGCTGCACACCTGGCCGAAGCGACCGAAGCCGATGATCAGCACCTTGCCGTGCAGCGACTCCGCCATCTCGATGCCGTCCATCGACTCTTCAGTGGGCGGCGACAACAGCTGGCGCAGGATGAGTACGCTGATCGGCGTCAGCGCCATCGACAGGATGACGATCGCGGTGAGCAGTGCGTTGAGATCGCCGGGCAGGACGCCGACCGCGGTCGCGGCACTGTACAGCACGAAGGCGAACTCGCCCCCCTGCGCGAGCAGCGCTGAGCGATAGATCGCTTCACGATTCTGGGCGCCCATCACTCGTGCCACCGCATAGACACCGGCGGATTTCACCAGCATCAGCACGAGCACGCCTATGACGATGCGTGGCCAGTCGTGCAGCAGCACGGACAGATCCAGCGTCATGCCGACGCTCATGAAGAACAGGCCGAGCAGGATGCCGCGGAACGGCTCGACGTCCGCCTCGAGCTGATGGCGGAAGGTCGATTCCGACAGCAGCACGCCGGCGAGGAATGCGCCCATCGCCATCGACATGCCGCCCATTTCCATCAGCACCGCCGAACCGATCACCACGAGCAGCGCGGCGCCGGTCATGACTTCGCGGGCGTGCGAGGCGGCGAGCAGTCGGAACATGGGATTGAGCACGAAGCGGCCCACCAGCAGCAGCGCGGCGATGTAGCCCACGCCCTTCAGCACGACGAGCCAGCGATCGGTCTGCATCGTCTCGGACTGCGGCGCGAGCAGTGCGACCACGGCGAGCAACGGCACGATCGCGAGATCCTCCAGCAACAGGATGGCCACGATGCGCTGCGCGCGCGCCGTGTTGACGACGCCGCGTTCCTCCAGGATCTGCATGACGATCGCGGTCGAGGAGAGCACAAAACCGAGCGCTGCGATGAAGGCGGCGCCGGGCGCGAGACCTGCGAGCAGGCAAACGCCCGTGAGCAGTGCGCCGCACACCGCCACCTGCAGTACGCCGAGTCCGAATATCGAGCGGCGCAGCGACCACAGCCGCGCCGGCTGCATCTCGAGCCCGATGATGAACAGGAACATCACGACACCGAGCTCGGCGATGCTGCGAATCGCACCAGGGTCGATGAACATGCGCAAGCCAGAGGGCCCGATGAGCATGCCGGCGACCAGGTAGCCGAGCACCGAGCCGAGGCCCAGGCGCTTGAACAACGGCACCGCGATCACTCCGGCAGCGAGCAGCACGACTACCCGCAGCAGCTCGAGCCCGTGGGATTCGGCCGTCATCGACGCACCGCAGAGGCGCTGCTAGCATCAATGGTCAACAAAGGGGGAAGTCGCATGCATCGCTGGAAAATTCTGCTGGTCTCGGCGGTCACGTCTCTGACGGCTGGAACGTTCGCACAGGCCGACATCACAGTCGAGCAGCGCATCACCGTCGTCGGCGAGGGAATGATGAGCATGATCAACATGACCGGGAAAACGGTGCAGACGATTTCCGGTGATCGCTCGCGTACCGATACCGACCTGCAGTTCCAGTCCGCGATGATGCGCATGCTGGCGCGCGGGGCGGGCGGGCAGAGTGTGGAAATCGTGCAGCTCGGCGCGGACAAGATCTACGAGCTGAATCCCAGGAAGAAAACCTACGTCGAGACGAGCTTTACCGAGCGGCGCGCGAAACTGCAGGAAGCGACAGCAAAATTGCAGGAAGGCCAGGCTGCGCAGCGCAAGGCGGCATCCGGCGTGGACGAGTCGCAGTGCGAGTGGGGTCCGGCGAAATCCGACGTGAGGCGCAGCGGCGAGAAGGCGCTGATCGGCGGCTTCACCGCCGAACACGTCGTCATCACGGCATCGCAGCCCTGCCGTGACCGAAGTTCCGGCGCCGTGTGCGAATTCGGCCTGACGCTCGACCAGTGGCTCGCCCCGGACTTCAAGGATTCCGCCGAGACGCTCGAATACCAGACGGCGTACGCAGAAAAGCTCGGCCTCACCGCCAGCAGTTCGCGCGAGTTCTCCGAGCGGGCACAGAGCATGTTCAGCGGTTACAAGGACATCTGGACGCAGATCGCCGCGAAGATGAAGGACGTGAAAGGCTATCCGGTGAAGGCGGGGTTCGGTCTTGCGATTGGCGGGCCGCAGTGCCAGCAGGCGCAGCAGGCGCGGGCTGCCACCAGCAATGGTGGCGGACAGCCGGGCCTCGGCGCGCTGGGCGGAGCGCTCGGTGGGCTGCTGGGTGGCAGGAAGTCGCAGTCGCAACCCTCCAGCACGCCGCCGGTTGCTGCGCAGAACGGCATGATCAACCTCATGACGGTCAGCACGGAGCTGGTGTCGGTGAACCACGATGCCGCGCCGGCCTCCGCGTTCGAGCCGCCCGCGAATTTCAAGAAAACGGCGGAATAAAGCCTCGCGGGGGCGTTGAGGGCGCTGACCCGTGACGCAGGTCAGCGCCCGATTCGCTATTCGTTTATAATCGCGCCCGCTGAACAAGGGTTGCGCGGTCAGCGCCCCGTCTGCTCGAAAGTCAAGTGCCTCTCTGGCACGCTTCGATTCTTCAAACCTGTCTCGCTTCTGACCGCTCGGGTGGCTTTGCCGTCCGCAATGCGAGTCTTTCGATTCAAGGTATTTCAATGCAATTCACTGAACTCGGGCTCAAGCCCGAGCTGCTGCGTGCCGTGGCCGACAAGGGCTATACGGTTCCTTCCCCGATTCAACAGCGCGCGATCCCGGCGGTGCTCACCGGTCGCGACGTGCTCGCCGGCGCACAGACCGGCACTGGCAAGACGGCAGGCTTTGTGCTGCCGATTCTGCAGCGCCTTGGCGAGCGTGGCACCGGCGCACCGCGTGCGCTGATCCTCACACCGACACGCGAGCTGGCGGCACAGGTTGCCGAGAGCGCGCGTCACTATGGCAAGTACACCAATCTTCGCACCGCTGTCGTGTATGGCGGCGTGAGCATTCGTCCGCAGCTGGATGCCATGCGCAACGGTTGCGACGTGCTGGTTGCGACGCCGGGGCGTCTGCTCGATCTTGTCGAGCAGCGCGCGTGCAATCTCGGCGGCGTCGAAGTATTCGTGCTCGATGAGGCCGATCGCATGCTCGACATGGGCTTCATCCATGCGATCCGCCGCATCACCAAGCTATTGCCGCAGCAGCGTCAGAACTTGATGTTCTCCGCGACCTATGCGGATGACATCCGCGAGCTCGCCACGCGCATTCTGCGCGATCCGGTCAGCATCGAAGTTGCGGCGCGCAACGCCACGGTGGATCGCGTCGACCAGGTCGCGTACCGCGTGCCCAAGGATCACAAGCGGCATCTGCTCGCGCACCTGATCAACGATGGCAACTGGCACCAGGTTCTGGTGTTCACGCGTACCAAGCACGGCGCGAATCGTCTGGCCGAACAGCTGGCGCGCACGGGTATCCCCACCGCGGCAATCCACGGCAACAAGAGCCAGGGCGCACGGGTGCGTGCGCTCGATGATTTCAAGAGCAACAAGATCGTTGCGCTCGTTGCGACGGAAGTGGCAGCTCGCGGTCTCGACATAAAGGAACTGCCGTACGTCGTGAACTACGAGTTGCCGAACGTGCCGGAGGACTACGTGCATCGCATCGGGCGCACGGCACGCGCAGGCGCAACGGGCAATGCCGTGTCGCTGGTCGCGCCGGACGAGGCGGGGCTTCTCAAGGACATCGTCAAGCTGCTGCGCCAGGACGTCCCGTTCGGGGCGGTACCGCAGTTCACAATCCAGGAATCCTCGGCCAGTGAGCGCGCGCCGGCTCCTGCACAGCAGCGCAGCGGGCGTTCGCAGTCCGGCAATGGTGGCGGGCAGCGAGGCCGGCAGGGCGGTGGTCAAGGCAGCGGCAGTGCCCAGCGTCGTGGGGGCGGGGGCGGTGGCACCGCGACCCGCAGCCGGGGTGGGGCGGGGCATCGCGGACGCAGTGGCGCACAGATGCGCAACGGCGCGCGGGTCGCTGCCGCAGCCCGCCCCAATGAAGGGCGCGCTTCCGGCGAACGCAACGGTGGCGGTCAGGACGAAGGCAATTCCGGCGGCTTCTCGCGCATGAGCTAAGCGGGTAAAGTACGCGGCCAAGCTGTCGGGAGAACAACAATGAACATCGTCCAGCGAGCCACGTCCCTTCTCAAATCGCCGAAGACCGAGTGGCCTGTCATTGCAGCGGAACCAACTACGGTCGGCGAGCTGTACAAGGGCTACATCATGCTGCTGGCTGCCATTCCAGCGGTGTGCTCGTTCCTGAAGTTCAGCGTCATCGGGATGGGCGGCTTCGGCTTCTCGTACCGCATGGGTTTCGGCCAGGCCATCACCACCGCGGCGATCAGCTACGTGCTGTCGCTCGTGATGATCTATGTGATGGCGCTGATCATCAACGCGCTTGCGCCGACCTTTGGTGGCGAGAAGAACCCCACCCAGGCTCTCAAGACTGCCGCGTATTCGTATACGGCAGCGTGGATCGCCGGCGTCGGTTATCTGGTGCCGGGCCTGTACTTCCTGATTCTGCTCGTCGGTGGTCTCTACAGCATCTACCTGCTGTACCTCGGCCTGCCGTTCACGATGAAATCCCCGCAGGCGAAGTCGGCGGGCTATGTCGCGCTGATCGTGGTCGTCGGCATCGTCCTGGGGTGGATCATCGGAATGGTAACCGCCGGCCTCGCCGTGATGGGCGGCGCGGCGACGGGCGGACTGGGCAGCATCGGTGCACCCAGCGGCGACTCCGTCACGTTCGACAAGGACAGCGCGCTCGGCAAGCTCGCTGCCGCGGGCGCGCAGATGGAAGCAGCCAGCAAGAAGATGGAAGCTGCGCAGCTGTCGGGCAATACCAAGGCGTCGCAGGAAGCGTTCGGCCAGATCATGGGGGCGGCCCTTGGTGGGGCGGGCGGTGCAGCGGAAGCGCTGGCACCGGATCGTCTCAAGGCGTTCATGCCGGAGCAGCTGGCGGGCATGCCGCGCACCCGCATATCTTCCGAGCGCAATGGCGTGATGGGCATTCAGATCTCGAACGCGAAGGCGGCCTACGCGAGCGAGGACGGCAAGGGTGTGGATCTGGAAATCACCGATAGCGGTGGCGCCGCGGGTCTCATGGGTCTGGCGGGCTGGGCGAATATGGAGAGCGACGCGGAAACTGCGACGGGCTACGAGCGCACACGCAAGGAGAACGGCCGGATCATCCACGAGCAGTGGGACAGTCAGTCCCAGCGTGGCGAGTTCTCCATCGTGCTCGGCAATCGCTTCGTCGTGAAGGCTGATGGTCATGCGCAAAACATTGAACAGCTGAAGGGCGCGGTCGGGAGCATCGATCTGGCCGGGCTGGAAGCACTGAAGAATGAAGGCGTGAAAGCGCAATAGCGCCATGAAAGTCGCGCCGGGGGAGCGCTGGGATACCGCGTACGAGTGGCGCGCCGTCTTGTTGCTCGCGCTCGGCTTCAGCCTCGTCGGACTGGGCCGCTGGATCCTGACGCCGCTGTTTCCCGCGATGATGCGGGACCTTGACCTGAACTATCAGGACGTCGGCAATCTCGTCGGCATCCTCGCAATCTGCTGGGGCGTGTCCTCGATCGTGATAGGCGCATTGTCCGATCGCATCGGGCGTCGCCGAATCCTCGTACCCGCGCTGGTGATTTTCTCGCTGCTGTCCGGATTCACCGGCGTGGCAGGCGGAATCCTCGGTCTGCTGCTGATGCGCGCGATTGTGGGCGCGGCGGAGGGCGCGTATTGCCCGGCCAGCATCGCGACCACCGCCGAGGCCTCGCATCCACGGCGTCGAGGCCTGAACCAGGGCCTGCAGATGAGCGGCTTCGCGCTGTTCGGCTTCGGGCTTGCGCCGATCATCGCCACGCAGCTCATGGATCTCACGGGCTCATGGCGCATGGTGTTCGTGTTGGTTGCCATCCCTGGCCTGATCGTCGCGTTCTTCATGTGGCGCGTGATTCGCGAGCCGGCTCACCTGCGCGCGGGTGCATCGAAGCACACGACAGTGAAGGCGCGCTGGCGCGACGTGTTCCGCTCGCGCAATCTCGTCCTCGCGATGCTCTGCATCATGTGCGCGATGTCGTGCATCTTCGTGCTCGGCGCGATGGTGCCGAGCTACCTGGTCGATTTCCTGAAGCTGTCGCCAACCCAGATGGGTTTCATCATGTCGGCGCTCGGCTTCGGCGGCTTCATCGGCGAGTTCGTGATTCCGGGGATTTCCGACTACATCGGTCGCCGTCTCGCGGCGGTGCTGTCGTTCATCGGCGCGGCGATCGCGATGTACTACTTCAGCAGGCTCGACGCGGATCCGGTCTGGCTGTTCGGGATGCTGTTCATCGTATCGTTCTTCTGTCTCGCGCTGCTCGCGCTGTTCACGGGTCCCGTGGCGACGGAATCGGTATCGCCGCTGCTCGTCTCGAGCGCGATTGGGATGGTGTCGGGTGTCGGTGAAATCTTCGGCGGCGGCATTGCGCCGATGATCGCTGGCGGAGTGGCGCAGGCACGCGGCATCGAGCACGTATTCGACGTAGCGCTCGCCGGCCTGATTGCCGGCATCGTGTTCAGCGTGTTGCTCAAGGAAACGGCACCGCGAAAGGTCACGGCACCGGTCTTGTCGAGCTAGAACGCACTACATCAAAACCTTGTGGTGCTCGCCCATCGCGGCCGGGCCTGCGTTGGTCGCCACCGCGCGAGCGTAGCTCAGCACGCGACGCAGCGTGCCGTCGGGCGTATCCCAGTATTCCGCTTCGTGCACCGTCACCGCCAGCGCGCGTAGATCCGGATCGGCCGGGCCGCCCGGGAAATACGCTTGCGCGTGCGGCGTCCACAGCGCCGCGAGCCGATCGGGATCTTGCGAGATGGTCGCAGTGCCCGAAATGGTGACGTAGTCGCCCGTCGGGTGCGCGAACGTCAGGCAGACCTGCCGGTTATCCTTCACATCGTGCGTGACTGGCGCGGTGCCGCTGATCAGGAACCAAACCGTCGGCGTCGCGTCGATTTCCAGGGGCGTCAGAGGGCGCCCGCGCAGGGTGCCGTTGTCTTCCTGAGTGATCAGCATCCCGACCTTCAGCTTGTCAACGGCTTCCGCCCAGCGCTGCAGATCCTCGTTGCGCTGTTGCACGATGTTCATGAGACTCTCCTCCTTCCAGTTGACCGCCAGTGTGCTGCGCCGGCACAGGCGCAACTATCAGCGCGCAGGCCGGCACCCGGGTCGCGCCGTCTTACACGGACTGCTGCAAAGCGCTGGCAACCAGCTCATAGGAGCGCAGGCGCGCGGCGTGAGCGTGGATGTTGGAGGTCATCATCACTTCACTGGCGCCGCACTCTGCGGCGCGACGCAGCAGTTCGTCGCGCACCGTTTCGGGTGAACCGACGATGGTGAGCTTGCGGTAGTCGGCAATGCGGGCCCGTTCGCTGTCAGTGTACGGGTAGGCGAGGGCCTCCTCGGGGGTGGGCAGCGGCAGATACCTGCCGCTGCGGATGCGTAGCCAGCCCAGCTCCATCGTGCTCGCGAGATGCTCGGCGCGCTCCTGCGTCTCGGCGCAGCACACCGCGACGCCGAGGATGGCGTGGGGTTCCGCGAACTGGGTTGAGGGCTGGAAGGCGGCACGATACGCATCGAACGCGGGTGCCGCGGGCGTCGGGCTGAAGTGGCTCGCGAAGCTGTAGCCCATGCCAGCTGCACCCGCGAGCGCGGCGCTCGCACCGCTCGAGCCGAGAATCCAGATCGGCGGCAGCGGCGCATCCTCGGGTTGCGCACGCACGCTGTGGAACGGGTGCTTGTCGGGAAAGCCGCCGTTGCGTCCGTCGAACGCCAGCAGTTCCGACAGAAGGTAAGGAAACTGCTCCCCGTCGAATGCGCGCAGCGCGCGTGAGGCGTTCTGATCGGAGCCCGGGGCGCGGCCGAGACCGAGATCGATGCGCCCGGGATGCAGCGCGTTGAGCGTTCGGAATAGTTCGGCCACGCGCAGAGGGGAATGGTTGGGCAGCATGATGCCGCCCGAACCAAGCCGCAGGCGCTTCGTGGCAGCCGCGGCATTTGCGATCAGCACTTCGGGTGCTGAGCTGCCGACGCTCGGCATACTGTGATGCTCTGCGTACCAGAGGCGCACGAAGCCGAGCTCGTCGGCCAGTCGTGCGAGGTCGACCGTGCGCCGCAGCGCCGTCGAGGCGGAAACGCCGGACGGAACGGGCGCGAGGTCCAGCACTGACAAGGGCAGTGCCATGAGCTCAGCGATACTTGCGGGCGGCGGTACGAATCGTGGCGAGCAGCTCGTCTACATCACCTGCCTTGGTGATCACCGCATCGCAGCCGGCTTTGTGGCATTCGTCGGTCAGCACCGGGTTCGAGTGACCGGTGTAGGCGATGATCGCGGCGTCGGGCTGATCGCTGCGCAGCATGCGCATGATCGGGATGCTGGAGCCATCGTCCAGCGACAGGTCCAGGACGTACACGTCGGCGCGCAGCTCCTGCGCGAGTCGCGTGACCTCCGCATTCGAACGACCGGTACCAACACAGGTCAGGTCAGGCTGAAAATCGATGAGGATGGCGAGCGATTCCGCCAGATCCGGATGATTTTCGCCGATTACCAGGCGCAATTTTTCTTGTTGAATGAGGGTGTCAGACATCAGCCATTCATCGTGCCGACCAGGCACTTATTCTACTCCGCAGCCCGGCGGTTCTTGCACGCAGTCGCGAACGACTTTTCAGGCGCGCGAATCCGAACACCTCCTCTAGCGGGTGGGATCTGCCCTGCAACGATGCGGACAGCATATTTGCGGCCTGGACGGCAAATACCATGCCATTGGCCCCGTAGCACAGCGCGAAGTGCACGCGTCGGCGCCAGTCGCGCTGAATGCCGATGTACGGGAGGCTATCGGGAGTCTCGGCATACACGCCTGCCCAGGCGTAGTCGACGGGCGGCAAAGGGCCGAGCAGCTCGGTGCCCATCCTGCTCAGTCGCCGGGCTTTTTTCTTCAGCAGCGAATCGCGCACGGGGCTCTTTCGGAACGCGGTGTCCTCGCCGCCGAGCATCGTGCGGTTGTCGCGCGTGGTGCGCGCATACAGGTACGGGCGCGCGGTTTCCCAGACCAGCGGGCGCGTGGCGAGGGTTTCGCCGAACGCAGCGGGCTCGGTGACCAGCGCGTAGCTGGTGCGTAACCTCGCGAGCCTTGCAGGCAGGAAGCGCATCGATTCATGGCCACCACATACTATTGCGGCGCGCGCCTGGATGGTGTTGCCATCGCTGGTACGCAGCTGGACCTCGTGCGCGTCTTCTTCGATCGACTGCACCTCCACTCGGCCGAAAAGCTGTGCACCGCCCTGCTGCGCACGCCGCAGCAAGGCGCGCGCGAGCAGTACGGGATCCACTTCGGCGGCGCGCGACGAGAGTAGCGCCGCGGGACGATTGATCGAGTAACGGCCCCGCAGGTCCGCCTGCGACAGTAGTTTCAGATCGATGCCGAGTGCACGGCGCGCGCCGTACTCCGCTTCGAGCCGCGCCACGTCGCGGCTGCTCGACGCGAGGTACAGGCTCGGACGCCGCGCGAATTCGACATCTGTCGGCAGGCCGGGCACGAGCTGCTCGAGCAGGTCGACGCTCTCGATGCAGGCGAGATACGCGAGCATCGCGTTGTGGGGCCCGAGGATCGCGTGCAGATCGACGAGGTGCGCATCGATCTCGTATTGCAGCAGCGCAGTGGATGCGGCAGTGCTGCCCAGCGCGGCGCCGCGCTTGTCCACGATGACGATGTCGGTGAGCCCTTCGCGCACCAGCTCGTCGGCGATGAGCGCGCCCGAGACACCGGCGCCGACGATTGCCACTTCGCAGCGCAGGTCACGTGAGAGCCTGGGTGAAGCCGGACCGATGCCATTCTTCAAGGACCAAAAAGCAGAATCCGAGCGCAGGTTCATGTCGCATCCAGAATCGGGAGCGACAGGTTGTGATGTTTCCCGCACGCGACCCATCGGGCGGCCACGACAATTCGGGTCGGGATTGTCCTACATGCGGGAAACCAGGGGTATTTGGCGAAGTCGCGCCGTGGTCATGACTTCGATCACTGCGGGATGGCCTGATCCCCGACCTCCATCACTTGGTTCCGTGCCGACGCGGTGTCGGATAACAGGACAGGTATTCGATACCCTCCTGCTTGAGAATACAGGCAATCGCCGCGGCGCCTTTCACGTCGACCTCACCCAGGAATTGCAGCAAGCATGGTAATCGATCCGGTTCGCAGAACAGTTCTGATCGTGTTCCACAGCATGACCGACGGCACGCGCCAGATGGCGGCGGCCGCCGCAGCTGCGGGAGCGACCGCGGAAACCCTGATGCGAGTGTCTGATGCCGCGCGCACGGGTCCTGAGGATCTGCTCGCCGCGGATGGCTATATGTTCGCGACCCCCGAGAATCTGGGCAGCA
Source organism: Steroidobacteraceae bacterium (assembly GCA_039929265.1). Classification (GTDB taxonomy): domain Bacteria; phylum Pseudomonadota; class Gammaproteobacteria; order Steroidobacterales; family Steroidobacteraceae; genus ZC4RG30. The sequence continues at coordinate 24,690 of JBDSRN010000187.1, read as the reverse complement.
TGTCAGGCGTGATGAAGGATTTCTTCGACCGGAGTTACTACGGCGTGCTTGACCGCATCGTCGGGCGACCGTACGCAAGCCTCATCTGCGCCGGCAGCGACGGGCAGGGCGCGGCGCGGCAGATCGAGCGCATCTGCACTGGGTTGCGACTGAAGCAGGTCGCGCCCGCGCTGATCGTCTGCACCCATGCGCAGACACCCGAGCAGATCCTGCGGGCCAAGCATATCGACTCCAAGGAACTCGCGCGTTGCGCGGAAGTCGCGCAGGGCCTGGCCGAAGGACTGGCGCTCGGGATCTACTGACCGGAGATCAGACGCAGCGATGCGGCGCGACGCGGCTCGGGTATCTCTTCGCCCGACCCGTGGCTCGCGATTGGCGCACGCATCGCTACGCGGCGCCGCTCACCGAGCGAGCGCGCAAGATGCGCGAGTGGCTCGGGCCGCCCCACTGCAAATCCCTGCACATAGTCCATGCCGGTCACTGTGAGTGCGGCGAGCGTCGAGTCGTCCTCGACCCACTCGGCGACAGTGCGAATTCCGATTACGCTGCCGACTCGCTGGATCGCCTCGACCATCGCATACACGACCGGATCCTTCACCATGTCGCTGATGAAGTTGCCGTCGATCTTCAGGAAATCCACGGGCAGGCTGCGTAGATACGCGAATGCCGACATGCCGCTGCCGAAATCGTCGAGCGCGACCTGGCAACCGAGTGCCTTCAGCTTGCGCATGAGCTGAGTCGCCTTCGACAGGTGCGTGATCACCGCGGTCTCTGTGAACTCGAAGCCGATCCGCTCCGGTGAGACGTCGTGCGTCGCGAGTTCGTCGCCAATGTAGGCCGCGAGGCCGCTGTCCTGGATAGAGCTCGCCGACAGATTGATCATGCACACGGGCAATTCGGCACCGCCGGTGTTGAGCAGCGAGATTTCCTGCAGAGCCTGCCTGATCACCCAACGATCGACGCGCGTCATCAGGCTGTAGCGTTCGGCCGCGGGAATGAATGCCATCGGCGGAATCAGTTGACCCTGTTCGTCGATCATGCGCAACAGGATCTCGACCATCGGACCGCCGCGCGCGTCATTGGGTGTCGCGAGCGGGCGGATCTCCTGGGCGAACAGTGCCATCTGCCCCGTCTCGATCGCGGTGTTGATGCGCGCGACCCATTCCATCTCGGTATGACGGGCGGTGAGTTCGCGATCATCCGCGCGGTACATCATCACGCGATTGCGCCCGGCATCCTTCGCGGCGAAACACGCCCGGTCCGCGGAGCTCATGATCTCGGAGATGTCGCGCAGCGATCGTTCGATCACGAGCACGCCTATGCTCGCGGTGACGGCGAAGGTCTTTCCCTGCCAGGGGAAGCGCGACTCGGAAATGGCGTGGCGGATGCCCTCGGCAACGCGCAGCGCGGCGTCGCGACCGCAGTTCAGCAGCAGTGCGCCAAACTCGTCGCCGCCCAGGCGCGCGAGCGTATCGGAGCCGCGCAACTGCTCGACCACGATCGCACCGATGCGACGAATCAGCTCGTCGCCCGCGGAATGACCGCAGGTATCGTTGACCACCTTGAACTGATCGAGGTCGAAGTACAGCACCGCGTGCTCGCGTTCGCCGCGCGACGAATCCACCGCACCACGCAGACGCCGTTCGAACTCGGCGCGGTTGACGAGGCCGGTGAGCGCATCGTGGCTCGCCTGGTGCTCGAGCTGTTCGGTGAAGGCGTGTTCCTGCGTGATGTCGCGCAACACGAGCACCATGCCGACCATGCGGCCTTCACGATCCGTGATCGGTGCGGCGTGCTCGTGAATCGTGACGCTGCTGCCGTCGCGTCGCCGCAGCGTCCCCGACTGGCTGCCTTCGGCCGCCGGTGATCCGTTGGTGAGCAGCTGCCTGACGACGCCTGAATCCGACGTATTCGAATCGATGCGATCAAGCAGGCAGACATCGTGCAGGCGCAGTCCGCGAGCTTCGGTGAACTTCCAGCCCGTGAGCCGCTCCGCTGCGGCGTTCATGTAGTCGATCTTGCCGCCGCGATCGGCCGAGATCACCGCATCGGCAATCGAGCGCAGCGTGACATCCGCGCGCTCCTGCTCGTTGTACGCCAGCGCCTGAGTCGCGCGCAGGGCGGAGGCGATCGCATCGCCCCGGCGCAGCAGGCTGCGGCAGACGAGGGTGCCCATCAGGATCAGCAATGCGCTGCCGACGGCGAGCATGACCAACAACGCGGTCTGCGCCGCGCGCGCGCCCGCATCGAGACGCGCGGCGAACTGGCTCTGCAACGGGATGAGCTCGCGATACAGCAGGTTGATCTCTTCACTTGCCGTGGCCGTATCCGGCTCACCCAGTGCCCACTGCGCCCGCAGACGCGTGGCAAGTGCCTCGAGCTGCAGCACGAGGGTGTCGCGCTGTGCGGCGAGCGCGACGGTGGCAACCACGGGAGGCAGTTCTGCGAACGTGCGGAGCAGGCGAATCATTCCGCCGACGTCGTCTGGATGATTGCCCGCCGCGCGCAAGCCGGCGGCCGCGCGCTCGAAGTCGCGCGGGCTGGCCTGCAGCGCGAGGCGCGCCGCGCGACTGCCGAGCACTATGGACAGGTTCTGCCGGAACAGCGCGTAAGTCTGATCGCTACCGGTGCGAGCGTAGTTGCGCAGCAGGACGATGGAGTCGCGTTCGGCGCGGGAGCGCTGCCCTTCGCCCGTGACGAACGCACGCGTGGTCGACAACACACTCATGCTGCTGATGGAAAGGCCAAGCATGAGCAACACCACCAGCATGAACGGTGCGATGATCGAAATCAGGTGGCGCAACGGCGCGCGCAGGAACATACGTAGCAGGACTCCCGGAGCCTGTCCGGATGGAGGTGTTACAGGAGATTCTAGGGCTGCAACGGGGTCGGACCTGCCTGCGGGATAGCTAAACTGTGACACAAGGCCACCGACGTGAGGCAAAGCCGCACGCGTTGGAATTGTTTCGGGAATTCGGACGATTCATGCGTCACAGAATCGCCCATGGACTACCAAGTTGCAGTCCGCTGCGACAGCCAGTTGTTGTCAGTGAGTTCTGACGGCGGACGGTGAAACATGACGGTGCGTGAAGTATTGCGGATGGGTGATGCGCGATTGTTGCAGCCTTCGATGCCGGTGGCGGATTTCGCCGCCGCGGACCTGCAGCGACTGCTGTTGGACATGCATGACACGATGATTGCGCGGCAAGGGGCCGGACTGGCCGCGCCGCAGATCGGTGTGCCGATGCGCGTGGTGATTTTCGGCGTGCAATACAGTCCGCGCTATCCCGATGTGCAGCCCGTGCCCTTCACCGTGTTGATCAATCCCGTGCTGGAGTTTCCCGACGCGGCAACCGAAGAGGGCTGGGAGGGCTGCCTGTCCGTTCCAGGCATGCGCGGACTCGTGCCGCGTGCACTTAATTTGCGCTACCGGGGCCAGGACGCACAGGGCGCCTCGATCGATCGCACCGTGCAAGGTTTTCACGCTCGAGTCGTGCAGCACGAGGTCGATCACCTCGATGGTGTCCTGTACCCGATGCGTATTCGTGATTTGCGCAATTTCGGATTCAACGAAGAATTGTTTCCCGGCCAGTCACTGGTCGATGACTGACGGATTTGACTGGCGCCAAAAGTTATTCAAATACTGAGTACGAAGGATCGAACGTTTGAGTATCCGGGGGATGTGATCATGAAGAAATCGCAGAACCGAGCAGCGCACGTCATTTGTACAGCGGTACTGGGAAGTGGTGCGACGCCACTCGCACTCGCCGCCGACGCCGGAAACGAAGGCATCGAGGAAGTGATCATCACCGCGCAGAAACGCGCGCAGTCCATCCAGGACGTACCGATCGCGGTGTCCGCGCTGTCATCCAGCGAGCTGGAAAACCGCGGTATCGCTGGCAGTCGCGATCTGCAGTACGCCGTGCCGAACATGAGTTTCGCGCGCGCGCAGTTTGGCCAGAGCAACTACCAGATCCGCGGCATCGGCTATCAGCTCGTCACCACTGCGGGCGATGCGGGCGTCGGCGTGCATGAGAACAACTCGCCGCTGGCGGTGAATCGCATCGCCGATGCGGACTTCTACGACATGGAGCGCGTGGAAGTGCTGCGTGGCCCGCAGGGCACGCTGTTTGGCCGCAACGCCACGGGTGGCGTGATCAATTTCATCACCGCGAAGCCGCAGAACGCCTTCGATGCGAATCTCGCCCTGGAGTACGGCACCGAGAACTCGCGCCGCTTCACCGGCTTCGTGAACCTGCCGCTGGGCGGAGTGCTTGCCGTGCGCGCCGCTGGCACGATGCTAAAGCGCAACGGCTACTCGACCAACGCGATTACCGGCGATGACGTGGACGGGCGTGACCTTTGGTCGACGCGCATCACCGTCGATTTTACACCTACCGGCGCTTTCACAAGCTTTCTGATGTGGGAGCATTTTCGCGAGAACGACGACCGCACGTTCAACCAGAAGACCGTGTGCCTGAAGGATACGGGTCCCACCAGCATTGGCGGCGTGCCCGTCAGCAGTGCGGATGCACGTGAATTCCTGAGCCAGGGCTGCACACCGAGTTCGGTGTATGACTCCGCTACGCGCACTGGCAGCGTGAACACGGCGGGCACCCTGAACGGCGTGCTGGCGAAACTCGTCGGTATCCAGCCGATCGACGGCAACGCCAACAAGGTCCAATCGGCGGACCTGCGCACGCTCGAGTTGCTGGAGCCCACAATCTATCAGGGCCGCAATGATCTTGGCATGCTGAATATCGAGTGGGAATTCCGCGAAGGTCTGAAGGTAACCTCGCTGACCGCGTTCTCGCAGGACGATCTTGATCAGAGAAGCGACGCGGAGAACGTTGCGCCCAGCGTGCCGTTTGCCACGACGCCGTTCACACCTGGCGGCGTGCTCGCACACGCGCAGGTGGGCAGTTCCAATGTCATCCGCACGACCAACATCAACGACCTGACGACGCGCCAGTGGACGCAGGAGCTGCGCCTGCAGTCCGCGTTCGATGGGCCGATGAATTTCAACGTTGGTGGCATGTGGTTGAAGCTCGACCGGGTGAACGACGTGTTCGTTGTCGGGAACGCCGAGAAGGCCTACGCGCAGTGCTTCAACCTCGGACCCTGCAACACGCCACCCAACACCGTGCCGGCAGTTCCGATCTACATCGATCCGAATCCGGTCCCGGATGGATTGGGCCATGATTATTTCATCAGCCACAATCCTTACCAGCTGCGCGGTCGCGCGGCGTTCGGTGAGCTGTACTGGCAGGCGCTCGAGACACTGCGCGTGACCGCCGGCCTGCGTTACACCGATGACGAGAAGACGCAGGTGCTGTATCCCGTGACGCTGCTCGCGCCGGGGCAGGGCTGGTCGCCGACCGGGCCGCTTGCACCCGTGCCGCAACTCGTGAACTTCACGGAGACGACCGGCCGTCTCAACTTCGACTACAAGCTCGCCGAAGACTCCATGGTGTACGCGTCGTACTCCAAGGGCTACAAGGGTGGTGGTTTCAACACGCCCAATGTCACCACGACCTCTCCAAGCTACAAGCCCGAGTTCGTGAACGCCTATGAAATCGGCAGCAAGAACCGCTTTGCCGATGGGCGCGTGATGCTGAACGCGACGGCGTTCTACTACGACTATCAGGACTACCAGGTGTCGCAGGTGCGCGGCTTCAGCGGCACGACGGAAAATGTCGATGCGAAGGTTGCAGGGGCAGAGCTGGAAGCGACCTGGGAACCGGTGCGCCGCCTGCGTTTCAACGCGACGCTCGGCTTCCTCGACACCGAGATCAAGGAAGGAGAATCGATCGACGAGTTCGATCGCACGCGAGGCAATACCGCATTCACATACGCGCGCGGTACGACCGCAGCATGCGTGGTGCCGACTACCGCGATGGCGACCTTCATCGGCCTGATGAATGCGGGCACTCCGGTAATCCCGGTGGCAGGTGGTGCGCCGCGAGCGATCACACCGCGCGACATCCTCGGCATCTGCGCCGGTTCGTTCACCGCCTTAGGACTGACGCCCACAGGCGGCGTCAATGCCAGTCTCGTGGGCAATGAGTTGCCGAATTCGCCCAGGATGACCGCAGGGGTCGGAGCCCAGTACATCTGGAACGCGGGTGACTGGACCCTCACGGCCCGCGGCGATTATTTCCGACAGGCCAGGACCTTCGCGACCAACTTCAATCGCGACTCGGACCAGATCGCCTCCTGGGACAACGTCAATGTCAGCTTCGGTTTCGAGCGCCCTTCGGTCGGGCTGAAATTGCAGGTGTACGCGCGCAACCTGTTCGACGAGGAGGCGATCTCCACCTTCTCATTGAACTCGGGGCTGCTCGGTCTCACGCGCACCGTGTTCCTGGTCGAGCCGCGGCTCGTCGGCATCGTCGCGTCGAAGTCGTTCGGGGCGAACTAGCGAGACTTCGCGGTTTCCCGCCAAACCAAAGCAATAGCCTGCCTCCGGCCGCCAGCCGGTAGCATAGGGGCATGAAGCATTACGACCTCGTGGTAATCGGCAGTGGCCCCGCAGGCGAGGGCGCCGCGATGATGGCTGCCAAGGCGCATCGCAAAGTGGCCGTGGTGGAGCGCTACAGCGAAGTAGGCGGCGGTTGCACGCATTGGGGCACCATCCCGAGCAAGGCCTTGCGCCATGCAGTAAAGACGCTTGCCGACGTGCGGCAGGACCCGCTGTTGCGCGAGATCGCCGGAGAATTCCGCGTCGAATTTCCGAAGCTGTTGTCCACGGCCGACAAGGTCGTCGAAGCCCAGGTGGCGCTGCGGCGCCGTTTCTACGAGCGCAACCGCGTGCCGGTCCTGTCCGGTGCCGCGTGGTTCATCGACGCGAACACCATCGAGATCCGGCCGCGCGCGGATCCCGCGTACCGCGTGCATGCGGACAACGTGGTGATTGCCACCGGTTCGCGCCCGTATCATCCGCCCGGCCTTGATTTCACCCATCCGAACATCCGCGACAGCGACAGCGTGCTGCGCTATCCGCACACGCCGTTCAGCGTCACGATCTACGGGGCCGGCGTCATCGGTTGCGAGTACGCATCGATATTCCTGAACATGGGCGCGAAGGTCACGCTGGTGAACACTCAGGAGCGACTGCTGTCGTTTCTCGATGAGGAGATCGCCGAAGCGCTGTCGTACCACCTTCGCGACCAAGGTTGCGTAATCCGCCACAACGAGACGTTTGATTCGCTCCAGGCACGCGAGCACGACGTGGTGCTGAAGCTGAAGTCCGGTCGCAGGATCAAGTCCGACCTGTTGCTGTGGGCGAATGGCCGCACGGGCAACACGGATAACATGAATCTTGAGGCGATCGGGCTGGCGCCTAACCAGCGGGGACATCTCGCCGTGAACCCGCACTATCAGACCGTGCTGCCACATGTGTTCGCCGCGGGCGATGTGATAGGACCTCCCGCGCTCGCGAGCGCTGCGTATCAGCAGGGCGGGCACGCTGGCCACTATATCCTCGACCCGAGCATCAAGGCACCTCGGCTCGATCTCGTGCCGAGCGGCATCTACACGATTCCGGAGATCTCCTCGGTAGGCAAGACCGAGCGCGAGCTACAGGATGCCCAAGTGCCCTACGAGATAGGCCATACGAACTTCAAGACGCTGGCGCGCGCGCAGATGACGGAGGAGAAGGTCGGAATGCTGAAACTCCTGTTTCACACTGACACGCTGCAGATCCTCGGCGTGCATTGCTTCGGCGACAATGCGTCGGAGATCGTGCACATCGGCCAAACCGTAATGGCGAGCCAGGATCTCAACAGCTTGCGCTACTTCATTGATACAACATTCAATTACCCGACGATGGCCGAGGCGTATCGTATCGCGGCCTACAACGGCATCAACCGTCTCGCCTGACGTGGGACACATCCCACAGTAGTAACCGCCCGCTGTCGACTGCTCGCGCTGGGTAGAGGTGCGTGAACATGGCGAAGCGCGCGACAAGAACCAGGTAGCGGGCACCGTTGTCGGTGCAATTGCCGGCGGCGTGCTGGTTCACCAGATCGGCGGCGGGTGGTTATGCAGGCAACCGGATCCAGAAGCTCAACCAGAGCAAGAATGCCGATCGCATCGTTGTAAAGCGCGAATGTCGCACGGTTCGCAATCAGCGCGAGTCGCAGGTCACCGCCTGCGAGGTGACCTATCGCCTCGACGGGCGGACCGACAAGGTCGTGATGGACCATCGCCCCGGCGACCGCATTCGCGTGGAGCGCAGCCGCTGGGTTGAGGACTGAACTTGCCGTAATCAGGTGTGCATGACGCGGGACGCGTGGCGGAGTATCGTCGCGCGTCCTTTCCTGCGTCACGGTTACATGCCCGAATCCACTGCCGACCGAGCCAAGGCCCGGTCGCTCCGCCCTTTACGTACGCTCGCGCCGTTTCTGCGGCCGTACGGCAAGACGATTTTCGCTGCACTGCTCGCGCTGATCGTCGCCTCGGCGGCAATGCTCGCGCTGCCCATTGCTGTGCGCGATCTCATTGATCACGGCATGGACAGAGCGAATCCGTCGCGCATCAATCAGTACTTCGTCGGCTTCCTGGCGGCGGGCATCGCGTTCGGCGTGTTTGCGGCGCTGCGTTTCTACCTGGTTACGTGGCTCGGTGAGCGGGTGGTCGCGGATATCCGCGATGCGGTGTACCGGCGCGTGATCCGCATGGACATGACGTTTTTCGAGATCACGCGCACGGGTGAGATCCTGTCGCGGCTCACCACCGACACCACGCTCGTGCAGTCCATCTCCGGGGTGGGGCTATCGATTACGCTGCGCTCGATACTGAATCTGCTCGGCGGGCTCGTGCTGCTGGGTCTCACCAGTGGGCGGCTGACTGCGATCACCGTGGTGATGATTCCCGTCATCATGCTGCCGCTGATCGCGGTGGGTCGTCGCGTACGCAAGTTGTCGCGCGCGACGCAGGATCGCGTTGCAGATTCGGCGGGTCTTGCCGGCGAGACGCTCAATGCGATCCAGACTGTGCAGGCTTTCACCCTGGAAGAGCTGCAGAGCCAGCGTTTCGCGAAGGCCGTCGACGACAGTTTCCACACGGCGATCCGCCGCTCCCAGGTGCGCGCGATGCTCACTGCGGTGGGCACGATGCTGGTGCTCGCTGCGATCACGTTCGTGCTGTGGCTCGGCGCGCGCTCGGTGCTCAGTGGCGAGATGACCGGCGGGCAGCTGGGACAGTTTTTGCTGTACGCGATGATCGTCGTCACCGGCGCGGCATCGCTCATCGAACAATGGGGCGAAATACAGCGCGCCGCAGGTGCGATGGAAAGGCTTGCGGAGCTGCTGCAGTCGCAACCGGCGATCGCCATTCCCGCGCAGCCGGAGAAACTGCCGGTGCCCAGCGCAGGCAACGTGCGGTTCGAGAACGTCAGTTTCCGGTACCCGTCGCGTCCCGATGCGCGCGCGCTGCAGGAATTCACGCTCGACATCGCGGCGGGGGAGACCGTGGCGTTCGTGGGCCCGTCGGGTGCGGGCAAGAGCACGACTTTCCAGCTGCTGCTGCGCTTCTACGATCCGTTGTCGGGGCGCCTGCTGCTCGACGGTGTCGACATCTCGCACCTGGATCCGCAGGACCTGCGCGGGCGCATCGGCCTCGTGCCGCAGGAGACGGTGCTGTTCGGCACCAGCGCGCGCGAGAACATCCGCTATGGCCGGCCCGATGCAAACGACGCGGAGATCGAAGGTGCCGCCGCCGCCGCTGCGGCCGACGAGTTCATCAGCTTGCTGCCACAGGGGTACGACACGTTTCTCGGCGAGCGCGGTACGCGACTGTCCGGCGGCCAGCGCCAGCGCATCGCCATCGCGCGGGCGATCCTTAAAAATCCGCCGGTATTGCTGCTGGACGAGGCAACGAGCTCGCTGGACGCCGAGAGCGAGCGCCTCGTGCAACAGGCACTGGAAGGCCTGATGCGCAACCGGACCACGTTGATCATCGCGCACCGGCTGGCGACGGTCCTCAAGGCCGATCGTATTGCCGTCATCGATCAAGGCAGGATTGTAGGGGTCGGCACGCATGCCGAGCTCTTGCTCAGCAGCCCTCTCTACTCCCGTCTCGCCGAGCTGCAGTTCGCTGATTTAAAAGCGGAAACTACCGTTTCTGGTTGATCCTTCTCCCCTGCCGCCGCTGCCCTGTTTCGTTTTCGAAGCATAGATCTCGCCGAATGCTTGACGTGCTGCACATTAACCGGGCGTGCTGCAACGCCATTATCGAGCTCTCAAGGATCGCGTCGACAACGTGATTCGTAAATCGTCCTTTGCACGATGCAGGCGGCAGGTTGGTGAACGTGCGATCTATGGCTGAACCAGATCAGTGGCGACGAAAGTATCTCGATGCGCTAGGACGTCTCGAGGACGAAGAAACGCGCTGGAAATCCCTCGAGGGCCTGCTCCGCCGGCTCGTCAACCGCCTGTGCGTCGCCGCGCAGGGCGTCGACCCGCGCCTTGATACCGAGATCCAGCGGCTCACCGAAGCCATGCGCCGCAAGGCGGGCGAGGAGCAGCTCGAACCTCTGTTCGAACCTCTTTCCAGCGCGATCGCCGCCATCGATTCGGCCAAACAGTCCGCACCGCGAGTAGCGCATTCCGCATCGGCCAAGGTTCACACGCTGCCAGCGGCGAAGGCCGCGCCGGCGTCCTCATCCCTTGCCGCTGCCACTGCGACCGTCAACGCCACGCTTGCGTCGCTCGGGTTTCATTGTGGCGCAACCCCTGCGCCACCCGCGCCGCAGGATCTGCCGAGCGAGGCTTTCTTCGGTGACGAGCGCATCCGCGCGACGATCACCGGCATGCTGGCCGATCTGCGTCGCATGCCGAACCTGCGCTCCGATGTCGAGGCGCTGGATCATGCCCTGGAAGTCTCGCTGACCGCCGAGCAACTGCCCGACGTTCTGGAACGCATTTCGGAGCTCGTCTCGCGGCGCATCTCTTCGCTGAAGGAAGAGAAGCGCGACGTTGAAGAACTGCTGCGCCTGATCACGGGTCGGCTCGACGAATTCACCGCATACATCTCCAGCGAGGACAGCGATCGTCGTCTGGCGCTCGAGAGCACCAACGAGTTGAAGATCCGCGTCCTCGGTGAGATGACGGATCTGAGCGCGGTTGTGGATCGCAGTGTGAATGTGGAGGAGGTCCAAAGCCAGGTGCACGCGCGCCTGTCTTCGATCCAGGCGCATCTCACGGAATTCCGCGAGCGTGAAGAGACACGCGCCTCGAGTCACTGGGAACGCAGCGAGCGCATGCGCCACCGCGTCGAGAAGCTGGAAGCCGAAGCGCACGATCTGCGCGATCGTCTGCGCGACGAGCAGCGTCTGGCTATGGTCGATTCGCTCACCCAGTTGCCGAACCGGCTCGCCTACGATCAGCGTCTGGGCGAGGAGTTCGCACGCTGGAAGCGCTTCGGACATCCGGTGTGCATCTCCGCCTGGGACATCGACCACTTCAAGAAGATCAACGATGCCTATGGCCACAAGGCGGGCGACAAGGTGCTGCGCGTCGTTGCGGATTGCTTCGGCGAGCGCGTGCGCAATACAGATTTCGTCGCGCGCTACGGCGGCGAGGAATTCGTGATGATCCTGACCGGGGCGGACCCGGGTGAAGTCATGCGCCTTGCCGACGAGGTGCGCGCGGCGATACAGACCCTCGGCTTCCACTTCCGTGGCGCGCCTGTTGCGGTGACCGTGTCGTGCGGTCTTACGATGCTGCACGATTCGGATACGGCGGAAGACGCGTTCGAGCGCGCCGACAAGGCGCTGTATCAGGCGAAGGAAGCGGGCCGCAACAGGATCGTGCTCGCCTGAGGCGTCAGCGTGCGACGCTCTGGCGCCGCCAGTAGATGATCAACACGAAGCCTGCGGCCATGCCGCCGAGATGCGCGAAATGCGCGACACCCTGCTGTGTGCCGGTGACACCGAGATACAGCTCGAGCGCGCCATACAGGGTGACGAACAGCCACGCGGGCATCGGAATCGGCGGGAAAAGCAGCATCAGTTTGCGCCGCGGCCAGGCGAGGCCAAACGCCAGCAGCAGCCCGAACACGCCGCCCGAAGCGCCCACCGTAGGTACCATCGGACCGACCGACATCTCCTGCACCGCGAGCTGCGTGAGTGCCGCACCCGCGACGCAGACAAAATAGTAGATCGCGAAGCGGCGCGAGTTCAGCAGCGTTTCGATTTGCGAACCGAACATCCACAGCGCGAACATGTTGAAAAACAAGTGCGAGAAACCGCTGTGCAGGAACCCGTACGTGATGATCTGCCACAGATGGAACTGTGGGCCGACGTAGCCGAATATCGTGTCGTGCGGGATGGGCCAGAGCGCGAACTGGTAGATCAGCCACTCGTCGCCACCAAACTGCTGCAGCAGGAACAGCGTGACGTTGGCGATCAGCAACGCCCGCGTCACAGGCATCATTCCGTTCATCCCGGTCAAGCCTCAGCCAGCGACGGCTGAGTCCGAGGACCGCGAGGCGCGCTTGCGATCCTGTTCCTTGAGAAAGCGCTTGCGGATGCGGATCGATTGTGGCGTGACTTCCACCAGTTCGTCGTCGGCGATGAACTCCACCGCGTACTCCAGCGTGAGCGGAATCGGCGGGGTAAGGATCAGCGCATCGTCCTTGCCGGCGGCGCGAACGTTGGTGAGCTTCTTGCCCTTGATCGCGTTCACCACCAAGTCGTTTTCTCGCGAGTGAATGCCGATGATCATGCCTTCGTACAGCGTCTCGCCGTGACCGACGAACATGCGACCACGCTCCTGCAGGGCGAAAATCGAGTACGCAGTGGCCGGGCCATCCTCGTTGCTTATGAGCACGCCGTTGTGCCGATCGGCGATCTCACCGCGCATCGGACCATAACCGTCGAACACGTGGCTGATGAGGCCCGAGCCGCGTGTGAGATTCATGAACTCGCCCTGGAAGCCGATGAGGCCGCGCGCGGGCACGCGATACTCCAGACGCACGCGACCGCGGCCGTCCATCTGCATGTCCTTCATCTCGGCCTTGCGCTGACCGAGTGCTTCCATCACGCCGCCCTGGTGCAACTCTTCCACGTCGACCGAGAGCTGCTCGAACGGCTCGTGCGTGACGCCATCGATTTCCCTGGTGAGCACCTGCGGACGCGATACCGCGAGTTCGTAGCCTTCACGGCGCATGTTCTCGATGAGGATCGTCAGATGCAACTCGCCGCGGCCCTGTACGCGAAACACGTCGGGTTCGCCCGTATCTTCAACGCGCAGCGCGACATTGCTCTCGAGCTCGCGCTTCAGGCGCTCGCCAATCTGGCGGCTAGTGACGAACTTGCCTTCCCGCCCGGCAAGCGGCGAGGTGTTCACCTGGAAATTCATGGCGAGGGTGGGCTCGTCCACCGAAATCGGCGGCAGGCCCACTGGAGATTCGACGTCACACACCGTGAGGCCGATGTTCACGTCGGGAATGCCCGTGATCGCGACGATGTCGCCGGCGAACGCGGAATCCACCGAGCGGCGCTGCAGGCCGACGAAGTTAAGCACCTGCGCGATCTTGGCGGTGCCGCGATCGACCTCACCGTCGCGCAGCGCGACGGTCATGCCGGCCTTCACGGTGCCGCGACGGATGCGACCGATGCCGATGCGCCCGACGTAGGAGTTGTAGTCAAGCGTGGAGATCTGCATCTGCAACGGAGCGGTCGCATCGTGCGGCGGCGGCGAGACGTGCTTGAGGATCGCCTCGAACAGGGTGGTCATGTCCGGCAGCGGGGCGAGATGGTCGGTGCTCGCCCAGCCCTGCAGCGCGGAGGCGTAGATCACCGGGAAATCGAGCTGTTCGTAGTTCGCGCCGAGCTTGTCGAACAGATCGAAAGTCTGGTCCAGCACCCAGCCCGGACGTGCGCCCGGACGATCGACCTTGTTCACCACGACAATCGCCTTGAGTCCCAGCGCGAGTGCCTTGCGCGTGACGAATCGCGTCTGCGGCATCGGGCCTTCGACCGCGTCGACCAGCAGCAGCACGCCATCGACCATCGACAACACGCGTTCCACTTCGCCGCCGAAGTCGGCGTGGCCCGGCGTATCGACGATGTTGATGCGCGTATCGGCATATTCGATCGCGCAGTTCTTTGCGAGGATGGTGATGCCACGCTCTTTTTCGATGTCGTTTGAGTCCATGACCCGCTCGCTCACTTTCTCGTGGGCGGCGAAGGTGCCCGACTGCTTCAGCAGACAGTCGACCAAGGTGGTTTTGCCATGGTCGACGTGGGCGATGATGGCAATGTTGCGGATCGGGCGATTCATAGGGGTTTTTACTCGCCGGGAGCGCCGGCGGGCACGAAAAAAGGCTGCGAAGCGTATCAGGTTCGCGGGTCGAATGCGCGGTCACGCGCGGTGCTCCAGCTCGGGGCAAAATCCGATGTCGCTCAAGGTCTTGGCCCGGATGATCAGTGGTGCACGAGCCCGGGCTGGTTGTTTTTGCAACGCAGGGCGGTGCTACACCCCGGCTGATCCAGGCTCGCCCCGGCGAACGAAGAACTTCTGGGGATTGCATGGCTTACATGCCACAGCCCGTGAAGCGGCGGGTCGTCTTGTCCGGACGTTCCGCCTCGGCGCGGGTCTGGCCTCCATGCTGTTCGCCTGCGCGACACCGGGCGATTCCAGCGTCGTCGCTGAAGCCGTTGCCATCGAGCCGCAGGCCAGGGAGGACGACACGCTCGTCGTCGCCACCAGTGATCTGCGCCTAGAAAGTGCGGGCCCATTTACCGGCAATGAACGGCATCTGGCAGAATCGCCGGATGGTGCCCGTTGGCGCACCGCCGCGGCAACGGGCGAGCAGGCCAGCAAGTGGTCAGCGCGCGAGTGAGCCGAAGCGCATTGTCGGTGATGCACCGCGTTCCGACGGATTGAATCCCGACCCGCGCAACCACAGCAGAAGATCGTCCGCATACAGCGGCGCGCTCACGTAGAAACCCTGCGCCAGATCGCAACCGAGCTGGCGCAGCAGTGCGAGAATCTCCGCCGTTTCCACGCCTTCGGCGACGACCTTCAGGCCGAGGTTGTGGCCGAGGTCGATGGTCGAACGCACGATGGTGGAAATATCGGCGTTGTCGACCATGCTCGCAATGAACGAACGATCGATCTTCAGCTCGTTCACCGGAAGTTTCATGATGTAGCTAAGCGACGAATAGCCGGTGCCGTAATCGTCGATGGAAAGATTCAGGCCGAGGCCCGCCAGCTGGTTCAGCACCTGCTGTGCGTGCACAGGATCATCCATGAAACCGCTCTCGGTGATCTCGAGACAGATCAGATGCGCCGGGACGTCGAATTCACGCAGTAGCGTGGAGATCTGCTCCGGCAGCTCGCGGTTCATGAGATCGCGCGCTGAAATGTTGATCGAAGTGCGCAGGTCGAGACCTTCGCGCTTCCAGGTGCCGCATTGCCTGATCGCCTCGCGCAGCACCCAGTGCGTCACGAACTTGATGTAGCCGGTTTGCTCCGCAAATGGAATGAATTGGCCCGGAGGTACGAGGCCACGCACCGGGTGCACCCAGCGCAGCAGTGCCTCGACTTCGGTGATGGTCGCAGAGTCAAGGGACATCTTCGGCTGGTAGCACAGCCGCAGCTCGTTCTGTTCCACCGCGCGGCGCAGCTCGCCGAGCAACGAAAGATGCTCCTGCTGGTTGGTGTCGTAGGTCTGATCGTAGACGGCGTGGCCACTCTTGCTGCGCTTGGCCACGTACATTGCGACGTCTGCATTGCTGACGAGCGTTTCGGCGTCGGTGCCGTGATCGGGGTACTGCGCAACTCCGATGCTTGTGCCGACGTCGAGTGGCTGGCCGTCGTACAGGATCGGCTCTTCCAGTGCGGTGATGATGTGCATCGCCATCTTGCGGGCCTGGCCCACCGCAGCCTGCGGCAGCAGTACTGCGAATT
Source organism: Steroidobacteraceae bacterium (assembly GCA_039929265.1). Taxonomy (GTDB): domain Bacteria; phylum Pseudomonadota; class Gammaproteobacteria; order Steroidobacterales; family Steroidobacteraceae; genus ZC4RG30. The sequence continues at coordinate 8,770 of JBDSRN010000187.1, read as the reverse complement.
CGTCGCCGCCGAGCCGGGCGACGCAATCAGTTGCCGCGGCCAGTGCGCTGATGCGCACTGCGACCTCCCGCAGCACGTGATCGCCGACACCGTGACCAAGGGTGTCGTTCACGTTCTTGAAGCGATCGAGATCCATCACCAGAATTGACAGCGGCTGCATCGATTCTTGCGCCAGCGCCAGCTCCTGCGTGAGTCGCTCGCCGAACTTGGAGCGATTGGGCAGACCGGTGAGATGATCCTCGTAGGCGAGCCGCAGGATCTGCGCCTCGCGCTCGGCGATGCCGTTGCGCATGTGATCGAGACTGTCAGCGAGCGTGCCGATCTCGTCGTAGCGTTTCACTGGCACTGCAGAACCGTAGTCGCCCTGCCGGATGCGCAGCGCGGATTTCACGAGCTCGCCCAGCGGACGCGTGATGTTGAGTGCGATAGCGAGGCAACCCAGTACCGAAAACAGCAGACTGGCGGCCGCGAGCGCGAACAGCGTGTTGCGCAGGCGGTCGAATGCGGCGAGGGCGGTGGCCATCGAGCGCTGCAGCACTGCGACGATGCGCAGGTCGCCCGCGGCGTTCAGCGGCACGACGCGCACCTGCTGGTCGTCACCGTTCAACGTGAGACGCGTGATGGTGCTGGAGCCGGGCCACGCCGGCAACAGAGCGTCGAGTTCCATTTGCTGCGGCACCGCCAGTGTCGAAGCCAGCGCACGCCAATGCGGTCGGGATTGCGGTTCCACGTCGTCAGCGAGGAAGGTCACGTCCAGCGTCGCGAGCTGTTTCAGATCGTGCGCTAGCTCATCGTCGATGGCAAAGCCGAGCACCACCCAGCCGATCGGCAGCGGTGCGCGCACCGATACCGCGAGCAACTGGTAGATGTTGCCATGCAGCTTCTGGATCACGGCGCCGCGTCCCGTCGAGCGCGCCTGGTCGATCAGCGCAGGAAGCTCGAAATTGCGCTCGCTGCCAGCCTCCCCTGTGCTCAGCGTATCAGCCGTGACGCGACCGTCGAGCCCGACGAACAGCATCGCGTCCGCGCCGATGCGCGTCCCGCTGTTCTGCAGTGCCGATTCGAGCGTCCCGACATCGTGGGTCGCCACCGCTTCGCGAAAGCCGAAATCGGCGGCGAGCACCTGCGCTGCCTGTGCGAGGCGCTCGTTGTTCTGATCTAGAATACGCTGGAAGATGCGCTGGCCCGTGTCGAGCTCGCTCTCCACTTTCGCGTGCGCATTGCTGGAGTTGGCGAGATTGACCGCAATGAACGCAGCCATCTGCACCAGCGCGAGCAACGCTACGAAGAAAACGATGATCCGGGCACTGAGACTGCGAAAGCCCATCAGTGTTCCTTCGAGCCGAGCACCTGTCCTTCGGTATCGGGCATCGGCGCGAGAATCGTGAGCATTTCGTTGCGCTGGCGAAGTGGCACGTTCTGGTGTTGCAAGGGGTGTCGCAGCACTTCGACGAGGCGATAGAAATCGGCCTGCCTGATCTTGTTCCCCGCATGCACTGCGCGCATGCAATCGCCTTCGCACACGCAGTCGCCGCCGTTCATGTTGCAGATCTGCTGCTGCAGATGCTCCTTGAACCTGGAGCGTGTAACCCCTTTGTAAAACGGCTCCAGTGATGGCTCGACCCACACGGCCTCGACGAACTCTTCGACGATTGCGTGCATTTTCTGTTCGCCGCCGATGCGGATGTACAGTGAATCGGCCGCCGGCTCGGCCCGCGCACTCGCCACTGCGGACAAGCCGCCCGGCAGCCGCACGGCAGCGCCGGCCCACCCGTATCCGGAACGATTCATGCGAAGCAGGTTACCGACCCCCCATGGACCACACAGTTAAACGGTTCACAGGGTCACGGAATCATGTCAGCCCGTCGCGACACAATCCCCCTTCAGCGCGGCCTCCACGGCCCTTTCTGTGACGGAACTCACAGCGTTGCAGCATTCGCGTCTTTTTCGTACTGCGGCGAGCGCGGCTGGTATTTCTCGTTGCGGGTCAGCTTCTGACAAAGCCGGCATAATGACGGAGTGTCCCGCCCAGCTCCGCTAGAACCGCCGCCGCCGCCCGAACTGCGCGCGCTGCTGCGCGAGTTCACCTCGGTGTTCCAGTACAGTCGGCGCGCGCTGGATCTCGTGTGGAGCACGGATCGCTCTCTGTCCGTCACGCTCGGGCTCCTCACACTGCTCGCCGGCGCGCTGCCGGCCGCCATCGCCTATGTCGGGGCGCTCATCGTCGATGCGGTGATCGCGGCAAATCGCAGCCCCGCGCACGACCTGCGCAACGTCATCGAGTTCGTGGTGCTCGAGGGAGTGCTCATCGTGGCCACGGCGGCGGTGCAGCGTGGCCTGTCACTGTGCACCGCGTTGCTGCGCGCGCAGCTAGGCCAGCGCGTCAACGTGATGATCCTCGACAAGGCGCTGACACTCAGCCTGCAGCACTTCGAGGACTCGGAGTTCTACGACAAGCTGACGCGCGCGCGACGCGAAGCGTCGGTGCGGCCGCTGAGCCTCGTCACCCGCAGTTTCGGTCTGGCGCAGAATGCGATCTCGCTGGTGAGCTACTCGGTCCTGCTGTACCGCTTCTCGCCGTGGGCGGTGTTGCTGTTGCTGCTCGCGGGTTTGCCGGGATTCATCGCGGAAACCAAATTCTCGAACGAAGCATTTCGCCTGTTCCGCTGGCGCTCGGCCGAGCGCCGCATGCAGGACTATCTCGAGTCGGTGCTCGCGCGGGAGGAGCACGCAAAAGAGGTGAAGCTGTTCGGTTTGGGCCCACGTCTGCTCGGAAGATTCCGCAACATCTTCACCCGCCTGTATGCACAGGATCGGGCGCTTGCGCTACGCCGCGACGGCTGGGGGTTCGCGCTGAGCCTGGTGACGAGCGTTGGCTTGTATGCAGCGTATGCATGGGTGGCGGTGAGTGCAGTGCTCGGTGCGATCACCGTGGGGCAGATGACGATGTACCTGATGCTGTTCCGTCAGGGACAGAGTGCGGTTGCGTCCTCGTTGAGCGCGGTGAGCGGCATGTACGAAGACAACTTGTACCTGTCGACGCTGTACGAGTATCTCGAGACGCCTGTGCCTGAGGTGCGTGGCAGCCTGGTGCGGGGCCCGTTGCCAGCAGACGGGATCCGCTTCGAAAATGTAAGCTTCAGCTATCCGGACGCGCGCGAGCCGGCACTGCAGGACGTGAACCTGCACCTGCAACCGGGCAGGAGCCTCGCGCTCGTAGGCGCAAACGGCTCCGGCAAGACCACGCTGATCAAGCTGCTCACGCGGCTGTATCGACCGACTGCGGGGCGCATCATGCTCGATGGTCTCGACCTCAACCAGTGGGACGAGGCGACGCTGCGCGCGCGCATCGGTGTCATCTTCCAGGACTTCGCGCGTTACCAGATGATCGTCGGCGAGAACGTGGGTGCGGGCGACGAGCCGCACTTCGATGACGAGGCGCGCTGGCGCGAAGCAGCCCGCAAGGGTCTTGCCGCCGAGTTCATCGAACAGCTGCCCGCGGGCTATCACACGCAGCTCGGTCGCTGGTTCCGCGACGGTCGCGAACTCTCGGGCGGACAGTGGCAGAAGATCGCATTGTCGCGCGCGTTCATGCGCACCGGCGCCGACGTGCTGGTGCTCGACGAGCCCACCGCCGCGATGGATGCACAGGCCGAGGCCGATATCTTCGAGCATTTCCGCAAACTGGCGACCGATCGCATCACCATCCTGATCTCGCATCGCTTCTCGACGGTGCGCATGGCGGACCAGATCGCCGTGCTGGAGCGCGGTCAGCTCGTCGAACAGGGCAGTCATGAGGAGCTGATGCAGCAGCAAGGCATCTACGCCCGCCTGTTCAGTCTGCAGGCGCGCGGTTACCGGTGAATTTCGCATCGCTGCCGATTATCCAGGCCCCTATGGCGGGATCGCAGGACGCCGCGCTCGCGCTCGCAGTGAGCAATGCCGGTGGTCTCGGATCATTGCCCGCTGCAATGCTGAGCTCCGCAGCGCTGCGCGAGCAGCTCTCGGCGATCCGTATGCAGACGACTGCACAGTACAACGTGAACTTCTTCTGCCATCGCAATCCGACGCTCGACGTACAGCGTGAGCAATCGTGGCTTGCATCGCTGGCGCATTACTACGCCGAACTCGGCATCGCTGCAGTAGTTGCGAATGCACCCGCGCGTGTGCCATTCGACGCGGCGGCGCTGGAAGTACTGCGAGCATTTCGCCCGCCAGTGGTGAGCTTCCATTTCGGATTGCCGGAGCCGGTGCTGCTGAGTCAGGTGAAGCAATTCGCGAAGGTGCTGTCGTCTGCCACGACGGTCGCGGAGGCGCGCTGGCTCGAAGCGCACGGCGTCGATGCGGTCATCGCGCAGGGCGTGGAGGCGGGCGGGCACCGCGGCATGTTTTTGTCGTCGGACCTCAGCACGCAGGCAGGCACGCTCGCACTTGTTCCGCAGGTCGTGCGCGCGGTGCGGGTTCCGGTGATCGCGGCGGGCGGCATCGCGGATCGTCACGGCGTCGCGGCAGCCCTCGCACTCGGCGCCATCGCGGCGCAGGTCGGAACGGCATATCTGCTGTGCCCGGAGGCGCGAACCAGCAGTGTGCATCGCGAAGCGCTGCGCAGCGACGCGGCGATCCACACGACCCTCACCAATCTGTTCACGGGCAGGCCGGCGCGCGCCATTGTGAACCGCCTCATGCGTGAACGTGGACCGCTCGCTGCCGACGCGCCCGAATTCCCGCTCGCCGCATCCGCCCTGGTGCTACTGCGCGCCAGGGCGGAGAGCCTGGGCAGCGGCGACTTCTCGCCGCTGTGGGCGGGACAGAATGTCAGCGGCTGCCGCGAGGTTCCCGGGGCGCAGCTCACGCGCGAGCTTGCCGGCGCGTGACTCGTCAGCCCTGAGCGGGCCTCTGGCAAGGCAGGTAGCTTGCGGCTGCGGGGCGCTATAATTGCCACTTCCCATCGCGCTACCGCGGCAGAGGTCAAAACATGAACCTGTTCAAGTGCTTGCTTGCCAGCCCCGCAGCGCTCCTGTTCGTCTCGCTCACGGCCATTGCCGCGGACATGCCGGCGGCCACCCAGGACGGGCTCATTCGCCAGACGACTCGCAACGTGGACGAGTTCTACCTGCGTCCCGGTGCCGATTTCGCCCGCTACAACCGCGTGATGCTCGCGCCGGTCGAGGTCTCGTTCGCGCGTTACTGGGAAGCCAATCATCGCGAGGTCGATGCGCGCGAGAGCCTGCGCATCCGCAGCGACATGGCGAAACTCGTGCGCGACGAGTTCACGCGCCAGCTGCAGCGTCCAGACCGCAAGGACGGCAAGAGCTATCCGGTCGTGACCAGCGCGGGGGCCGACGTGCTCGACGTGCGTGTCTCCATCATTGATCTCGACATCGCCGCGCCGGATGTGGGCACCCCGTTGCGCCGCGCCTATGTGCTGTCGGCGGGCAAAGGTCGCCTGGTCGCCGAGCTGCGCGATTCACAGACGGGCGCGCTGCTCGCGCGCGCGGTCGACTCGCGCGAAGCGCGCGAATACCCGGATTTTCAGATCGCCAACCGCGTTACCAATTCCTCGGAAGCACGCCAGATCGTAGGATTGTGGTCGCGGCTCCTGCGGCGCTATCTCGATACGGCGCGTGATGATAATGCGCCCGCCAAGTCCAATCAGCCGAGCACGCAACGCCCATGAATGCCACCCCCGACAGCTTCGATGCCGCTTTCACCAAGGCGGTGGACCTCGGCAACAAGATCGCGGACAAGGACAAGGACGCCGACCTGTGGGACATCGCCGACGGCCTGCTTGCCGGTGCGATCCAGTACTGGCTGTACTCGCGCCAGCCCTGCGGTGATCCCCGCTGCCAGGACTGCATGCCCATCAGTACCGCGGAGAGCCGCATGCAGGAGCTCAAGCGACTGATGAACGAACTGGCTTCCGACAGCGAGTACTTTCACACCCCGACCGACTCGAACGCCGGGCGCGCCTGACTCATAACCCTCCGTTCTTTGCCGGCGGCGGCGCGACTCGCTAGAATCCGCGCCCCTTTTTGCGGCAATTCCACACAGGCAGCAGCATCTTGAGCAGCGTCATCGCCACTGAATCCGTGATCATCGGCGCCGGTCCTTGCGGCCTGTTCCAGGTTTTCGAACTTGGTCTGCTCGGCATCAAGGCGCATGTGCTTGATTCGCTCGCGCATCCCGGCGGGCAGTGCACGGAGCTGTATCCCGACAAGCCCATCTACGACATTCCCGCGCTGCCCGTGTGCGGCGCGCAGGAGCTCGTCGATCGCCTGTTGCAGCAGATCAAGCCGTTCGAGCCCACGTTCCACTTCGGTCACGAAGTCACGCAGGTGACGCCGCTCGAGAATCGCCGCTTCGACGTGCGAACCGCAGGGGGCCTGCAGTTTGACGCGGGCAGCGTCGTGATCGCAGGCGGCCTCGGGTCGTTTCAGCCGAAGAAGCTGGGCGTGCCGGGCGTCGAGGATTTTGAAAACAAGAACGTGTTCTACCGCGTGAAAAATGCCAGCGAATTTCACGACAAGCGCATCGTGATCTTCGGTGGTGGCGATTCCGCGCTCGACTGGGTGATCGACTGGGCTGACAAGGCGCACAGCCTCACGCTAGTCCATCGCCGCGCGGAGTTCCGCGCCGCGCCAGCTTCCGTCGCCCGCATGCAGGCGCTGGTCGCCGAGGGCAAGATCACCTTCATCGAGGGCATCGCCGAGAATCTGATCCGCCACGGCGATCAGTTCGAAGGCATCGAGGTGAAGGACACCAAAGGCGCGCGTCACTCCCTCGCAGCGGATCGTGTGCTCGTGTTCTTCGGTCTGCATCCGAAGCTTGGGCCCATCGCCGAGTGGCACCTGCAGCTGGAAAAAAAGGCGCTGCTCGTTGACACCGAAAAATTCCAGACCAGCGTTCCCGGCATCTTCGCCGTGGGCGACATCAACACGTATCCCGGCAAGAAGAAGCTGATCCTGTCCGGCTTCCACGAAGCGGCGCTCGCGGCGTTCGCAATCCAGCATCATCTGTTCCCGGAAAAGCGCCAGTTCCTGCAGTACACGACCACCAGCCCGGTGATGCAGAAGCGCCTCGGCGTGAGTTGACCGCATGGACCATCGGCTCGCCGATTTGCTGAAGTTGATGCAGCTCGAGCGACTCGAGATGAACCTGTTTCGCGGGGAGAGCCGCGATATCGGCGCGCCGCAGGTATTCGGCGGACAGGTGCTGGGCCAGGCGCTGGTGGCAGCCTACGCGACGATCGACGCGCAGCCCGTGCATTCGCTGCACGCGTACTTCCTGCGGCGCGGGGATTTCACCGCACCGATCGTGTACGAAGTGGACTGCAGTCGCAATGGTCACAGCTTCACCAACCGGCGCGTGATCGCGATCCAGCGCGGTGAGCAGATCTTCAACATGGCCGCGTCGTTCCAGAATCCCGAGGACGGTTTCGAGCATCAGATCCCCATGCCGGTGGTGGTGCCGCCCGAGGAGCTGACGGACCTCAACGCCACCACTGCCGAACAGCGCGCGAAGTTGCCCGAGCGCCTGCGCCGCTCATTCGAGCGCGAGTCGGCGTTCGAATTCCGTCAGGTGCAGCAGTTCGATCTGCTGAATCCCCAGCCGGCACCGTCGCTGCAGCAGGTGTGGTTCCGCGCGGTGGACAAGCTGCCCGATGACGACATGCTGCATCGTTGCCTGCTCGCGTATGTGTCCGACTACCACCTGCTCACCTCGTCGATGCGCCCGCACGGCATTGCATTTACGAGCAACAAGGTGATGGTGGCGAGCATCGATCATGCGATGTGGTTCCATCGCGCGGCGCGCATGGACGAGTGGCTGCTGTATTCGATCGACAGCCCGAGCGCCTCGGGCGCGCGCGGCTTTGCGCGTGCCAGTATCTTCAAACGCGATGGCACGCTCGTCGCGAGCACGGCGCAGGAAGGCCTCATCCGGGTCGTCAGACCTTCCTGAGCACCTTGCCGGGATTCATGATCCCGTTCGGATCCAGCGTGTGCTTGATGCCACGCATCAGCTCGAGTTCCAGCGGCGCCGCGTAGCGTTCGAGTTCGCCCACCTTGTAACGCCCGATGCCGTGCTCGGCGCTGATGCTGCCGCCGAGTTGCGCCACGAGATCGTGCACCGCGCGCTGCAAGGGCTCGCGTCGCGCCATGAATGCCGTGTCGCTGAACTTCGGGCGTTTGCTGAGATTGAAGTGCAGGTTGCCGTCACCGAGGTGACCGTACGCGACCAGCATCCCTTCGGGTGCGATTGACGCCACCAGCGCTGTGCCGCGTTCGACGAACTCCGGCATCGCGCTCGCTGGCACAGAAATATCATGCTTGATGCTCGCACCGACATGGCGCTGTGATTCCGGCACGGATTCGCGCAATTTCCAGAAGTTCGCGCGCTGCGCGTCGGACTGCGCGATCGCAGCGTCCTGCACCAGCTTGCGATCCATCGAGTCGCCGAGTGCCGCTTCCAGCAGCGCGTCCATGTTCTCTTCGGCGGAAGAGGCAATCTCGCACAGCACGTACCAGTCCGATGGCTCCACCTGCGGATCCTTCGCACCCGCGATGTGCTCGCGCACCAGCGCGAGTGCGACATTTGGGATCAACTCGAACGAGCTGACGCGATCACCGCTGCTCTCGCGCAACAGGTTCAACAACGTGAGTGCCTGCTGCACGCCAGCCACCGCGACCCAGGCGGTGGCGACGGAGCGCGGCTCCGGGAACAGCTTCAGTGTCGCCGCGGTGATGACGCCGAGGGTTCCCTCGGAGCCGAC
>JBDSRN010000186.1:0-4395 GCA_039929265.1 Steroidobacteraceae bacterium | reverse complement strand
ACACCCACCGCGAGATTGCGGAACCAGCGGTACTGAACGTCCGCGTGCCATTGCTTGAGCAGGCCGTCGAAATTGTCGATACCCGCGCTGAAGTACTGCACGCGCGCATTCACCGAGAACCGTCGCCACACGGCCCAGCTGGCATCCAGCGCCAGGCTCGGGAACGGGCCAACCGCCTGGAAGTCCTGGCGCAGGCGCCGCGCCGGCACTTCACCGATGGCCTCGGCCTGGATGAGATGCAGGCCGAGGCCGGCACCGAGCTCGAATTTCTCGAACTTGAGGAACGAGTAGGTGTACGTGAGGCCGAGCATGCTCCAGTTGAAATCCGTCACCACGCGATCGCTGATCAGGTAGGTGTCGTCACCGAAGAAAAACGGACGCGTCAGCGTCGTTTCGCCGTGGCGCTTGAACTGCGAGAAGTCGACGCGCAGGCGATTGCGTTCGCGCATGCGCAGGATCATTTCGAAAGTGGCCTGATCGAGGCGATCGTTGAGGCTCAGATCTTCCTCAGCCGACAGCGGCGTGCCAGGCGCGCGTGCGGAACTGTCGAGGCGCAGGAAGGTTTCCATGCTCGCGCCAAAGTACGAACCACGCACGGCGAAGTAGTCGGTGAGCGGGCTCGCGATCTCGCGCTTGGGTGGCTGCAGCAACTCGCGCTTCGGCGTCGCCTCGGCGCAGTGAGCGGAGGCGCCGAACAGAACAGTCGCCAGCAGCGGAATAAACAGCAGTTTGCCCATGGCTCGATGATCCAGCAACTCATGCCGTCGCGCCAGCGGCGCCGCGGGGAGAGACGGAACTGTGTCGCAGTTTTGGCAGGCTTTCAGTAGACGATGACGGACCAATTGTTCTTGCCTGCCTGCATCAGAACCAACGGCTGGTTGATGCGTTCGAGTGGGAAGTCATGCATGATCATCAACAGCTCTTGCACTGCCGGCATTCGGGTGTGCGCCCTCGTGACCGAGCACAGAGGGGAACAGGCCTTCAGAGTCCAGCCCATTCATCGTGTACGCATGGGTGTGGCACATGCCAGTGGCCTTGATCTGCACCAGCACCTCGCCGACGCGCGGGCCTTCGAGATCGAGCTCGACTATTTCGAGCACCGCTCCTTGCGCTGCGCGACATCGAACGACAGCGATATCCGCTCACGGAGGAGGGCGTTCGACAGCACGCACTTCAGCGCTTCATGGCCTCGAAGAACTCCGAGTTGGTCTTCGTGTCTTTCATCTTGCCGAGCAGGAATTCCACCGCCGCCAGCTCATCCATCGGATGCAGCAGCTTGCGCAGGATCCACATCTTGGCGAGCTCGGCAGGATCGGTGATCAGCTCTTCCTTGCGCGTGCCCGAACGGTTGATATTGAACGCGGGGAACACGCGCTTCTCGGCGATGCGACGGTCCAGATGGACCTCGCTGTTTCCGGTGCCTTTGAATTCCTCGTAGATCACATCGTCCATCTTCGAGCCGGTGTCGATCAGGGCAGTGGCGAGAATCGTGAGACTGCCGCCCTCCTCGATGTTGCGCGCGGCGCCGAAGAAGCGCTTCGGGCGCTGCAGGGCATTGGCATCGACACCACCGGTGAGCACCTTGCCGGAACTGGGCACCACGGTGTTGTACGCCCGGGCGAGACGCGTGATCGAATCGAGCAGGATCACCACGTCTTTCTTGTGCTCGACCAGGCGCTTGGCCTTTTCAATCACCATCTCGGCGACCTGCACGTGACGCGCAGCGGGCTCGTCGAACGTGGACGACACCACTTCGCCCTTCACGGTGCGCTGCATCTCGGTGACTTCTTCCGGGCGCTCGTCGATGAGCAGCACGATGAGGTGCACTTCGGGATGGTTCCACGCAATCGAAGTCGCGATGTTCTGCAGCAGCATGGTCTTGCCGGCCTTGGGCGGCGAGACGATGAGGCCTCGCTGGCCCATGCCGATCGGCGAGACCAGGTCGATGGTGCGAGCGGTGAGATCCTCGGTGCTGCCATTGCCGCGCTCGAGCTTGAGCCGGCGTGTGGGATGGAAAGGCGTGAGATTCTCGAACAGCACCTTGCTGCGCGAGCTGTCGGGCGAGTCGAAGTTGATCTCGCCGACCTTCAGCAACGCGAAGTAACGCTCGCCGTCCTTCGGAGGACGGATGACGCCGGAGATCGAATCGCCGGTGCGCAGGTTGAAGCGGCGGATCTGGCTCGGCGAGATGTAGATATCGTCCGGGCCGGCGAGATAGCTGCTGTCCGAGGAACGCAGGAAGCCGAAGCCGTCCTGCAGGATCTCGAGCACGCCGTGACCGTAGATGTCCTCGCCGTTGCGCGCATGCGCCTTCAGGATCGAGAAGATGATGTCCTGCTTGCGCGAGCGGGCGAGGCCTTCGAGGCCCATCGAGCCAGCGAGCTTGACCAGGTCGTTGATCGGTCGGGACTTCAGCTCCGTCAGGTTCATCGAGTTGCGCGATTGCGCGAGTTCGGCGGCGCTGATGATCTCCCCGTCATCGCCGGCTTCGAACGGCTCGTCGTGCATCGGGCCGTCGTCGCGCCCGCCGCCGGTGTTGCCGTTGGCATTGCCGTTGCGGTTGTAGTTCATGTCGCGATTACCATCGCGATTGCCATCACGGTTGCGGTTCTGACCGCCGCCACCGCCACCCTTGTTGGGCCGACCGCGGCCCTGATTGCCCAGATAGCCCCTCACAGGTTGCTGTCCAGGAAAGCAGCGAGCTGCGATTTCGACAAGGCGCCGACCTTTTGCGCTTCCACGGTCCCGTTCTTGAACAGGATCAGCGTGGGGATGCCGCGGATGCCGAAACGCGGCGGCGTCTGCGGGTTCTCGTCGATGTTGAGCTTGGCGATGCGGATCCTGTCCTGGTACTCGACCGAGATCTCATCGAGGATCGGGGCGATCATCTTGCAGGGGCCGCACCATTCGGCCCAGAAATCGAGCAGGACGGGTTTATCGGATTTCAGTACGTCGTGCTCGAAGGTTGCGTCCGAGGTGTGCACGATGCTTGGTGAGCTCACGGCTGTAAGGCCTCCATGAAGAATGGGAATATCACTGCGAATGGCAGGGGAGTTGGGGGATGAGAATCCGCTGGAAAAGTGGCTTGCTGGTAGTGGTGGGCTGCAAAGCCGTGCCACGGAATACCATCGAGCAGTTACACTAGGTGACCAGGTCTTTCGGGATTGTTTGGCAGGGGCGGCCTGGGTAATGCCGCCGTGTCTGAGTGCTTTTTTAGCTGGTCCCGGGATAATTTGCAAGCTTGATGATGTTAATTGATTACAAACACGGTACCTCCGAACATGACTGATACTCTCGCTTCGCCCGCCACGCAAGTCAGCACGGAGCCGCTGGCGTTCGCTTCGCTGGCCCTGAGTGAATCTCTTGCGCAGGGCATTCGCGATGCGGGTTTCGTCAATGCCACCCCTATCCAGGCACAGACGCTGCCCTGGGCGCTGCAGGGCCGCGACATCGCGGGCCAGGCGCAGACCGGCACCGGCAAGACGGCGGCATTCCTCGTCGCGCTGTACCAGTCGCTGCTGTCGCGTACGGTGCCGCTGGGCCGATCGCCCGTCGCGATCCGCGCGATTGTGCTGGCGCCGACGCGCGAACTCGCCGTGCAGATCCACGACGACGCGGTGACGCTGGGCAAGCACACCGGGCTGAAGCTACGCGTGGTCTACGGCGGCACCGACTACGAGAAGCAGCGTCGCCAGTTCGAGGAAGGCGCGGATATTCTCGTCGGCACGCCCGGCCGCGTGATCGACTACTTCAAGCAGGGCGTGTTCGACCTGCGCCAGGTGCAGGTGGTGGTGCTCGACGAGGCCGACCGCATGTTCGACCTCGGCTTCATCGCCGACATCCGTTTCCTGCTGCGCCGCATGCCGGATCCCGAGCACCGCCAGTCGATGCTGTTCTCCGCGACGCTGTCGCAGCGCGTGCTCGAACTTGCCTATGAGCATATGAACAATCCGGAACTGGTGCGCATCGAGCCCGACAAGATGACGGTCGATCGCGTGCGCCAGTTGATCTACTACCCGGCAATGGAAGAAAAGATTCCGCTGCTCATCGGACTGCTGCGCCAGGCCGACGCGCATCGCACGATGGTATTCGTGAACACCAAGCGTCAGGCGGAACGGCTCGAGCAGGTCTTGAATGCCAACGGTTTCAATGCGCAGGCCATCTCGGGTGACGTGCCACAGAACAAGCGCCTGAAGTTCCTGCGCGACTTTCATCAGGGCGATCTGGCGATCCTCATCGCAACGGATGTCGCCTCGCGGGGCCTGCACGTGCCGGAAGTCAGCCACGTCTACAACTTCGATCTGCCGCAGGACGCGCCGGATTACGTGCACCGCATCGGCCGCACCGCGCGCGCGGGCGCCGAGGGGGATGCGATCAGCTTCGGTTGCGAGGAAT
>JBDSRN010000185.1:0-10348 GCA_039929265.1 Steroidobacteraceae bacterium | reverse complement strand
GCGTGAAGGCATCTCCAGGCTCGACAAGACTTTCGCATCGTTCGCCGATGTGAAAGTGAACGACCGCAGCCTCATCTGGAACACCGATCTCATCGAGACGCTGGAGCTGGAGAACCTGCTGCTGCAGGCAACGGCCACGATCGTTTCCGCCGAGCAGCGCAAGGAAAGCCGCGGCGCGCACGCACGCGAAGATTTTCCGAATCGCGACGACGTGAACTGGATGAAGCACACGCTGTGCTGGGTCGATGACAAGGGCGCACCGCAGCTGGATTCGCGCCCCGTGCATCTCAATACGCTCACCGACGAAGTCGAAACCATCGCGCCCCAGGCGCGCACTTACTGAAGGCTCCCATGGCCGAGTTCCTGCTACCCGTCAAATCCCGCGTGAAGAGCGGTAAACACTTTCCGGCGCCCACAGGCGCGAAACAGGTGCGCAAGTTCAAGATCTACCGCTTCGATCCGGACACTGACGACAACCCGCGCACCGACACCTACGAAGTGGACATGGCGAGTTGCGGGCCGATGGTTCTGGATGCCCTGATCAAGATCAAGAACGAGATTGACTCCACGCTCGCATTTCGCCGCTCGTGCCGCGAAGGCATCTGCGGCTCGTGCGCGATGAACATCGACGGACTGAATACTCTCGCGTGCACGCGTGCCTGTGACGAGATCAAGGGCGACGTGAAGATCTATCCGCTACCGCACATGCCGGTGGTGAAGGACCTGGTGCCCGACCTCACGCAGTTCTATGCGCAGTACGCCGCGGTGAAGCCCTGGCTCACCACCCGCACACCCGCACCGCCGGATGGCGAGCGCCTGCAGTCGAAGGAAGACCAGGAGAAGATCGATCGTCCGTCGGCGTGCATCCTGTGCGCGTGCTGCTCGACCGCCTGCCCGAGCTACTGGTGGAACAGCGATCGCTATCTCGGGCCCGCCGCGCTGCTCGCCGCGTACCGTTGGATCATTGACAGTCGTGATGAGTCCACCGGTGAACGTCTGGATGAGCTCGAAGATCCGTTCCGCCTGTACCGCTGTCACACGATCATGAACTGCACCGAGGTGTGTCCGAAGGATCTCAATCCCGCCAAAGCGATCGCGCACATCAAGAGCATGATCGCCGAGCGTTCGCATTGAAGCGCGCGCGCTGAGCGAGCCCGCCGACAGACGTCTGCGCTGGCATTGCCGGCGCGGCATGCAGGAGCTGGATCTGCTCCTCATGCGCTGGCTTGACCAGCGATGGTCGGAAGCGTCCAGCGAGCAACGTGCAGTGTTCGCACGCTTTCTGAACTTGCCGGATCCGGAGATGGAGCAGTATCTGCTCAAGCGTGTACTCCCCGCAGACTCCGAATTCGCCGCCCTCGCGAGACAGATCGCAGACCTTGCCGTCGATTCACGAGCGGCTTCCGGGCACCCCTGAGGTCGCTTTCGAAGTGCTGCGTTCGCCGCGACTGGTCATTGGAATCGCCTCGTGGACCCTGGGCTTGGCCTATGGCCTCTGTGCCGCAGATGCGATCGCTCTCGGTTGGCGTGCGTTGCTCACGCTGCTGGCGTTCCTTCTTATCGCACCATCCTGGGCTCGCGTGCTCTGCGGATGGGGTCCTTCGGCGGTGCGCCATATCCGCTGGGAGCGGGATGGCACTTGGACCGTCACGTTGGCGGGTGGCGTGATCGACCGTGGCTGTCGGCTCAGCCGTGGCAGCAGCGCGGCGGGCCCGTTCGTTTGGCTCGTTCTGCAGGGCCGGACTTCGCACCACGCCGTTCTTGACCGCAGGGTCCAGGGAGCCGCTGGATTCGCGGCGCTGCGCCGGCGCCTCCAGGTGCAGCGCAGTGCCTTGCGATAAGATGGGCGGTCAGCAGGGCCAGGACATGAGCGAGTTCACGTAATCCGCGCTCACCGCTGGCCCGATTGAAACTTTTTTCATGGTTCACAGTCCATTCAGGTAGCGGCAAGCGACCCGAATGCAAGGAGCGGAAGATTGCAGACGGGCGCCGACACCAGCGACCTGAGCCTGGTGCGCCGCGTACAGCGTGGCGAAAAGGGCGCATTTGATTTGCTGGTGCTCAAGTACCAGCACAAGGTGGTGAAGCTGGTGATGCGATACATGCGCGACCCGGCGGACGCGGAGGACGTTGCCCAGGAGGCTTTCATCAAAGCCTATCGGGCACTTCCGCAGTTCCGTGGCGACAGCGCCTTCTATACCTGGTTGTACCGTATTGCCATCAACACGGCGAAGAACGCCATGGTGGCGCGCAAGCGCAGCCCGATCGCCTACGACCTCGATCTCCAGAATCCCGACGAATCCTACGAAATGCATGCACGCCTCAGCGATGCCGAGACTCCCGAAGCCCTGGTCCTGACGGAAGAAATCCGGACCATCGTGAACGAAGCGATCGAGGCCCTGCCTGAAGATTTGAAGACGGCCATCGTGTTGCGTGAGCTCGAGGGCCTCAGTTACGAAGACATCGCCGCGGCGATGGATTGTCCGGTGGGTACCGTGCGCTCGCGGATCTTCCGCGCGCGCGAGGCGATCGACCGCAAATTGGCGGAAGTATTCGAAGGCGGCCTTGGTCGCGCGGAGGAAGTCGGATGAACAGTGAAGAACGCGACAGCCAGTTGTCGGCCATGTTCGATGACCAGTTGCCGGCAGCGGAGTGCGAACTGCTGACACGCCGCCTCATGCGCGATGAAGCGCTCAAGGCGAGCTGGGGTCGCTACGCCACAGTCGGCGCGGCCATGCGCAAGGAGCCCCTTGCGTTCCAGTCTCTGCGCTGCGATGTCGCGCGCCGCGTTCGCGCCGAGCTCGAGGGCGAGCCGCAGCTCGATGCGCCCGCTGTGCGTCAGCCGGGCAGGATTGCCAACTGGTACAAGGGCGCCCTCGGTACCGCGATTGCCGCCGGAGTTGCCGCCGCATCGATTCTGATGCTGCGCGTGGAATCGCCGCAGGCTCCTGCCACCGCTGCTGTTCTCGCGCCTGCCGTTGCCGGATCGGGCACGGCGTCGCCGGCTGTCGCCGCCAACCTCGACGCCGCTCCGCGCCCGGCGAATCGTTCTGCCGAAACTGCCGCACCCTCGTATGTCGTGCCGCCAAGCAGCGAGCAGTCGAACCTGCGCACATCCGTACAGCTCGCCAACTACGTGGTGGCGCACAGTGAATATGCCGCTCCCGTCGTTCGGCTCAATCGTCTGTCCTCATTCATGACGAGCGACATAGATGCCGATGACGAAGCCACCGAGGTCGTACCCGTCAATGCCCAATCCGCGCGTTAAGTTTCTCGCCGCTTCGCTGGGTGTCGGTTCGCTGCTGCTGGCAGTGGCGACGTTCGCAGCGGATGAGGCGCACGAATGGGTCGAACGTATGAATCGGGCGCTCGCCACGCGCAATTACGACGGCGTGTTCGTGCATCAACAGGGTAATCGCAGCGAAACGCTGCGCATCATCCATCGCGTACACGAGGGCACGGTCACCGAACGACTCGTGTCGGTCGACGGCAGCGGTCGTGAGTTCGTGCGCAAAGGCGCAGAGCTGGTGTGCTACTTCCCGGATCGGCGCGTTGCGATCGTCGAGAAGCGGCCTGACGGCACGGTCTTCATCGGCGGGCTACCCGGCTTCGATGCCAGCGCGGCTGCAAGTTACCTCATCGAGGCGAAGAAAGATCGCACACGCATGCAGGGTCGCGCCACGCGGCTCATCACACTGACGCCGCGCGACGAATTCCGTTACGGCTACCGGCTCTGGATCGACGAGAAGACCGCGATGCCCGTGAAGACCCAGCTCTGCGACAGTCGTGGCAACGTCATCGAGCAGATCACATTTGCGAGTCTTTCATTGCCGCCGACAATCGAAGACGAGTTGCTGCAGCCCGAAGTCTCGACCGAGGGATTCAAGTGGGTGCGCCACGATCTGCCCGATGCGCCACGCGAGCAGCATGGCCCGTCGCGCTGGCAGGCACAGAACCTCCCGCCGGGTTTCCGCATGAGCATGCGCTCAGAGCAGGCGGTGACAGGGGCACGCGGACCGGTATCGCACCTGGTGTTCACCGACGGCCTCGCTTCGGTATCCGTGTTCATCGAAGCGCAGAGCCGGCTGGCGCAGCGACCTGGCGTCGCTGAGCTCGCGGCTGGTGCGACTCAGCTGGGCTCCGCCGCCGCCTATTCGGTTGTGATGGGCGACAACCGCGTCACCGCGGTAGGCGAGGTGCCGCCCGAGACTGTGCGTTTCATCGCGCAGTCGCTCCAGGAGCGAGACCCTGCTGCGCTGCTCGAGCCGCTCCCGGCGCTATCAATGCAGCCCGTCGCGCCGCCGCGCGATAGCGCCGCGCGTCCCGATCCACTGCGTCCTGTCACGCCGTCCCGCGGGCCGCCCTACGGCTCGCCGGAAATTCCGTCGTTCGATCGCCAGCCCGAGCGCAACTCGCTGCGCGGTCAGTGACCCCATGACGGGCGCCGCGCTCACCCTGCTCACGCGCGAGGAGTGCGGTTTGTGTGGGCAAATGCAGGAGGCCGCGGTCCTCTGGCTCGCCCGTCATGCCCCTTCGCTGAGGCTGGAATTGCGCGATGTCGATGCGGACCCCGTGCTCGCGAGGCGCTACGGTCTGCGTATTCCGGTCCTGCTGCTGGATGGCGAGCGCGTGTGCGAGGGGCTATTCGACGCAGCGGAGCTCGATCGTCTGCTGCGGCGTCAATTGGCGTAAGTCCGCCGCGCTGCGCAAGCTATAATCCGCGCGCGCCACGGGGCGCGCTCATCCGCTATTCCGGGCCGACGCCCCATCGGCTTCTTGATGCAGCTCATACGCAACTTTTCAATCATCGCCCACGTCGACCACGGCAAGTCCACGCTTGCCGATCGGCTCATTCAGCTTTGTGGCGGGCTCGAAGAGCGCGAGATGCAGGCTCAGGTGCTCGATTCGATGGACCTGGAGCGCGAGCGCGGCATCACGATCAAGGCGCAGAGTGTCTCCCTCAGCTACGCGGCGAAGGACGGCAAGCGCTACCAACTGAACCTCATCGACACGCCGGGCCACGTCGATTTTTCCTATGAAGTATCGCGCAGCCTTGCTGCCTGCGACGGCGCGCTGCTGGTGGTGGATGCGTCCCAGGGCGTCGAGGCGCAGAGCGTCGCGAACTGCTACACGGCTGTGGAACTGGGACTCGAGGTCGTGCCGGTCATCAACAAGATCGACCTGCCGTCCGCCGACCCGATCAAGGTGATGGTCGAGATCGAGGAGATCATCGGCATCGATGCCTCCGATGCGTTGCACGTGTCGGCAAAGACCGGGCAGGGGGTACCCGAACTGCTGGAGCAACTGGTGCGTCGCATTCCGCCGCCGAAGGGCGATCCCGATGCGCCGCTGCAGGCGCTGATCATCGACTCCTGGTTCGACAACTACGTGGGCGTCGTTTCGCTGGTGCGGGTCGTGAACGGCACGCTCAAGCCCGGCGAGAAGATCCGGATCATGGCGGCCGAGCGCACGCACCAGGTGGACAAGGTCGGCCGCTTCACGCCGAAGTCGGTGGCACTTACCGCGCTGTCGGCGGGCGAGGTGGGCTTCGTCATCGCCGGTATCAAGGAGATCGACGGCGCTCCTGTGGGGGACACGATCACCCACGAGTCCAAGCCGAGTCTCACCGCGCTGCCGGGATTCAAGCACGTGCAGCCGCGCGTATTTGCGGGCGTGTTCCCGGTGAACTCCGAGGATTATGAGAATTTTCGCGACGCGCTCGCCAAGCTGAAGCTCAACGACTCCGCGTTGCACTACGAACCGGAAGTCTCGACCGCACTGGGTTTCGGCTTCCGCATCGGATTCCTCGGCCTGCTGCACATGGACATCGTGCAGGAGCGCCTCGAACGCGAATACCACCTCGAGCTCATCACAAGTGCGCCGACCGTGATTTACGAAGTCTCGCATACCGATGGCAAGGTGACCTACGTCGACAACCCGGCGAAGCTGCCTGCCGCGAACTACATCGAAGAGCTGCGTGAGCCGATTATCACCGCGAACATTCTGGTGCCGCCGGACTTCGTCGGCGCAGTGCTGAGCCTGTGCAGCGAGAAGCGCGGCGTGCAGAAGAAGATGAATTTCCTTGGCTCGCAGGTGTCACTGCAGTACCAGCTGCCGCTCGCCGAAGTAGTGCTGGATTTCTTCGACCGGTTGAAGTCGGCGACCAAGGGCTATGCGTCCTTCGATTACGAATTCAGCCATTTCTCCGGTGCGCCATTGTCGAAGTTGGACATCCTCATCAACGGCGACAAGGTCGACGCGCTGTCGATCATCGTGCATCGTGACAACGCGTATCACCGCGGGCGCGAACTGGTCGACAAGATGCAGGAGCTGATTCCTCGACAGATGTTTGAGGTCGCCGTACAGGCGGCGATCGGCGGGCAGATCGTGGCGCGCGCGACGGTCAAGGCCCTGCGCAAGAATGTGCTGGCAAAGTGCTATGGCGGCGACATATCGCGCAAACGCAAGCTGCTCGAGAAACAGAAAGAAGGTAAGCGGCGCATGAAGCAGGTAGGTTCGGTCGAGATTCCTCAGGAGGCGTTTCTTGCCGTGCTGCAGGTGGGACGCAAGTCATGACAGGCCTGATGAAAATCGTCGAAGTGCTCGCGTGGCTGGCGCTGCCGGTAGCCTTCATCTGCACGGTCGACGACTGGTTCCTGCGGCCACGCCGGCGTGTCGCTGCGTACCCGGCCCAGGCGCAGGATCCGGTCTGGATGCGCGCCTGCTATCTCGTGCTGCCCGTACTGGTGTGCGCGGTGGTCGTGCGCCTGCTGAGAGCCGAGCGCCTCGATTTCAGCCTGTTGCTGGTGGTGGTGGCCGGCGTCTCGGGCATCGTCTACGGCCTCGATGCGCTGATTTTCAGCCGCCAGCGCGCGGCACTCGCGCAGCGTTCCGGCAAGCAGGTCGCCGCGGTGCTCGAGCCGGGATTGGTCGACTATGCACGCAGTTTTTTCCCCGTTGCGATCGTCGTGCTGGTGCTGCGCGCGTTCATCTTCGAACCGTTCCGCATTCCATCCGACTCGATGATGCCGACACTGCTCGATGGCGACTTCATCCTCGTCAACAAGTTCGCGTACGGGTTGCGCGTGCCGGTGCTCAATACCAAAGTGGTAAGCATCGGGGCGCCGGAGCGCGGCGACATTGTGGTGTTCCGGTTCCCGCCGGACCCCGCGGTGAACTACATCAAGCGCCTGGTCGGCTTGCCTGGCGATCGGGTGCGGATCGAGAACGACCAAATCTTCGTGAATGACGCCGCCGTCGTCCTGACGGACATCGGCCCTTATTCCGATGGCTGCTACCAGGGCCTGCGCATGGGCGAAGAGGTGCTGGGCACCCATACCCACCGCACCATGTATTGCCGGACCTCGGGTGACCTCTCGACCTCGCCTCTGCCGGGCTGCAACCGGCGCATCGAGCGGGGTTATATCTGCCCTGACGAGCCCCCACCGGGCGCGGACAAGGGCAACATGATCGAGATCACGGTCCCGGCCGGGGAATACTTCATGATCGGGGATAACCGGGACAACAGTGCGGACAGCCGCTACTTCGGTTTCGTGCCGGAAGCCAATCTGGTCGGCAAGGCGAAGCGAATCTGGTTCAATTGGGATATGCAGCGTTCCGGAGGCCCCAATTGGAGCCGCATCGGAACGCGCATCGAATGATGGGCACAAGGGAGACTCGCATGCGCAAGCAGGAAAGAGGCATCACCATGATCGGGTGGGTGGTGCTGCTGATTCCGATCGCCATCGTGGGCTATGCCGGAATACGGCTCACACCGATCTACCTCAATTACATGAAAGTCTCGAAAGCGTTGAACACGCTCGCCGAGCAGCACAAGGGCGAGGATCAACTCAACCCTGTCGCGCTGCGTATTTCGCTCGAAAAGAGCTTCGATGTCGACAGCATCGACTATCCGAGCGTCAAGGACGTCGATTTCCATCGCGAAGGTACTCAGTGGGTCGCGCAGGTAAAGTACGAGGACACGGTGCCGCTGTTCGCGGATCTGTCGCTGCTGGTGAAGTTCGACAAACGCGTGGAGTTTCACTGACGCTCGATGCCAGTCTCCCATTCAGCGGTGTCGCATTACTCACAGCGTCCCGAGGACTGGCCTGTTCGCTGGGTACGTGCCCGGCTCGGCTACGAGCCACGCGATCGGTTGCTGTTCGCAGCGGCGCTGACGCATCGCAGTGCCACCGGCTCCAACAATGAGCGCATGGAGTTCCTCGGTGATTCAGTGCTCAACCTGCTCATCGCCGAACGCCTGTATCGCCTGTTTCCCGCAGCTGACGAGGGCGACCTGAGTCGCCTGCGAGCGCGCCTGGTCAGCACTGAACCGCTTGCTGCGGTGGCGCTCGAGGTGAACCTGGGTGACGAGCTGGTGCTCGGTTCCGGTGAGCTGAAGACTGGCGGCTTCCGGCGCGAATCCATTCTCGCTGATGCGGTCGAGGCGGTGCTCGGTGCCGTGTTCATCGACGGTGGTCTGGATGCGGCTCGCGGCGTGATCGACCGGCTGTTCGCCGGCCAGATAGCTGCCCTGCCGGCAACCGAAGACCTGAAGGATCCGAAGACCAAGCTGCAGGAATTACTGCAGGCCCGAGGACTCGAGTTGCCCCTGTACGTGACCGATCGAACCGAAGGCGAGCCCCACGCGCAGACTTTCTGGGTGAGCTGCGTGGTCGCCGAGGTCAGCGCGCAGGGCGTCGGCTCGAGTCGCCGGCGTGCGGAGCAGGCGGCCGCGCAGGCCGTACTGGAGCGGCTCGAATGAGCGACGAGGGCGTCACTCCGGAAGAGGCAGCCGGCGCCGCGGGATTCCGCTGTGGTTTCGCCGCCCTCGTGGGTCGCCCGAACGTGGGCAAGTCGACCCTGCTCAATGCGCTCGTCGGGCAGAAGCTTTCGATCGTCACGCCGCGTCCACAGACCACTCGACATCGCGTGCTCGGTATCGTGAACCTGCCGCAGGCACAGATCGCGTTCGTGGATACGCCGGGCCTGCACAACAACGGCCGGCGCGCGATGAATCACGCGATGAACCGCGCCGCCTCCGCCGCGGCGCTCGATGCGGATGTCGTGGTGCTGGTCGTCGAGGCTTTGAAGTGGACGCGCGAGGATTCGCTGGCGTTGCAGCGGGCCGCTGCCGCCGAGCGCCCGATCATCGCGGTAGTCAACAAGATGGACACCGTGAAGCCGCGCGAGCGCGCGATGGGTTACGTGCAGGAGCTCGCGCAACGTCACGCGTTCGCGCATGTCGTGCCGCTGTCGGCGCTGAAGGTCGACAACGTCGATACGCTGCTGAAGCTGATCACGGAACGGTTGCCCGAATCCGTCGCACTTTATCCACCGGATCAGCTTACCGATCGCGGCAGCGCCTTTCGCATCGCCGAGGTGATCCGCGAGAAGCTCACGCTCGAACTCAAGGAAGAGGTGCCGTACGGCATCGCGGTCGAAATCGAATCGATGGAAGAGGAGGACGGGCAGATCGTCGTCAATGCCACGATCTGGGTGGACCGTGACGGACAGAAGCCCATCATCATCGGCGCGAAGGGCGAGCGTCTCAAACGGGTCGGCACGCTGGCGCGGCGCGAACTGAACGATGCCCTGCAACAGCGGCTGCATCTCGTGCTGTTCGTGAAGGTGCGCGAAGGGTGGGCCGACAGTGCCCAGGCGTTGCGCCAGCTGGGGATGGAATGAACGCGGGGTCGACCTACCGCATGACGCGCGTGCAGTTCGCGCCGGGTTACGTGCTGCATCATCTTCCGTATCGCGACACCAGCCGCATTCTCGAGGTGCTCACGCGGGAGCATGGCCGTCTGACGCTGTTCGCCCGCGGCGTGCGCGCGCCGAAGTCACACCTGGCCGGGTTGCTGCGACCGTTCACACCGCTGCTGCTGTCGTGGAGCGGGCGCGGTGATGCTGCCCAGCTCACGGGTGCGGAGCTCGCGAGCACCGGTGACACGGCAGCCACCCTTGCGCTCCCATCGCGCTGCATCCTGCCGGCTTTCTATCTCAACGAACTGATACTGAAGCTCACGGCGCGACACGATCCGCAGCCGGAGATCTTCGCGCACTACGCGAGTACACTCGATGCGTGGAAGGCCGGTGCCCCGCTGCAGCGAGAGCTGCGGCTGTTCGAGAAGCGATTCCTGGATACGCTGGGCTACGGGCTCGACCTCCGAAGCGAAAGCATTTCCGCGCAATTCAGCTACCAGTATCGACCCGCACACGGTCTGCAACATGCGGTGGCCGATGCACCGGATGCCATTCCCGGCAGCGCGCTGCTGAGCCTGGCCGATGAAGATCTCGCGACGCCTGCCGATCTGGAGCACGCTCGACGCGTGCTGCGCGCCGCGCT
>JBDSRN010000184.1:0-50292 GCA_039929265.1 Steroidobacteraceae bacterium | reverse complement strand
ACGGACGCCAGCGGCAACTATATCAACTACGGTGTGCGCGAGTTCGCGATGACCGCGATGCTCAATGGCATCGCGCTGTATGGCGCGTTCCGCCCGTATGCCGGCACCTTCCTCACCTTCTCCGATTACGCGCGCAATGCAGTGCGCATGGCCGCGTTGATGCGCCAGGGTGTAATCCTCGTGTACACGCACGATTCGATCGGCCTCGGTGAGGACGGTCCTACTCACCAGCCGGTCGAGCACCTGGCGAGCTTGCGCCTGGTGCCGCAGCTGAGCCTGTGGCGCCCCTGCGATGCGCTGGAGTCTGCGGTGGCCTGGATCGCCGCCATCGAGCGCCGCGACGGTCCCACCGCCCTGATCCTGACGAGGCAGGCGCTGCCGCAGCTCGCCGGCTCCCGCGTCGCCCCCTCGCTGGTCCGGCGCGGCGGCTACGTGCTGGTCGGTAGCGCCGACGCGCCGGAGTGCATCGTCATCGCCACCGGCTCGGAAGTGGCCATCGCCCTGGAGGCGGTTGACGCCCTGAATACCGCCGGGCGTCGTGTGCGCCTGGTCTCCCTGCCCAGCACCGATACGTTCGATGCGCAGGACGCGGCGTACCGCGAGTCCGTGCTCCCGGCCAGCGTCACGCGGCGCGTGGCCATCGAAGCCGGCGCCACGGGGCTGTGGTGGCGTTATGTCGGCAGTGCCGGGCGTGTGCTCGGCATCGATCACTTCGGCGCGTCAGGACGGGCCCCGGAGCTGTACAGGCACTTCGGCCTCACGGCGGAAAATGTGCAGCAAACGGTCGTAGAATTACTGTCTTAGGCAACGAGGAAAGCGCAATGGCTCTGAAAGTCGGCATCAATGGTTACGGACGCATCGGTCGCAACATCCTGCGGGCCCTGTACGAGGCGAACCGCACGAAGGACCTCCAGATCGTCGCGATAAACGACCTCGGTGATGCCAGGACAAATGCGCATCTCACGCGCTACGACACCGCGCACGGCAAGTTCAAGGGCACCATTGAGGTCGACGGCGACTCGATGGTTGTCAACGGCGATCGCATCAAGGTGCTGGCCGAGCGCGACCCGGCCAAGCTGCCCTGGGGCACGCTGGGTGTCGACATCGTGTTCGAGTGCACCGGCTTGTTCGCCACCAAGGCGAAGGCGGGCAAGCACATCGAAGGCGGCGCAAAGAAGGTGCTGATCTCCGCACCGGGCGGCGCTGATGTCGATGCTACCGTCGTGTACGGCGTGAATCACCGCGTGCTCAAGTCGAGTGACACGGTCGTGTCGAATGCCTCGTGCACCACCAACTGCCTTGCTCCACTCGCCAAGGTGCTGAACGACAGCATCGGCATCAGGAGCGGCCTGATGACCACCATCCATTCGTACACCAACGACCAGGTGCTCACGGACGTCTATCACGAGGATTTGCGCCGCGCGCGTTCCGCGACGATGTCCATGATTCCTGCGAAGACCGGCGCTGCCGCCGCGGTCGGCCTCGTGCTGCCGGAGCTCAAGGGCAAGCTCGACGGTTTCGCGATCCGCGTGCCAACGATCAACGTCTCGCTCGTGGACCTCACATTCACGCCGGGCCGTGCCACGACGATCGAAGAGATCAACAAGCTCGTGAAGGACGCGGCCGATGGCGCGTTCAAGGGTGTGCTCGCGTACACCGATGCGCCGCTCGTGTCGGTCGACTACAACCACGACCCGGCCTCCTCGACCTATGATGCGACGCTCACCAAGATCGTCGACGGCACGCTCGTGAAGGTGTGCTCCTGGTACGACAACGAGTGGGGCTTCTCGAACCGCATGCTCGACACGGCGATCGCCTGGTCCAAAGCCAAGTAAGCCATGGCGATCTTGCGCATGAGCGACCTGGATCTCGCGGGCAAACGCGTGCTGATCCGGGAGGACCTCAACGTGCCGGTGAAGGACGGCGAGGTCACGAGCGATGCGCGCATCCGAGCGGCGTTGCCCACCATCCGCGCTGCGGTCGAGCAAGGCGCGCGCGTCATGCTGATGTCGCACCTCGGTCGGCCCGAAGAGGGCAAGTATGAGGAGCAGTATTCGCTCGCGCCGGTCGCCGCGCGCCTGTCTTCCCTGCTCGGCAAGTCGGTGCCGCTGGTGAAGGACTGGCTCGATGGGGTCGAGGTGGCGCCCGGCTCGGTCGTGCTGTGCGAGAACGTGCGCTTCAACAAGGGTGAGAAGAAGGACAACGAAGAGCTGTCGAAGAAGATGGCGGCTTTGTGCGACGTCTACGTCATGGATGCGTTCGGTACTTCGCATCGCGCCGAGGCGAGCACGCACGGCGTCGCGCGTTTCGCGAAGCAGGCGGCGGCGGGTCCGCTGCTGGTAAGCGAGCTCGCTGCGCTCGAGCGCGCGCTGGCCAAGCCGGCGCGCCCGTTGGTCGCCATCGTCGCGGGCTCAAAGGTTTCCAGCAAACTCACCATCCTCGAGGCGCTGCTCGAGAAGGTCGATCGGCTGATCGTCGGCGGCGGCATTGCCAATACTTTCCTCGCGGCAACCGGCGTGAACGTCGGCAAGTCGCTGTGCGAGAACGACATGCTGGATACGGCACGCCGCCTGATGGCGCGCGCGCGCGCGGGGGGTGCCGAGATCCCGCTGCCCACCGATGTCGTGATCGCGAAAGAGTTCGCGGCAACCGCGCATGCGGACGTGCGCGGCATACACGATGTCGCGAGCGACGAGATGATCCTCGATGTCGGTCCGGACACTGCCGAGCGCTTCGCGAAGATCATCATGGAAGCCGGCACGGTGCTGTGGAATGGCCCGGTCGGTGTGTTCGAGTTCGATCAGTTCGGCGAAGGCACACGGGTTGTCGCCAATGCGATCGCTGAGAGCAAGGCCTATTCCCTGGCCGGCGGCGGTGACACCCTCGCTGCGATTGAGAAATACGGTGTTGAAGATGGCATGTCGTACATCTCCACCGGTGGCGGCGCCTTCCTGGAGTTCGTGGAGGGCAAGAAATTGCCGGCGGTCGCGATACTTGAAGCGCGCGCGTCGAATTGAGGCCACGGTTAACGGAATAGCACCATGAGACGTACCAAGATCGTCGCGACGATGGGCCCGGCCACCGACGATCCAGAGGTACTCAAGGGCATGATAGAGGCAGGCCTCGATGTGGCCCGCATCAACTTCTCCCATGGAGCTCGCGACGATCAGCGCCGTCGCATCAAGCAGATCCGTGAGGCGGCCCAGCTGTCCGGGCGCCACGTGGGCGTGCTCGCCGACCTGTCCGGTCCGAAGATCCGTATCGAGAGCTTCGTAACCGGCAAGATCAACCTCATCGAAGGGCAACCCTTCGCGCTCGACACCGATCTGGACGCGCAGGCGGGCACCCAGCATGAGGTCGGCTGCGCCTACAAGGATCTGCCCAAGGACGTGAAGGGCGGCGACACGCTGCTGCTTGCCGACGGTTTCATCGTGCTCAAGGTGAGTGGCGTTGCCGGCACGCGCGTTTCGACCCACGTGCTCGTCGGTGGTGAACTCTCCAATCGCAAGGGGCTCAATCGCCAGGGCGGTGGGCTGTCTGCCCCGGCGATCACCGAAAAGGACATCGAGGACATCAAGCTTGCGGCGGAGCTGGGAATCGACTATCTCGCCGTGTCGTTCGCGCGGGATGCCGCTGATATCCGGCGCGCGCAGAGCGAGCTGCGCAAGTATCGCGGCACGGCGCGTGTCATCGCCAAGATCGAGCGGCACGAGGCGATCGAGAACTTGTCGCAGATACTCAGCGTCGCGGATGCCGTAATGGTCGCGCGCGGCGATCTCGGCGTGGAAATGGGCTACGCCGAGCTCACCGGTCTGCAGAAGACCATCATCATCCAGGCGCTCGCCGCCAACCGCGTGGTGATCACCGCGACACAGATGATGGAGTCGATGATCTCGAGCCCGGTGCCCACGCGCGCCGAAGTAAGCGATGTCGCCAACGCGGTTCTCGACGGCACCGATGCCGTGATGCTCTCGGCGGAGACGGCGACGGGCAAGTATCCGGTAAAGGCCGTGCAGTCGATGGCGCATGTCATCGAAGGCGCGGAGAAGTACCAGCTCAGCCATCAGAGCGGACGCAACCGGTACGAAGGCGAGTTCAGCAACACCGAAGAGGCGATTTCACTGGCGGTGATGTACACCGCCAACCATCTGCCATTGCGGGCGATTGTTGCACTGACCGAGTCAGGCCTTACGCCGCTGTGGATGTCGCGCATCCGCTCCGACATTCCGATCTACGCATTCACACGCCAGGAAGCCACGCGTGGTCGCGTGACGCTGTATCGCGGCGTATACCCGGTGCTGTTCAACTTCGTGTCGAGCGATCCGAATCGCCTGTATCGGCAGATTTTCGACCGGCTGATCGCTGACAAGCTCGTCGACGTCGGCGATCTCATCATTCTGACCAAAGGAGAGCTGTCCGGCGTGCAGGGCGGCACCAACTCCATGCAGATCCTGCGCGTGATTCCCCCACAAGCCCCAGGTAGCGCATGACGACACGATTCATCGGCACGGACAGCTATATCGCCACTGACGATCTCATGATGGCGGTCAACGCCGCCGTGACGCTCATGAAGCCCCTGCTGATCAAAGGCGAGCCCGGCACCGGCAAGACGCAGCTTGCGATCGAGATCGCACGCGCGCTGAACAAGCCGCTGTTCGAGTGGCACGTGAAGTCGAGCAGCAAGGCGCAGCAGGGACTGTACGAATACGACGCGGTCTCGCGCCTGCGCGACTCGCAGCTCGGCGACGACAAGGTGCAAGACATCCGCAATTACATCATCAAGGGGCGGTTGTGGGAGGCGTTCGAATCGACGGAGCAGCCCGTGCTGCTGATCGACGAGATCGACAAGGCGGACATCGAGTTCCCGAACGATCTGTTGCGTGAGCTGGATCGCATGGAGTTCTATGTCTACGAGAAGCGCGAGCTCATCAAGGCGCGTAACCGGCCCATCATCATCATCACGAGCAACAACGAAAGGGAGCTGCCGGACGCGTTCCTGCGCCGCTGTTTCTTCCACTACATCAGGTTCCCGGATCGCGAGACGATGAACCGCATCGTCGACGTGCACTATCCGCAATTGAAGCCGGAGTTGCTGTCCGAGGCGCTCACTTCTTTCTTCAACCTGCGCGACACGCCGGGTCTGAAGAAGAAGCCGTCGACTTCCGAGCTGCTCGACTGGATAAAGCTGCTGGTCGCCGACGATCTGCCGCCCGAAGCGCTGCGGCTCGAGGATGGCAAGAAACAGATCCCGCCGCTGTACGGCGCGCTGTTGAAGAACGAGCAGGACGTGCACTTGGTCGAGCAGTTGGTGTTCCTGTCACGCCGTGCTCGTTGATTTTTTCTACGAACTCAGGGCGGCCGACCTCAAGGTCACCGTCACGGAGTTCCTGTCGCTGCACGAGGCGCTGAAGCAGCGCGTCGCGTTCTGCTCCACGCAGGAGTTCTATCACCTGGCGCGCCTCTGCCTGGTGAAGGACGAGCGGCACTTCGACATTTACGACCGCGTATTCGCTGCGTGCTTCTCCGGCGCGGAGCGAGCGTTCGACAAGCTCGTCGCGCAGATTCCTGAAAGCTGGCTGAAGGGCAAGCTCGAGCGTGAGTTGAGCGCCGAAGAAAAGGCACTGATCCAGTCGCTCGGGGGCTGGGAGCAGCTCATGGAGACGCTGCGCCAGCGGCTCGCCGAGCAGAAGGAGCAGCACTCCGGCGGCAACAAGTGGATCGGGACAGGTGGTACGTCGCCCTTCGGCGCGGATGGCTTCAACCCCGAAGGCATCCGCATGGGGCAGAAGAAGTTGCAGCAAAAGAAGGCCGCCAAGGTCTGGGACGAACGCCAGTTCCGCGACTACAACGACGACGTGCAGCTCGGCACACGCAACATCAAGATGGCACTGCGGCGCTTGCGCCGGTTCGCGCGCGAGGGCGCCGCGGATCAGCTGGATCTCGACGGCACGATCGCATCGACCGCGCGCAACGCGGGCATGCTCGACATCAGGATGGTGCCGGAACGGCGCAACTCGGCGAAGGTGTTGTTGTTCCTCGACGTCGGTGGCTCGATGGACAGCCACGTGCGCGTCTGCGAAGAGCTGTTCTCCGCAGCGAAAACGGAGTTCAAGCACCTGGTCAATTTCTATTTCCACAATTGCCCGTACGACCGGTTATGGAAGGGCAATCGCCGCCGCAGGGTCGAGTTCATCTCCACCTATGACGTCATCCGCATGTATCCGACGGATTACTGCGCGATCTTCGTCGGTGATGCGACCATGAGCCCATACGAAATCGTGCGGCCGGGCGGCAGCGTGGAACACTGGAACGAAGAGCCGGGCTCGGTGTGGCTACAGCGCATCACGAAGCAGTTCAAGCGCAACGTATGGCTCAATCCAGAGCCTGTGGAGCGCTGGGAGCACACTCCCTCGATTCATCTGACTCGCGAACTGACCGGCAATCGCATGTTTCCATTGACGATCACCGGCCTGACGCGTGCGATAGCGGCGCTGAAGCGCCGCAATACTCAGCCCTTGGTGCCTTTCTTGAAGGACTCGATGTCCGAGAGAACCAACTTGGAATGATTCGCCAGAACGTCCGGTGTTACCGCGTAGCGCTTGACGATCTTGCCTTGCGGATCGATCAGGAAGGTCTCACGGCCAGCCATGCCACGCGCCCCCAGCACGCCGTACTGCGCCGAGACGACCTTTGTGTAGTCCGCGAGCAGGGTGAAGGGCAGTGTCTTTTCCTTTTCGAAGTTCTTGTGCGAGGCGACATCATCGACACTCACGCCCAGGATGACCGCATTGGCCTTGCGGTAGGCGAACTGGTCGTCGCGGAATTCACATGCCTGCGTCGTGCAGCCCGGGGTCATGTCCTTCGGGTAGAAATACAGAACGGTCCACTTGCCCTGGCTGTCGGAGAGGTTCACCCACTTGCCATTCTGGTCTTCCAGCTTGAAAGCCGGCGCGGTATCGCCAGCCTGCGGGCCAGCGGTCGGACCTGCGGCAAAACCGTTGCCAGCCAGCAGAGCAGCCGCCGCGACGAGCGTGGCTGTCCACAGCTTCATGATTCCTGATGTAGAACGTGTAAGCATGACAGCCCCCGGTAAAATACGAAAATGGCAGTGGGGGGCATCTTAGCGGCATGAAACTGGCTGTGTCATCGTCCGCGCGAGAACCCGCGCCCAAGGTGGGTCTTGTACTCACGGGCGGCGGCGCTCGTGCGGCCTACCAGGTCGGCGTGCTCAAGGCGGTGGCTGAGCTTCTGCCGCAGCGACCCAACCCGTTCCGTGTCATCGTAGGCACCTCGGCAGGGGCGGTTGCCGCGAGCGCAATTGCGGCGCGAGCACGTCGCTGGCAGCGCGCGGTCGAGCAGATCGAGCACGTTTGGGGCAACTTCCACGTAGATCAGGTGTTCTATGTCGGCATGCGCCGAATGGTGCGATCCGGATTGCACTGGCTCGCCGCGCTGGCTTCCGCCGGTCGACTGGTGTCGCCACCGAGCGCGCTGTTCGACAATGCTCCGCTGCATCAATTGCTGTCGCATAGCGTCAACTGGCGCGGAATCCGGCGCAACATCGCGCGTGGCGATCTGGACGCGCTCGGCCTGTGCGCTACCAGCTACGGCACCGCCCTGTCGACCACCTTCTTCGCGGGCAACGCGCGGTTGCACGAGTGGACGCGTTACCAGCATGTCGGACGTCGCACCGAACTCACGCTCGCGCACCTGATGGCGAGCGCGGCGGTGCCGTTCCTGTTTCCGCCGGTGCTGCTCACCAACGAGTACTTCGGTGATGGCGCGATGCGCCAGCTCTCGCCGTTGAGCCCTGCGATTCACCTTGGCGCCAACCGACTGCTCGTCATCGGCGTTCGCGCTCCCGACAAGGCCGGCGTGATGCCAGTGCGCGCGCGCCCCGAGTGCCCGACGCCGGGCCAGCTGTTCGGTTACATGCTCGACACCCTGTTCATGGACCAGATCTACGGCGATCTCGAGCAACTCGAGCGCATGAACCGCATCGTCAGCGAGGCGCCGCATGTGGCGCCGAACGCCGTAAAGGTGTCTACGCTGTTGATCACGCCCAGCGAGGATCCGCGCCGCTACGCGGAGCGTCACATGCTCAGTCCCCCGCGCAGCCTGCGTTCACTGTTTCGCGTGGTGGGCGCGGGCGATGCGCACGGCAGCCAGTTGAGCAGCTATCTGATGTTCGAGGCCGACTACACGCGCGACCTCATCAACCTCGGCTATCGCGATGCGATGCAGCGCTCCGCAGAACTCGTCGCATTCCTCACGGGCGAGGAGATCGAGAGCACGATCAGCGCCCGCGCAATCCAGTAGTTGCAAGGTTCAGGTGAGGAACAGGGCGCCGAGCCCGAGCAGCGTCGCGAAACCGATGCAGTCGGTGAACGTGGTGAGGATCACGCCGGCAGCCAGCGCCGGATCGATGTTCATCCGTCGCAGCGTGAGTGGCACGATCACGCCGACCGCGGCCGCGGCGAGCAGGTTGACGACCATCGCCGCCGCGATGATCAGCGCGATCTGCCATACGCCGAACCACGCGACGGTCGCGGCCCCGACCACGATTGCGGCGACCAGACCGTTGATGCCGCCCACTGCGATTTCCTTGAACAGCAACCAGCGTGCGTTCGACCACTCTACCTGACCGAGCGCGAGACCGCGGATGATCAGCGTCACGGTCTGCGTGCCGGCGATGCCGCCCATGCTCGCCACAATCGGCATCAGTGCCGCGAGCGCGGCAACCTTGGAAATGGTGCCTTCGAACTGCCGCACGACGAAGGCTGCGAGGAACGCGGTGAGCAGGTTGATGCCTAGCCACACCAGGCGCCGGCGCGTCGATGGGAAGACGCCAGCGAACACGTCCTCTTCGTCGCGCAAACCGGCCATGCTCATCACTTCATGCGCGGCTTCCTCGCTGATGACGTCGACGACGTCGTCGATGGTGATTCGCCCGAGCAGCAGGCCGGTGCCGTCGACCACCGCGGCGGACACGAGGTCGCGATCCTGGAACAGTCCCGCCACTTCGTGCGACGGCAGCTCTGGGGAGATGCGCGGTGCCTCGATGTCGAGGCTCGCGAGCACCGAACGATCGGGAGCCTGCGTGAGGATGCTGGCCAGCGACAGAGTGCCGAGGAAACGATCCTCGCGGTCCACGACGAACAGTCGATCAGTCTTGTCTGGCAGCTCACCGCGCATGCGCAGATAGCGCTGTACGACTTCCAGCGTGACGTCGCCGCGCACGCTCACCGTGTCGGTGTTCATCAGGCCGCCAGCGCAGTCTTCCGGCCATGACAGCACACGGCTCAGCCGCTCGCGATACTGGTGATCCATCGAGCGCAGCAGCTGCTGCATGACGGCTTCGGGCAGCCCGGCCATGAGGTCCGCGAGATCGTCGACCTCCATGCCCTCGGTCGCCGCCACCAGCTCAGCGGTGTCCATGCGCCGGATCAGGTCCGCGCGCACGTTCTCGTTAAGCTCGACCAGGACATCACCCTCGAGCTCCGGATCCACGAGCTCCCAGACGATCTCGCGCCGGTCGCTCGGCAGCGACTCGAGCAGCAGCGCGATCTCCGCCGGGTGCAGTACGTTGATCGTGCGCTGCGCTGAGCGCAGCGTGCCGTCGTCGATTGCTGCGCGCAGCAGCTGCAGCCGGCTCTCGCGTGCCGCCTCTTTCGCGTCGGCGTCCATGGCGCCGACCGGGTCAGAGACCTTGGTAGTTCGGACCCGAACCGCCTTCCGGCGTTGTCCACGTGATGATCTCGTAGGGATCCTTGATGTCGCACGCCTTGCAGTGCACGCAGTTGGCGGCGTTTATCTGCAGCTTCTTGCCACCGGCGCCGTCGTCGATCATCTCGTACACGTTCGCGGGGCAGAAGCGCGTGCAGGGATTGTCGAACTCGGTGGCACAACGCGTGGCGCAGATATTCGTGTCTGCGACTTTCAGGTGCGCAGGCTGCGCCTCGTCGTGAGTGGTCGCGGCGAAGAACACCGAGGCCAGCCGGTCGCGTGGCGGCAGCGTGCGCTGCACCCAATGGCGCTCCGGAGATTCGTATTCGTCCAGTTTCTTCAGCGCCGCGAAGTTGGCGCTGTTGCGCAGCGTCCATGGCGTGTGCCCGGCGGTGAGCGTTTCGAGCACGCCGTTTGCGAGGCCCCACCACATGCCGCGTTTGAAGCCCGGCTTGATGTTGCGGATTTTGCGCAGCTCCTGCCCGCCGGTGGACGCGCGCCAGCGCGCATCGAACCCGGCAGTACCGTCGGTCTCGATCAAATGCTCCGCCGCGAGTACACCCGAGCGGATCGCCTGGTGTATTCCCTTGATCTTCGGGAAATTGAGCGTGCCGCCGGCATCCCCTATCAACAACGCGCCCGGCATCTCCAGCTTCGGCGTCGACTGCCAGCCACCGGCCGCGATGCTGCGAGCACCGGCCGAAACGATCTCGCCGCCTTCGAGCCAGCCGCGCATCGAGGAATGGTGCTTGAACTGCTGGAACGCCTCGAACGGCCGGAAGCGGGGATCCTGGTAGTCGAGCCCGCAAACGTAGCCCACGTAAGCGCGGTCATCGCCCAGGTGATAGACGAAACTGCCGCCATAGGTTGCCCGGTCCAGCGGCCAGCCCAGCGTGTGCTGAATGAGGCCGGGCTCAACGCGGCCCTTCGGTAGCTGCCACAGCTCCTTCATGCCCAGCGCGAAGGTTTGCGGCGAGGCGTCGCGCGCGAGATCGAAACGGGCGATGAGCTGTTTGGAGATGCTGCCGCGGCATCCCTCGGCGAGGATCGTGAGCGGCGCGTGGACTTCAGGACCCGGCGCAAAGTTCGGACCTGGCTCGCCGTTTTTCTCCAGCCCCATGTCGCCGATGCGCACGCCGCGCACTGCACCCTGCTCGTCGAACAGCGCTTCGGCACCGGAAAAACCCGCGAATACGTCGACGCCGAGTGCTTCGGCCTTTGCCGCGAGAATCGGCGTGAGCTGTCCGAGCGAGACGATGAGATTGCCGGTGTTGTGTTGCTGGGGCGGCACAGGCAGGCGCACGCTGCCGGAACGGGTGAGCAGACGGAATTCGTCGCGGCTCGCCGGCACGCAGATCGCCGGGGGCGAGTCGCGCCACTCCGGCATCAGCGCATCCAGCGGGGCAGGTTCGAGCACCGCCCCCGACAGCGAATGCGCGCCGACGGCTGCGCCTTTCTCGAGCACGCAGACATTCAGGTCTGCCTTGAGCTGCTTCAACCGAATCGCACACGCGAGCCCCGCAGGCCCTCCGCCCACGATCACCACGTCGTACAGCATGACATCACGTTCGATCATGCGCGGATTCTAGCTCGCGAAGTCTGGTTCGGGCACTTTCTCTAGGATCGCGGCGCGCGCCCGTTCGCGCAGGTGTTTTGCGGCGTGCTCGGGCGCATGGCCGTCGCAAGGGATCGCCGGCAGGAATTCGACGCGCAGTCGCCCCGGCAGAGGCAGCGATCCATCGGGCGGCATCGCGCGTCGCGTGCCGCGGATGACAATCGGCACCACTGGAAATCCCGCCCGTGCTGCCGTGACGAACGCGCCGGCGTGGAAACGCAGCAGTCCGGGCTCCGGCGAGAACGTGCCTTCGGGAAAAAAAGCGAGCGACTGTCCGCTGCTGGCAGCGCGCATTACGCGGCGCGCGTCGCCCGCGCCACGCTGGCGATTTGCGCGCTCGACGAATTGTGCACCGATCCTGCGCAACAACAGGCCTGCGAGCGGCACGGCCTCCATCTCGCGCTTGATCACGAAGCTGAAACGCGCGGGCAACACTGCACTCAGCAGGACGCCATCGAGATAGCTCGCGTGATTTGCGACCACGACGCACGCGGTCGCAGGCAGGAGGTGCCTGCCGCGAATCGTCACGCGCAATCCGGCCAATGCGAAAAAAGTACGTGCTGCGGCGCGCACCAGTGCCCGCCGTGCTCCCAGCGACGGTATCCCAAGCAGCACCAGCAGGGTCAGGACAGCGAGCAGGACGAACACGAGGCCCGCGTACAAGGCGTAAACCACCTGCAGCGGCGCCAGCAGGCGGCGCAACCCGGATCGGCCGGATGGAGGGTGGGAGGGGGTCAGCATGTGAACCAGTTCTCTTTATGTTAATGGACAGTCGAGGTTGTGAAGGTCATCACGCAGAGGTTAAACGGCGCTGCCCATACTGCCCGCCGATGCCTGGCTACGCCGGGCGCCTGCTGGGTCCACCCGAGATTCCATTGACCAAAAACGCTGCCGCAATCGTCCTGGCCAAACCTTCCTCCGATGCGCTGGATCCGGCCGTCAGCCGTTTCCTGGACGCGATGTGGATGGAGCGCGGCCTGTCTGCGAATACTCTCGCGGCGTATCGCGCCGATCTCGTCGCGCTTACGCGCTGGCTCGCCAGCCGCAAGGTCGCGACCGAGCAGACGACGCGAGCAGATCTGCTCGCGTTCATCGCCTTTCGCGTCGATGCCGGTGCGCGTCCGCGCTCCACCGCGCGGCAGCTCTCATCGTTCCGCCGCTTCTTCCGTCACCTGCTGCGTGAAGGCACGCTGCACGATGATCCCACCTCGCAGATCGCGATGCCCAAGATTGGCCGCTCGCTGCCGAAATCGCTGTCCGAGGAAGAAGTCGAATCATTGCTGAATGCGCCTGTCGTTACCGATCCGCTCGGCAGCCGCGATCGCTGCATGCTCGAAGTGCTGTACGCCACGGGCCTGCGTGTTTCCGAACTGGTGAGTCTGCGCTACAGCCAGCTCAACATGAACCAGGGCGTCATCCGCGTCGTCGGCAAGGGCGACCGCGAGCGCATGATTCCGCTCGGCGAAGAGGCCGTGCGCTGGCTGAATGAGTTCCTGGGCGGCGGTCGAAACGAGATCCTGCTCGAGCGCGCCACTGATTATCTGTTCCCCACGCGTCGCGGTGACCGCATGACGCGCCAGGCTTTCTGGCACATCATCAAGCGCTACGCTCGCAAGGCCGGCATCGATAAGGACCTGTCGCCGCACACGCTGCGCCACGCCTTTGCGACTCATCTTCTGAATCACGGCGCCGACCTGCGCGTGGTGCAGATGCTGCTCGGCCACAGTGACCTGTCGACGACGCAGATCTACACGCATGTGGCCCGCGAGCGCATGAAAGAGCTGCACCAGCGGCATCACCCTCGCGGCTGATCGCAGGGCTGATTCGGCATCCGTCCCGCCGCTGAGCTAAACTTCGGTGCGGGTGGCCGGTCCAATACCGCGCCGCTCATTTCCTGGTCGTCACTGGCAACGGAGCACCCCGCGATGCGTACCCGATATTTCTTCCCTGCCGCCAGCGCCTTGGCCATGAGTCTGGCCGCGGGCATGCTCGCGCAGCCGCTGCGGGCGCAGCAACCGGCTGGTCCGGCAGTCGATCCGCGCATCGCGATCGCGAAGAAGCTCCCCGACGCCAGGCCGCAGGACCTGCGTCCGGCTACGATTCCCGGTTTCTACGAGTGGGACCATGGTTCCGGCCTTGCGTACGTCTCTGCCGACGGCAACTACATCTTCGATGGCGACCTCATCCGCCTGAAGTCGCCGACCGAAGTCGAGAACATCACCGAGAAGCGCAAGACGCAGATCAGCGAGTCGAAGCAGCCGATGCGCCTGGAGGCGCTCGCTGCCGTGCCCGAATCGCAGATGCTGGTGTTCGGTTCGCCGAGCGCCAAGTACACGGTCACCGTGTTCACTGACATCGACTGCGGCTATTGCCGCGTCATGCACAAGCATATCGCCGACTACAACAAGCTCGGAATGAAGGTGCGTTACCTGTTCTTTCCGCGCACGGGTCCCGGCACCGAGTCATGGACCAAGACCGAGCAGGTCTGGTGCTCGGCCAATCGCAATGAATCTTTCACCGCGGCGATCAACGACGCACTGCCCGAGCAGAAAGCGAAGGCCTGCCCCGGCGCACCGCTGCAGAAACATTGGGACCTGGTCAAGAAATTCGGGCTCAGCGGCACGCCCGGCATCATCCTCGCCAATGGCAAGCTGATCCCCGGCTATGCGGATCCCGATACGCTCCTGAAAGAAGTGAAACTGGCATCGCGCTGAGCAGCGCTGTTATCGCTCCAGCAGCTTTGCCTTGTCCGGCTTGCCTTCCCATTCCTTTGCATCGGCGGGCGGGGTCTTCTTCTCGGTGATCACCGGCCAGCGCTTCGCGAGCTCCGCGTTGATCTGCCGGAACGATTCCTGGCCCTTGGGTACTTCTTCCTCGGAATAGATCGCCTCGACCGGGCACTCGGGCTCGCACAGGGTGCAGTCGATGCATTCGTCCGGATCGATCACCAGGAAGTTCGGGCCCTCGTGGAAACAGTCCACCGGGCAGACCTCCACGCAGTCCATGTATTTGCACTTGATGCAGTTTTCGGTGACGACGAACGTCATGAACTTTCCTGGGATTCTGGGGGCTGAAAAGGGGCGCTATTCTGCCACGGGAGGCAGATTCGCTCATCCCCGCTGGATGAATTCGCAGCGATAGTGCCCCTCCTGGCCGGCTTCCCGGTCGGCCACGTAGCGCTCAAGGGCATAACGCGTGCTCCGGAACGCCAGATTGTCCCACGGGATGTCCGATAGCTCGATGAGCTCGGTTTCCAGGCTTTCCACGCCCACGCCATAGCCCGGCTCGGTGAGGCGGGCCCGGAAGAACACGTGCACCTGATGCGCCTGCGTGATACTCACCAGCGCCAGCAGGTTGCGGATTTCCACCTTGGCCAGCGCTTCTTCCCAGCACTCGCGCGCGGCGCCTTGCTCGAGGCTCTCGCCGTTCTCCATGAAGCCTGCGGGGATGGTCCAGTAGCCGCGCCGCGGTTCGATCGCGCGTTTGCAGATCAGTATCCGGCCCTCGTGTTCCGGCACACAGCCAACCACCAGTCGCGGATTCTCATAGTGAATGCGCTCGCAGCTCGTGCACACGTAGCGCGGCAGCTGGTCGCCTTCGGGAATACGCAGGGTGACGGGGGCGGCGCAGTGGCTGCAAAAGTTCATGTGCGCAGGGTAGCAAAATCTATAATCCGCCCCGTGTTCCGGCCCATCACCCGCACGACCCTCGCGCTAGGCGCTTCCACCCTCTGGCTCGCAATCTACTGTTCGCGCTTCTGGCAGGACAGCGCGGCCGCGATGTGGCAACCCGGTCTTGCCGGCAGCGCATTCCTCGGATCGCTGGGGCTGATCGTGCTGTTCCTGCAGGCCATCCCGATCATGCTGATGCCTGGGAAAACGGCGCCTCGCGTGCTCGCCTCGCTGCTGTTCATCATCGCCTCGCTGGGCGCGTACTTTACCGCGACCTATGGCGCGCATCTCGACAAGGAGATGATGCGCAACGTGTTCGAGACCGACCCGGCAGAAGTCGCGGATCTCATCAACTTCAAGCTCCTGCTGCAGTTTGCGCTGCTGGGCCTGTTGCCGGCCGCGCTCGTGTGGGTGCTGCACATCGCGCCGCGCAGCTTCAAATCGCAGATCGCCGAAACGCTGCTGTTCGT
This sequence comes from Steroidobacteraceae bacterium, assembly GCA_039929265.1. Taxonomy (GTDB): domain Bacteria; phylum Pseudomonadota; class Gammaproteobacteria; order Steroidobacterales; family Steroidobacteraceae; genus ZC4RG30. The sequence continues at coordinate 34,810 of JBDSRN010000184.1, read as the reverse complement.
CACCGGCGGCGTCGTGGTCGTCGCGATCTGTCTGTTCTCTTTCTCCGCGAGCTACGCTTCGTACTTCCGCGAGCACAAGCCGCTGCGCTATCTCATCAATCCTGGCTCGGTGGTGTACGCAAGCATCGCGCAGGGATTCAATGGCAGCAAGTCCAGGCGTGGCCCGTTGCTGGATCCGGGCGGCGCGGTCACGCGTGCGGGCACGCTGTCGCCACGCCCGCGACTGGTATTCCTGGTGGTGGGGGAGACCGCGCGCGCCGCGAATTTCCAGCTGGGCGGCTATTCGCGTCCCACCAACCCCCAACTCGCCGCCCTGCGCGACGTTTTCTACTTTGACAACGTGACCTCCTGCGGCACGTCGACCGCGGCGTCGCTGCCATGCATGTTCTCCCAGCTCGGTCGCGAAGGCGGCGGCGCTGGTTCTGCTGCCGTACGCAATTTGAATCTGCTCGACGCGCTGCAGAGTGGCGGTGTCGTGGTGAACTGGCTCGACAACAATGCGGGCTGCAAGGGTGTCTGCCAGCGCGCGCCCAGCAGACAATTCCAGCCCGCCGATGATCCGAAGCACTGTCCGAACAGTTTCTGCTACGACGAAGTGCTGGTGGCGGACGCGGCGCGGCTCGCCGCTGCCGCGGGCACGCAGGCACCGCGCAAGCTCGACAGCCTGGTGGTGTTGCATCAGATCGGCAGCCACGGACCAGCATACTATGAGCGCTATCCTGCCGAATTCGCGCGTTTCCAGCCGGCGTGCGCGACGAATCTGCTGGACCGCTGCACGCGTGATGAAGTGGTGAACGCCTACGACAATTCGATCCTGTACACGGATCACAACGTCGCTGAGCTCATCAAGGTGCTGCGTGCCAACGAATCGCGCGTGGACACGCTCCTGATCTACGTTTCCGATCACGGCGAGTCGCTCGGCGAGAACGGCATCTATCTGCACGGCATGCCGTACGCCTTCGCGCCGCGCGACCAGAAGCACGTGCCGATGCTGTTATGGATGTCCGAGGGCTGGCGCGCGGGGGCCGGCATCGATCCGGCCTGCCTGAAGGCGAAGCGCAGCGCGAACCTGTCCCACGACAACCTGTTCCACACCGTGATGGGCGCGTTCGGTCTGCGCAATTCCCGCTATCAGAGCGCGCTCGACCTCGTGGCTGCCTGCCGCCGATAACCCGGCTACACTCGGATCATGCAAACCGGCGAGCTGAGAAAGATCGCGACACTGCTCGAGGCGAATAGCGACGCATTGATGGCCACCTGGCGCGCACAGGTGCGCGAGCTGCCGGCCGCACGCGGGCTCGATACGCCCACGCTTAACGATCACCTTCCCATGTTGTTCGAACAGCTCATTGAATCACTGCGCTCCGACGACGGGCGCTCGATACCCGACGTCCTCAAGACCGAGAGCCCGATCGCGCATGGGCTGCAACGCGTGCAGGACGCCTTCGACATCGAAGAGGTCGTCGCGGAGTACAACATCCTGCGCGGCTGCATCCACGACCTCGTTGATGCGAACGGATTGAACCTGCAGGGTGAGCCGTTCCGCATCATGAATCGGGTGTTCGACCAGGCAATCGGTCTCGCCCTGCAGGCGTATGCATCACGCCGCGCGCTGGATGTTCTGTTGCGGCGCGAGGAGTATCTGGCATTCGTCGCGCACGATCTGCGCACGCCGCTCAATGCGATCTCGATGGCAGGTCGCGTGCTGCAGGAGACTTACGGAGCGCACGTCGGCGCGGATTCGGGTCGCATGTTCATCGCCTTGCGGCGCAACGTGCAACACCTGGAAAAGCTGGTCGAGAAAGTGCTTGAGGAGAACACCAACCTGCAGACCGAGGTCGGCATCAAGCTCGAGCGGCGCCATCTCGATCTCTGGCCGATGGTGGAGAACCTGATCCACGACCTGCATCCGGTTGCCGGCACCGCGAGCACCGAGCTGTCGAACGCAGTCCCGGAGGATCTGGAGATCTACGCCGACGCGAACCTGTTGCGGCGCATTCTGCAGAACCTGATCGCAAACGCGATCCGGTACACGCCACGCGGACACGTCGTCGTCGGCGCACGCCGGCGCGCCGGCGATCAGGGCATCGAGTGCTGGGTGAAGGACGACGGTAAAGGCATCCCACCAGATATGATCGATGCCGTGTTCGACAAGGGCGGGGCCGACGGCAGCCACGAGGGCATCTCGGGTCTCGGTCTGGCGATCGTCAAGACTTTCGTCGAGGCGCACGAGGGCGAGGTCACCGTCCTGAGCCTCGAAGGACAGGGCTCCACGTTCTCGTTCTGGTTGCCGGCGCGCTAGAGGTTCTCTGCCGACAGTCGCGCGAATTGCGCGAGATCGAGATTGCCGCCGCTCAGGATCACACCGACCCGCTTGTTGCTAATCGGGAGCGCTTTCGTCAGCAGCGCTGCGAGCGCCAGACACCCCGTCGGCTCCACCAGGATCTTCAGCCGCTCGGCAAGGAACAGCATCGTCGCAACTAGCGCGGCGTCCGGCACAGTGACGATGTCAGTTACGTGGCGCTGGATGATGGGAAATGTGTATTCGCCCAGGTGCGTCGTCAGCGCGCCGTCCGCGATCGAACGAGGCGGAGCTATGTGCACGATGTGTCCCGCGCGCAAGGACTGCTGGCCATCGTTGCCGGTCTCGGGCTCGACGCCGTAAACAGTGCATCTGGGGGCCAAGTGGGAGGCGCTCAGGGCGGAACCGGACAACAACCCGCCACCCCCGAGGCAGACAACGAGCGTGTCCAGTGGGCCGCATTCCCGGAAGAGCTCGCGCGCCGCCGTGCCCTGACCGGCGAGCACTTCTGGATGATCGTAGGGAGGAATCAATGTCAGGTCATGTTCGCTGGCAAGCGCACGGGCCAATGCCTCGCGATCCTCCGTGTAACGGTCATACAGCAGCACCGTCGCGCCGTAGCCACGCGTCGCCGCAAGCTTGATCGCTGGCGCGTCGTGCGGCATCACGATGGTGACGGGCGTGCGCTGCAACGATCCGGCCAGCGCCATGGCCTGCCCGTGATTGCCCGATGAAAACGCGATCACGCCGCGCTCGCGCTGCTGGGATGACAACGCGGCGATTGCATTGATCGCGCCGCGGAACTTGAACGCACCGCCGCGCTGCAGGTTCTCGCATTTGAGGAACACGCGCGCCCCCGTGCGCTTATCGAGCGTGCGGGATGTCAGGACCGGCGTGCGATGCGCATGACCTTCCAGACGTCGCGGCCTGCTCGATATCGGCATAGGTGGGCAGTGGCAACACAGCGCCTCACTCACTGGAAGGAGAGCTGCAGTTTCGCATACAGACTGTTACCAGGCTCCGGGTAGCCGTCGGCGAGCTGATAGTTTGAACCCCTACTGCACCTGCAGGTTGACCAGGACGTACTCGCCGGTGCGCCGGCACGTACCTGCGGTCACCGAACCGTACATCACCCGACATTTCCCTGTTGCGTATCCGTCACGCTGATCCTGCCGTGTTTGATGACCGAGCTCGCCTGCTCGAGGAATCAGCGGTGTATTCAGCTGCATAGCCCGCGTGATGTCGAATACCGGGGCCCGGACGACTTGATGCCTGTCACGTGGACATCAGAAAGAGGATGGTGCCGGTGGTCGGAATCGAACCGACACATGGTTGCCCATGGCAGATTTTGAGTCTGCTGCGTCTACCAGTTCCGCCACACCGGCGCGGTAGGGGGAGGCGAAAGTATAAATATTGCAGCGCCGATTGCGACCTTTTCGGGCCCCGGAACATCCAGGCACCAATGACACGACACGTGCACCCGCCGATACCCGCTGAAATCCTCGCCAGGGCGGGTGCGGGCGATCGTCGTACCCAGGCCGCGACCTGGGGTCGTGGCACCCGCGGTATCCGCCTCGATGCTGCGCCGGGTCGGCAATCCCGGGCTGCTCGGGGCTGCGACCTCGCTCGCTGCCGAATCGAGCCGCCGGGCGGTGGACCAGGCAGGGCGCGGACGTTCCAGGACCCCGGCGGCGACGTGATGTTCGAACGCCGTGGCAATCACTTCGGCGACAAGCTTCCGGATGGCGACGCGAATCCTGCGTTCGTGTCAGCAGCGATACACTGTTCACGCTCGAGGTGGCCCTGCCCCCGGCTCAAAGACTTGCGCTAACATGCGCGCCCCGTGCGCCGTGCCGACTTTCAATTCATCCTTCCTCCCGAGCTGATCGCGCAGGAACCGCTCCCTGCGCGATCAGCCAGCCGGATGCTGGTAGTCGAGCGAGCGATCTGCGCGTTGGCCGATCGCAGCATCCTCGATCTGCCGCAGCTGCTGCAGAGCGGTGATCTGCTCATCTTCAACGACACGCGCGTGATTCCCGCGCGCCTGTACGGCACCAAGGATTCCGGCGGCCGCGTGGAGTTGCTGCTCGAGCGCGACTTGCCAGGCAGCCGTGCACTCGTGCAGGCGCGCGCCAGCAAGCCATTGCGGCCGGGCAACGTGGTGTACGTCGCGGGTTGCGCGCTGCACGTGCTCGCACGCGAAGGCGATCTGTGGGAGTTGCAGTTTCCGCAGCCAGCGCTCGAATTCTGCGAGCGCCTCGGCGAGGTGCCGCTGCCGCCGTACATCACGCGCGGGATCGCCGAGCAGGACCGCGAGCGCTATCAGAGCGTGCTCGCGCGAGTGCCGGGTGCGGTCGCTGCACCGACGGCCAGCCTGCATTTCGACGCGGCGCTGCTTGCGCTGCTCGCGCAGCGCGGTGTGGCACACACATGCGTAACGCTGCATGTCGGTGCCGGGACTTTTCAACCGCTGCGCGTCGATGACCTCGCCAGGCACGTGATGCACGCGGAGCGCTACGTAGTGCCACAGAACACAGTGGCCGCGGTGGCACGCACGCGCGCGGCGGGTGGTCGCATCGTTGCTATTGGCACGACGGCGGCGCGCGCGCTGGAATCCAGCGTAGATGCACATGGAGCTTTGATTGCCGGAAGCGGTGACACGCGCCTGTTCATCACGCCTGGCTATCGATTCCGCAACGTGGACCTGCTGCTTACCAATTTTCATCTGCCCGAATCCACGCTGCTCATGCTGGTGGCCGCGTTTGCCGGGCACGAGTGCATCCAGCGCGCGTACGCGCACGCGGTGCGCGAGCGGTACCGATTCTTCAGCTATGGCGATGCGATGCTGCTGGGATTTGACGGCAACCCTCACGGGGCAATTTGAGAAATCTGCGCCTGCTCGCCTCCACGCATCCGCTGCAGAAAGGCGGGGCGCTGAATGCGCGCAGCGCGCTGAAGGCATACTGCGCACCATGAGTTCCATCCATGAAGGCGCACGCTTCACCGTGCGCGCGCGCGAAGGCGCGGCGCGCCGCGGCACCCTGCAACTGCCGCGCGGGACCATCGAAACGCCGGCGTTCATGCCCGTCGGTACCTACGGCACCGTGAAGGCGATGACGCCCGAGGAGCTCGAGGGCATCGGTGCGCAGATCATTCTCGGCAATACGTTTCACCTGATGCTGCGCCCGGGCACACAGGTGATTCGCGCGCACGGTGGCCTGCACGGTTTCATGCACTGGAATAAACCGATCCTCACCGACTCGGGCGGCTTTCAGGTGTTCAGCCTCGCGAAGCTGCGCCAGATCAGCGAGGAGGGCGTGCGCTTCAGGTCACCGATCGACGGGAGCGAGGTTCGACTCACCCCCGAGGATTCGATGGACGTGCAGCAGGCGCTGCGCTCCGACATCGCGATGGCCTTCGACGACTGCACGCCCTGGCCCGCCACTGAAGCCGTGGCACGCGACTCGATGCAGCGTTCGATGCGCTGGGCAAAGCGCTGCCATGCCCATTACTACGGCCGCACGGACGAGGTCCCCGCCGGCGCGCTGTTCGGAATCATCCAGGGCGGCACCCACGCCGGGCTGCGCCTGGAGTCTTTCGCGGCGTTGCAGGCGATCGATTTCCCGGGCTATGCGATCGGCGGACTAGCGGTGGGTGAGCCGGAAGAGGAGCGCCTGCGCACCCTCGAAGGTCTGACCCCCGTGATGCCGGAGGACCGTCCGCGCTATCTCATGGGAGTAGGCCGGCCCGAGGACCTGGTCGCGGCAGTGGAGCGTGGCATCGACATGTTCGACTGCGTCATGCCCACGCGCCATGCCCGCAACGGGCACTTGTTCACTTCCACAGGGGTGCTCAACATCCGCAATGCGATCCACCAGTGCGATACCGGGCCGTTGGATGCGGCCTGCGGCTGCCATACCTGCCGCAATTATTCCCGTTCCTACCTGCGCCACCTGGACCGCTGCAACGAGATCCTCGGTTCGCGGCTGAACACCATCCACAACCTGTATTTCTACCTGGACCTCATGCGCCGCATCCGCGAAGCGCTGGAGGTGGGGCGGTTTGCCGCCTTTACCCGTGAGTTCCGGTCGGCGACCGGGCCTGTGGCATAATACGCGGCCAATTTTTCCCACTTTCGGGTGGGTCCGGTGACCCCCGGACTGCTCCTGATCAACACCCGGCACAACCGGGGCCACGAGAGGTTCGTGCAATGAATGATCTGATTCCCGCCGCGTACGCGCAGGCTTCTGGTGGTGCGCAGCCCGGCTACTCCCAGATCCTGATTCTGGTCGTCTTCGTGGTCGTGTTCTACTTCCTGCTGATCCGTCCGCAACAGAAGCGCGCCAAGGAACATTCGGCCATGCTCGCGAAGCTGGCAGTGGGCGACGAAGTAGTGACCGCCGGTGGCATCCTCGGGCGCATCAGCGACATCGGTGACAACTTCATCACCGTCGAGATCGCGGACAACGTACGCATCAAGCTCCAGCGCAACCAGATAACTTCACTGGTTCCGAAAGGCACCTACAAGAGCGCCTGAGCAATGCTCGAATACGCGCGCTGGAAATACTGGCTGATCCTGCTGGTGACGCTGTTCGCGTTGCTGTTTGCAATGCCGAATTTTTTCGGCGAAGACGATGCCCTGCAGATCGCACGCAAGGATCGCGCGCCAATCGATGCGACGGCGCAGAAGTCGGTGGAGGACTTCCTCACCGGCAAGCAGGTCGCGTTCACGCGCTCGTATATCGACAACGGCCGCCTCATGGTGCTGTTCCGCGCGGTACCGGCGCAGTTGCAGGCACGCGATGCAGTCAATGAAGGTCTCGGCAATGATTACGTCACGGCGCTGACACGTGCCTCGCGTGCACCGGAGTGGCTGCGCAAGGTGGGGCTGCGCCCAATGCCGCTCGGCCTGGATCTGCGCGGTGGGCTGTATCTGCTCTATCAGGTGGACGTCGATGGAGCGGTGGATCAGCTGCTCGCCGCCAACGAGCAGATCTTCCGTCGCGCGCTGTCGGCCGAGAAGCTGGCTTACACGGATGTCGCCGTCGTCGCGTCGCAGGGCTCCGACCGTCCCAACACGCTGCGTGTTTCGCTGCCTGCCGGCACCGATGCGCAGGCCGCGCGCGCCACGCTCGCCAAGGCGGTTCCCGATCTCACCTACTCCGTGACCGAGGTCGGCGCGAACCGCTTCATCGAAGCGCTGCTGACGCCCGCGCAGCTGAAGGCGCGTCAGGAGTACGCCATCCAGCAGAACATCACGACGCTGCGCAATCGCGTCAACGAGCTGGGTGTGTCCGAGCCCATCGTGCAGAAGCAGGGCGCGGACCGCATCAACGTGCAGCTCCCCGGCGTGCAGAACTCGGCCGAGGTGAAAGATATTCTGGGCAAGGTCGCGACGCTGGAATTCCGGCTCGTGGACATGCAGAACAATCCGGTGGAGGCGCAGCAGCGTGGTCGCGCGCCGCTGGGTTCCAAGCTGTACTTAGAGGATGGCGGGCGTCCGCTGCTGCTCAAGCGCGACATCATCGCCACGGGCGATCAGCTCATCGATGCAACTTCGACGACGTCGCAGAACGGTCCTGCGGTGTCGGTGAAGCTGGACGCCGCCGCGGCGGAAGAGATGTTCAAGACCACGCGCGCCAATGTGAACAAGAACATGGCGGTCGTACTGGTCGAGCAGACGCAGCAGACCAGCACTATCAACGGCGAGAAAGTGACGCGCCAGGTGATCACGCAGAAAATCATCAGCAACGCGACGATCCGGGGCGTGTTCAGCAACAGCTTCGAGATCACCGGCCTGACGCAGAGCGAAGCGCGCGAGCTCGCGCTGCTGATGCGCTCCGGTCAGCTCGCGGCACCGCTGGTGAACATTCAGGAACGCGCGATTGGCCCGAGCCTCGGCCAGGCGAGCATCGACAAGGGCGTCAAGGCGCTGCTCGTGGGAATGCTCGGCGTGTTCGCTTTCATGGCGATCTACTACAAGATATTCGGCCTCATCGCGGATCTGGTACTGCTCGCAAACGTGGTGCTGCTCACCGCCTTGCTGTCGATGATGGGCTCCGCGCTGTCGCTGCCCGGCATAGCCGGCATCTTGCTCACCGTCGGCGTGGCGGTCGACGCGAACGTGCTGATCTACGAGCGCATCCGTGAAGAACTGCGCAATGGCGTGACACCGCAGGCGGCCATCCGCGCGGGCTTTGAGAAGGCGTTTTCGGCCATCGCGGATTCGAACGTCACGACGATAATCGCGGGCCTGGTGCTGTGGGTGTTCGGCACCGGACCGATCCGCGGCTTCGCCGTCGTGCTCACGCTTGGTATCGCAACCTCGATGTTCACCTCGTTGATGGGCAGCCGCGCGCTCCTGACCTTGCTGTACGGCGGTACGCGCAAGCCCGCCAAGCTGCACATCTAGTCTGGAACTGGGAAAAATCATGGAGTTCTTCCACAAGCCGACCAACTTCCCTTTCATGGCCACGCGCAAGTTGTGGTACGGGTTGTCAATCGTGCTGATGCTCATTTCGTTCGTGTCGTTCTTCACGCGCGGCCTCAACGAAGCGATCGATTTCACCGGTGGTGTCAGCGTCGAGGCCACGTTCCCCGGTACTGCGCCGGTCGACGAGGTCCGCTCGCGACTTGAGGCGGCGAACTTCCACGAGGCGCAGGTGCAGAACTTTGGCTCCTCGCGCGACATCGCGATCCGCCTGCCGCCCGATGCGAAGCAGAGTGGCCCCGAGATCCAGGCGAAGGTCGACGACATATTGAAGTCCATCGATCCGGGCGCGCAGATCATGCAGCTCGACGTGGTGGGTCCGCAGGTGGGGGATGAGCTGCGTACCAGCGCCATCTGGGCGCTCAGCCTCACGTTGCTGCTGATCAGCATCTATATCTGGCTGCGTTTCCACACCTGGCGCCTGTCGCTCGGTGCCATCTTCGCCGTCCTGCACGACCCTATTCTCGTGATTGGCGTGTTCTCCGTGACGCAAACGCCGTTCGACCTGGCGGTGGTGGCGGCCATCCTGGCGGTCATTGGCTACTCGTTGAACGACACCGTCGTCGTGTTCGATCGCATTCGCGAGCGCTTCGAGGCCAATCGCCGCCTCGCGCCCGCACTGGTGCTTGACCAGTCCATCAACCAGACGCTGTCGCGCACAATCATGACGAAGGTTGTGACCTTGATCGTTGTGGTGGCGTTGCTGTTCCTGGGCGGTCCGGTGCTGCGCGGCTTTTCAGAAGCGCTGCTTATCGGCATCATCGCGGGTACCTATTCGTCCATCTACATTTCCAGCGCAATCGCGCTGGACTGTGGGCTAAAGGCAGAGCATGTGTTTCCCACCCTTACGCGCAAGGCGACTGACAATCTGCCCTGATCCGGCCATTGGGCGGTTCGCATGATAGATCTGCTTTCCGATCCGACTGCGTGGATCGCGTTTGCCACACTGTCGGCGCTCGAGATCGTGCTCGGCATCTACAACATCATCTTCATCTCCATTCTCGTTGGGCGCCTGCCGCCGGAGCGACGTGAGAAGGCGCGCATCATCGGTCTGGCATTGGCGATGCTGTCGCGCATTGCACTGCTGTTCTCGATCGTCTGGTTGATGCGGCTCACGAAGCCCTGGTTCGAGATCTTCGGCCAGGACGTGTCGGGCCGTGACCTGATTCTGTTCCTCGGAGGCCTGTTCCTGCTCGCGAAGAGCGTGCTTGAGATCCACCACACGCTCGAAGGTGCGGAAACGCCCACGAGCGCGCGCGTGTTCTCCAGCTTCGTCGTGATCGTCGTGCAGATCGCTGTCATCGACATCGTGTTCTCGCTCGACTCGGTATTCACCGCAGTCGGGCTCGCGACGCCCGATCAGGTGCCGGTGATGGTTGCCTCCATCATTGTTGCTGTGCTCGTGATGATGCTGGTGTCCGGCGCGATCTCCGAGTTCGTCGACCGGCATCCGACCATCAAGATGCTGGCGCTCGCGTTCCTCATCCTGGTTGGTTTCGCGCTGATGGGCGAGGGACTGCATTTCCATATTCCGAAGGGTTATCTGTACTTCGCCATGGCGTTCTCGGTTGGCGTCGAGATGGTGAATCTGCGGCTCCGCAAGCTCCTGGACTCGCACAGGGGCGCGAAGCACTAGACCGGCGCCGTGGTCGACCCTGCGGCAGGGCCCGGGCCACCTCATTCCTGCGCAAAAGGCGGCCCGGTTACGTCTGCGTTCATGCGTGCTACATTCAAGCGCACGTACTCGCGCGCAATCATCAACAAGATCACGGACTTCCCCATGAGCCACATTCGATTCAAAGTCCTGGCTGCACTGTGCATCGGCGCTGCGTTGCTGACTGCATGTGGGCAGAAGTCCGGCGACACGGCTGCAAGTGGCGACACCATCAAGATCGGCGAGTTCGCTTCGCTCACGGGCAAGGAAGCCGCCTTCGGCCAGTCGTCGCACAAGGGCACTGTGCTCGCGATCGAAGAGCTCAATGCGACCGGTGGCATTCTTGGCAAGAAGATCGATTTCATCTTCGAAGATAATCGCAGCACGCCGGGCGAGTCCGCGACGATTGCGAAGAAGCTGATCACGCGCGACAAAGTCGTCGCGATTCTCGGCGAGGTCGCATCCGGTCGTTCGCTCGAGGCCGCACCGATCGCCCAGTCGAACAAGATTCCGATGATCTCGCCGTCGTCCACGAATCCGAAGGTCACCGAAACCGGGGACTACATATTCCGCGTCTGCTTCATCGATCCGTTCCAGGGCAAGCTGCTCGCCGAGTTCGCGAAGCGCACGTTGAAGGCACAAAAGGTCGCGATTTTCTCCGACGTGGCCGCGCCATACAGCATCGGCCTTGCGCAATTTTTTCGTGATACCTTTTCCGCAACGGGACAGATCGTGTCCGAGCAGAAGTACACGGGCGGCGACAAGGATTTCAAGGCGCAGCTCACCGTCATAAAGAACACGAAACCCGACGCGATCTTCGTGCCCGGCTACTACACTGACGCAGGCCTGATCGTGGCGCAGGCTCGTCAGCTCGGCATCAACGTGCCACTGTTCGGCGGCGACGGTTGGGAAGCGCCCGAGCTGCTGCAGATTGCGGGCAAGGCGCTCGAAGGCACGTACTACTCCACGCATTTCTCCGCCGAGAGCACCGAGCCGGGTGCGACGAAGTTCGTCGCCGCCTACCAGGCGAAGTACGGCGAGAAGCCAGACGCGATGGCGGCCCTCGGCTACGACTCCGCGATGGTCCTCGCCGACGCGATCAAGCGTGCCGGATCCACCGAGGGCCCGAAGTTGCGCGAAGCCCTCGCCGCGACGAAGGATTTCCCCGGGGCCACCGGTGCCACCACGCTCGATGCCAGGCGTGATGCAACCAAGCCCGCCGTGATCATCACCGTGAAGGATGGCAAGTTCGAGTACGTCGAAACCATCGCTCCTTGACGCAGCGCATGCCGTGACGGAGCTGCTGCAGCAACTCATCAACGGACTGGCGCTGGGAGCCATCTACGCGTTGATCGCACTCGGGTACACGATGGTGTACGGAGTGCTGCGATTCATCAACTTCGCGCATAGCGACATCTTCATGATCGGCGCGTTCTCGGGTTACTACCTCGCGCGCTACTTTCCCTCCGCATCGATCCTTGCCGGCATTGTCGTGCTGCTGGGCGCGATGGCGATCTGTGCCCTGCTCGGTGTGATCATCGAGAAGCTCGCGTACCGTCCTCTGCGCGGACGTTCCACGCTGACTGTCCTCATCACCGCGATCGGCGTGTCGTTGTTCCTGCAGAACGTGGGCCAGCGCATCTTCGGCGCGAACCCGAAGTCGTTCCCCGCGTTGTTTCCGCTGCGCTACTACCAGTTCGAGAGCGGGCTCGTGGTATCCAGCGCCCAGATCACCGTGTTCGTGGTGACGATCCTGTTGCTGTTTGTGCTGCAGTACATCGTGCTGCGCACGCGCATCGGCACGGCAATGCGCGCGCTGTCGTTCAACCCCACCGCGGCTTCGCTGGTGGGGGTGAACAACGACCGCGTAATCTCGTTCACGTTCGCGCTGGGGTCTGCGCTCGCCGCGGCCGGGGGCATCCTGTACGCATCGAACTACCCGTCGATCGATCCGCTGATGGGCACGATCCCAGGCGTGAAGGCGTTCGTCGCCGCGGTGCTCGGTGGGATCGGCAATATTGCCGGCGCGGCTTTCGGCGGCGTGGTGCTCGGGCTCGTCGAGACCGCCGTCGTCGCGCTCGGTGGCTCCACCTATCGCGATGCCGTGGCATTCGGCGTGCTGATCCTCATCCTGCTGTTCCGCCCCACCGGGCTGCTCGGCAAGCGCAACGCGGAGAAGGTCTGATGCTCTCGCGCTCGCAACTCGCATTGCTGGGCGCGCTGGCCGTGATCGGCGTCATCGGCTTCTTCTCCGCCAGCTACAACCCGTACTTCCTCGACATCGCGGTAAGCTGCGGCATCAACATCACGCTCGCGGTGAGTCTCAACCTGATCAACGGATACACCGGGCAGTTCTCGCTCGGCCACGCCGGCTTCATGGCGATCGGCGCGTATTCGGCGGCGATGCTCACGGCGACATACGGTGTCGTGCTGCTGCCGGCCCTCGCGGGCCAGGAGTGGCTGCTGTTCGCGCTGGCGCTCACGGCCGGCGGTATCGCGGCGGCGCTCGCAGGCCTCATCGTCGGCGTGCCTTCGTTGCGCCTGAAAGGCGACTATCTCGCCATCGTCACGCTCGGTTTCGGCGAAATTATTCGTGTCGTGCTGCAGAACATCGATGCGGTGGGCGGCGCGCGTGGGCTTATCGGCATCCCCAGTTACACCAATTTCTTCTGGACCTTCGGGCTCGCCGCGATCGCCGTGTACGTTGTGTGGACGATGGTGAATTCGACTTATGGCCGGGGCTTCATCGCCGTCGCCGACGACGAGATTGCTGCCGAAGCCATGGGTATCAACACTACGCGCTACAAGATCACCGCGTTCCTGGTCGGCGCCTTTTTCGCCGGTCTGGCCGGAGGCATGTACGCACACTTCCGAAATTTCATCGTGCCCTCTGGCTTCGGCTTCGATCGTTCCATCGAGATCGTCGTGATGGTGATCCTCGGCGGCATGGGCAACACCGGCGGCGTGATCATTGCGGCGATACTGCTCACCGTACTGGGCGAATGGCTGCGCCAGTTCGGCGACTTCCGCATGATCCTGTATTCGCTGCTCATCATCGTGCTGATGATTCTGCGTCCGCAGGGCCTGTTCACATGGTCGCTGCCGCGGCGCCGGAGCGCATGATGGGCGCGCCGCTGCTCGAGCTGGACCACTGCACGCTGACGTTCGGCGGACTCACCGCGGTCGGCGATCTCAGCGCGGAAATCGCGGACGGCTCCCTTACTGCGCTCATCGGGCCCAACGGCGCCGGCAAGACCAGTGTCTTCAATCTCATCACCGGCGTCTACCGCCCGACTTCCGGCGACATCCGTTTCGGCGGCCAGTCGCTGGTGGGACTGAAGCCATTCCAGATTACCAGGCTCGGCATTGCGCGCACGTTTCAGAACATCAGGCTGTTCTCGTCGCTCAGCGTGTTCGACAACGTACGGGTCGCGTTCCATCTGCATCTCAGGAATCACTCGATCGCATCGCTGCTGAGGCCGCCATCGTTTCATCTCGAAGAGAGCCAGATTGCGACGCGCACCACGGAACTGCTGAAGATATTCGACCTTGCGCGCGTCTCTGACGAGCCTGCCAGGAGCCTGCCGTACGGCAGTCAGCGCCGCCTCGAGATCGTGCGGGCGCTCGCGACGCGCCCGAAACTGCTGCTGCTTGATGAGCCTGCCGCAGGCATGAATCCCACGGAGAAGGCCGAGCTGAAGCGGCTCATCCAGTTCGTGAAGAACGAGTTCCAGATCGCCGTGCTGCTCGTCGAGCACGACATGCAGCTGGTGATGGGAATGTGCGGCAGCATCGTCGTGCTCGATCACGGCGTGAAGATCGCCGAAGGCTCGCCCGCCGACGTGCGCGCCAATCCCAAGGTCATCGAAGCTTATCTTGGCGACGAAGCGGCAGCCTGAATGCTGACGATTCAGAACATCAGCGTCAGCTACGGCGCGATCAAGGCGCTGCACGACATTTCGCTCAGCGTGGCGCACGGCAGCATCGTCACGCTCATCGGCAGCAACGGCGCCGGCAAGAGCACAACGCTGCGTACCGTGTCTGGCCTCATCCGCGCGCAGGAAGGCAGCATCATCTACGAAGGCGAGCGCATCGATGAGTTGCCTGCGCACAAGATCGTCGCGCGCGGGCTGTGTCAAGTGCCCGAAGGTCGCATGGTTTTCGCGAACCTGAGCGTGCACGAGAACCTGATGATGGGCGCATACCTGCAGCGCGACGCGGCCGCAATCAGACAGGAGCGCGACTACGTCTTCAGCGTTTTTCCGCGACTGCAGGAGCGCGAGAAGCAGATTGCGGGCACGCTGTCGGGCGGTGAGCAGCAGATGCTCGCCATCGGTCGCGCGCTGATGGGGAAGCCGAAATTTCTGATGCTCGACGAGCCATCGCTCGGCATCGCGCCGATGCTGGTGAAAGCCATCTTTGCGCAGATCGTGGAGATCAACCGCACGCGTGGCATCACGATCCTGCTGGTGGAGCAGAACGCGAATCTCGCGCTGGAAATCTCCAGCCATGGTTTCGTGATGGAGACCGGCCGCATCATCCTTCAGGACGCATCCGCCACGCTGCGCGGTGACCCGAAAGTGCGCAGCGCCTACCTGGGGGGGTGAACTGCTGGTTAGCGGCCACCTTTCCGGTGTGCGCCCTTGGGCTTGCCGCGCGACATCTGCACCTCCGCCATCTGCAGACTGAGGGCCTGTCCGCGCACGATCACTTGCGACAATCGTTCGATCACCGGGGCCGGTACATTGGCTGGCAGGCGCACCAGCGTGTGATCCACTCGGATGTCCACGCCGTTGATCTGCGAGCCGTGCAGCTTCGCCTCGTTGGCGATCGCACCGACGATGTTGCCGGGGATCACACCGTGGCGTTTGCCGACGGCCAGGCGCCACGTCAGCTGCTTGCCATCATCCTTGAAAGTGAACGCGGCAGGATCGGTCACTTCGAGATCGCGCTCCGGGGAATCCGCGCGGCGCGTGGTCTCGGCTCGCGTCTCGACGTGCGGTGTCGCCTGCACCGGTGCGTTACCTTCCACCAGTGAGGCAATCGCGGCGGCGACAGTGAGGAGGTCGGCGCCCGTCTCGAGTGCGACTTCCTGCACGGCCTTGCGATAGAAATCCCCGGGATTGCTGGTCACTGCCTCGCCGATGCGTGCCTTGAACTTCGCGAGCCGACGGCTGTTGACGTCATCGACGCTGGGCAAAGTCAGCGGCTCGATGGTCTGGCGTGTCGCGCGCTCGATGAGCCGCAACATATTACGCTCGCGTGGTGCGATGAACAGGATCGCCTCACCGCTGCGCCCGGCACGTCCCGTGCGGCCGATGCGATGCACGTACGATTCGGTGTCGTAAGGCACGTCGAAGTTCACGACGTGCGTGATGCGCTCGACATCCAGGCCGCGCGCGGCGACGTCGGTGGCGATGAGAATGTCGATCTTGCCGGCCTTCAGCTGCGTGACCGTGCGTTCGCGCACCGTCTGCTGGATGTCGCCGTTGAGCGCGACAGCAGCAAAACCGCGCGCCTGCAGGCGTTCGGCGAGCTCGACCGTGGACTGTTTCGTGCGCACGAATACAAGCATCGCATCGAACGTGGACACCTCGATGATGCGCGTTAGCGCGTCCAGCTTGTGCATCCCGCTCACCATCCAGTACGACTGTTTGATGTTGGCAGCGGTGCCGGTCTTGCCCTTGATCACGATCTCGCGCGGGTTGCGCAGATGCCGCTGCGCGATGCGGCGGATGTTCGGTGCAATCGTCGCAGAGAACAGCGCAACCTGCTTCTCGGGTGGAGTCTGCGAGAGGATCGCATCCATCGCATCGGCGAAACCCATGGCGAGCATCTCGTCGGCTTCGTCGAGGACGACGGTGCGGATGCCATCGAGCTTCAGGGTGCCGCGCTCGAGATGATCGATGATGCGCCCCGGTGTGCCCACGATCACATGCGTGCCACGCTTCAGCGCGTTGAGCTGAGGAATATAGCTCTGTCCACCGTAGATCGGCAGCACGTGGAAACCGTTCGTGCCGGCGGAGTACTTCTGGAATGCTTCAGCCACCTGTATCGCCAGCTCTCGGGTCGGTACGAGCACGAGCGCCTGCGGCGCTTTCAGCTTGAGATCCAGTCGCGAGAGGATGGGCAACGCGAATGCGGCGGTCTTGCCGGTGCCGGTCTGTGCCTGACCCAGGATGTCGGCGCCTTCGAGCAGCGCGGGAATGGTCGCGGCCTGGATGGGCGATGCGGACTCATATCCGATCGCCTTTACAGCGCGGATCACGGTTTCCGAGAGGCCGAGTTCGGTGAACGGAACGGCGTCGGCTTCTGCTTGCATGGTCACTCGGACTTCGGCACTGCTGCCTGGGAATAGGGCGATTGGGGGACGATCGGTCGCTGCGGCTCATTGCGCAGCGCTTCGGGGAGATGCGGGTTGATCGCATCGAGCAGCGCGCCATACACGCGCGGTGTGCCTGCGCAGATGTTGCCGCCCTGACGGTATTGGCTGCCATCGAGTGTGCCGACCATGCCGCCAGCCTCGGTGACGAGCAGCGTGCCGGCGGCGGTGTCCCACGGCTTCAGGCCGATCTCGAAGAACGCATCCACGCGGCCACAGGCGACATAGGCCAGATCAAGGGATGCGGCGCCGGGACGACGCAGGCCGGCGGTGGTGCTCATCACTGTCTTGAGCATCGCGAGGTACGCGTCGATGTGCACGAGGTTGTCGCTGTACGGAAAACCGGTCGCGATGAGCGAGTCCTGCAGTCCGCGCGCCTTGGTCACGCGAATGCGCTTGTTCTCGAGATAAGCGCCGGCACCGGCGGATGCGTGGAAGATCTCCTGGCGCATGGGATCGTAGATCACCGCGTGCTCGAGGCGCTCGCGATGCATGCAGGCAATGGAAACGGCGAAATGCGGGAAGCCATGAATGAAATTCGTCGTGCCGTCGAGCGGATCGATGATCCACACGGTGTCACTGCTGCCCCTGTAGCCACCTTCCTCACCAAGGAAAGAATGCTGCGGGTAGGCGCGATACAGGATGTCGATGACCTCGGCCTCGGCCTGTTTGTCGACCTCCGTGACGTAGTCGTTGACGCCTTTGCTGGTGGCGGTGAGCCCTTCGAAGCGCGCGAGACCGCGAACGATGACTTCACCCGCACGACGCGCAGCGCGAATCGCGGTATTGACGAATGCATGCATGACAAATAACCCAAGGGGCAGCGAGAGTGCCCTGGCAGTGCTCTAGAATAGCCGCGAAATGCAGTTTCTGCCCGTCCGTTTCGTGCTGCTTGACACCTCACACCCCGGAAATATCGGGGCTGTCGCACGCGCCATGAAGAACATGGGACTCAATGACCTCGTGCTCGTGGCCCCCCGCCAGTTTCCCGATCCGGAGGCCGTCGCACGCGCCTCGGGTGCGGACGATGTGCTGGCCGCCGCACGCGTGGTGCCCACGCTCGCCGACGGGCTCGCGGGCTGCGGACTGGTATTTGCGACCACCGCGCGCGAGCGCGACCAGAACTTCCGCGTGCTCGACGTGCGCGCTGCCGCGGCGCGGATCGTCGCGACCGTGCAGGACAATCCGCAGCCCGTGGCGGTGCTGTTCGGCAACGAGCGCAGCGGACTCAGCAACGAACAACTCGCAGCCGCGCACGTGCTGCTGCGCATCCCTGCGAACCCGGAGTACGAATCGCTGAACCTCGCGCAGGCCGCGCAGGTGATCGCTTACGAGATCATGATGGCGCGCAACCTGCCGTCACGCGTGCCGGCGATCGCACCCACGGCGCTCGCCGCGCCCGAGGACATGGAGCGCCTGTACGAGCATCTGCAGCGCGTCCTCGTCGAGATCGATTTTCGCGATCGCACGCCCAGCGGCGCCAACCTGATGAACCGCATCCGTCGTTTCCTGCAGCGCGCCGAGCTCGACTTCAACGAGGTGAACATCCTGCGCGGCATTCTCACTGCAGTGCAGAGCAAACGCCGCATCGCCGGCAGCCCGCGCGACGAGTGAACGAAACCGTCACCTATCTGGACTACGCGGCCACATCGCCGGTCGATCCGCGTGTCGCGGCGGTGATGCAGGAGGCGCTCGCTGCCGGGTATGGCAACGCAGCGTCCGCGCACGCAGCGGGCCGTGCAGCGGCGCAACGCGTCGCAGCAGCGCGCGCGCAGGTTGCGGCGTTGGTCGGCGCCGCGCCCGAATGCATCGTGTTCACCTCGGGCGCCACCGAGTCGAACAACCTCGCAATACTGGGAATCGCCGCACGCGCCGACGCGCATGCGCATTTCGTCAGCCTGCGCACCGAGCACAAGTCGATTCTCGATCCACTGCGCGAGCTCGAGAAGCGCGGTGCGCGCGTCACCTGGCTCACACCCGCTGCAGACGGCGTGCTCGATCTCGCCGCGTTGCGCACGGCGCTAGCCCCTGGCACGCTGCTCCTGTCGATGCTGCACGCCAACAACGAGACGGGCGTGGTGCAAGACCTCGAGCCCATAGCCGCACTGTGTCGCGAGCTCGGTGTGCTGCTGCACGTCGATGCGGCGCAGAGCGCCGGCAAGATTCCGCTGGCTGTCGGCGGCATCGATCTGCTCTCCTTCACCGCGCACAAGCTGTGCGGACCGCAGGGCATCGGAGCGCTGTATGTCGCCCCCCACGTGCGCCCGCGCCTGCAGCCCATCGTGTTCGGCGGCGGACACGAGCGGGGCCTGCGCTCCGGTACGCTGCCACTCCACCAGGTGATCGGTTTCGGCACCGCTTGCGAGCTGGCGGCAGCAGAGGGCGACGCGGATTCCACGCGCATCGCCGGGCTGCGCGATCGACTCCTGCGTGGGCTGCTCGACCTGCCCGGCGCGCTCCTGAACGGGCACGCCACGCGCCGTCTGCCAGGGATTCTCAACCTGTCGTTCGCGGGGGTGGAGGGGGAGAACCTCTTCACCAGCCTCGCCGAGCTGGCCGTATCCACCGGCTCGGCGTGCAACTCCGCCAGTGCCGAGCCCTCCTTTGTCCTGCGCGCGCTCGGCAGGAAAAACGAGCTCGCGCAGAGCTCACTTCGCTACAGTTTCGGCCGTTTTTCGACACAAATTGACGTTGATCGCGCCATTTTCGCTACAAGGCGCGAGATTTTACGCTTGCGTGGCTTGTCGCCGGCCGAACCGGCCCCCATCTCTGACTGGAGCAGCGAGGTCAGCGTCGGTGAGGCAGGGGCCGAAAGCACCGGCACCTGGGTCCGTTGGCTGCTGCTGCGCGATGCTGATCGAGGCGTGAAGGCCGCACGCTTCCAGCTGTATGCCTGCCCGCATACTCAGGCCGTCTGCGAATGGCTGGCGCCCCAGCTGGCGGGCCGATCGTTCGAGGACCTGGTTCCGGGCACGCCACAACAATGGGCACGGCAGGGGCAGGTACCGATTGAGAAGCTCGGGCGCCTGCTGGTGATCGAAGATGCCTTGCGTGCATGCGTGTAGTATCGAAGCGAAGCTGGAGAAGCGAGCAAAATGGCCATTTCCCTCACACCGTCCGCTGCCGAGCGTGTCAAAACCTTCCTGGCCGCTCGCGGCCGGGGAGCCGGTTTGCGACTGGGAGTGCGCAAGACGGGCTGCTCGGGATTCGCCTATGTCATCAACTACGCGGATGACGTGCGCAGCCAGGACGTGGTCTTCGAGGCGAGCGGGGTGAAAGTGTTCGTCGACCCCGACAGCCTGAAGCTGATCGACGGCACCACCGTGGATTTCGTCAAGGAAGGCCTCAACGAGGCGTTCCGCTTCCAGAACCCCAACGTGCGTGGCGAATGCGGCTGCGGCGAATCGTTCAGCGTCTAGAAACCGGGTAGAATTCCGCACTTTTTCAGCGGAGGTTCCCGATGGCGCTCGAGCGCACCCTGTCGATCATCAAGCCCGATGGCGTTGGCAAGAACCTGATCGGCGAAGTCTATTGCCGGTTCGAGAAAGCCGGACTCGTCATCGTCGGTGCCCGGATGTTGCAGCTGTCGCAGAAGCAGGCCGAGGCGTTCTACGCGGTCCACAAGGAGCGCGGCTTCTATGGTGACCTCGTTCGCTACATGACCTCCGGTCCCGTCATCGCGCAGGTACTCGAAGGCGAGAACGCGGTGCTCAGGCATCGTGATCTCATGGGCGCGACGGATCCGAAGAAGGCCGCTGCCGGCACGATTCGCGCGGATCTTGCCGAGAGCATCGAGCACAACGTCGTGCACGGCTCGGACAGTGTGGACAACGCGAAAAACGAGATCGCGTTCTTCTTCGCCAGTTCGGACCTCTGTCCGCGCTGAAATTCCCGCAGTCCCATGGAAAAGCTCAACCTTCTCGGCCTCACGCGCACGCAGCTCGAAGAGTGGTGCGTGGCCCAGGGCGGGAAGGCGTTCCGCGCGCGGCAGCTCATGCACTGGCTGTACAAGCGCGGCGTGAACGACTTCGCGCAAATGACGGATCTCGCGAAAGAGTTTCGCGGGCAACTGAGCGAACAGGCCGAAGCGAAGCTGCCCGAGATCGTCACCTGCCAGATGTCGAGCGACGGCACGCGCAAGTGGATGCTGCGCGCGGATTCGAGCCAGGGCTTCGAGATGGTGTTCATCCCGGAGGATCACCGGGGCACCCTGTGCATCTCCTCGCAGGTGGGCTGCGCGATGGACTGCACGTTCTGCTCGACGGCGCAGCAGGGCTTCAATCGCAATCTCACCGCGGCGGAGATCGTCGGCCAGGTATGGCTCGCGAACCGCGAGCTGGGTTTCAAGGCGGGTGACGATCGCATCATCAGCAACGTTGTGCTGATGGGTATGGGCGAGCCGCTCGCGAACTTCCGCAACGTCCTGCCCGCGGTGCGCATCCTGATGGATGACTTCGGTTTCGACATTTCGCGACGCCGGGTCACGCTGTCCACCTCGGGACTCGTGCCGCAGATCTACAAGCTCGCGGAAGAGACCAATCTCGCGCTCGCCGTCTCGTTGCATGCACCGGACGACGAATTGCGCAGCCAGCTCGTGCCGATCAATCGCAAGCACCCGATAAAGGAACTGCTTGAGGCGTGCTGGCACTACATAGATGAACAGAACGGCCGCAGCGTCACGTTCGAGTACGTGATGCTCGATGGCGTCAACGATTCTCCCGCGCAGGCCCGCGCACTCGCAAAGCTGCTTGTGGGGCAGCCGGCAAAGGTGAATCTCATTCCGTTCAACCCATTCCCGGGCACGAGCTACAAATGCTCGCCGCCCGAGGTCATCGCGCGTTTTCGTGACGAGATACTCAAGCGCGGCGTGATGGCCACCGTGCGCAAGACGCGCGGTGACGACATCGACGCGGCGTGTGGCCAGCTCGTCGGTCGGGTCGAGGATCGCATCGTCGTGCGCCTCGGCGACAAGCTGCAAAGCCGCATGGCGGCGGCACAATGATCCGGTTGCTGTTCGGGCTCACGCCGCTGCTGCTGTGCGCGTGTGTCAGCACTTCGAATGGCTCGGGAGGCGCCAGGAACGACAAGGACGCTGCCCAGGCGAACATGCAGCTCGGCGTCGCATACATGCAGCAGAACAATCTCCCCGTCGCGAAGGAAAAGCTCGAGCGCGCCGCGAAGCAGGCGCCGCGCAACGCCGATGTGCACAGTGCGCTCGCGTATCTGTACGAACGGCTCAATCAGCCCAAGCAGGCGGAGAACGAATACCGCACGGCGCTGCGCCTGGCTCCGGACAACTCCGAAGTGTCCAACAACTTCGCCGTTTTCCTTTGCCGCAACGGACATACCGAGGAGGCGCTGAAGCGCTTCGAGGCCGCCTCTCAGGATCGTCTGTATCGCACGCCGTGGGCGGCGCTCACCAACGCGGGTGTCTGTCTGCGTGGCGTGAAACGCTTCGACGAGGCGCGAGCGTCGTTCGAGCGTGCGTTGCGCATGCGGCCCAATCATGCGGAAGCCGCGTACCAGCTGGCGGATCTGCAGCTCAATCAGCAGCAACCCGATGCTGCCTCGAAGACCATCGACAACTTCCTCACCATGGCCGCATCGCCCGATCTGCTGCTGCTCGGCGTGCGCGTCGCGAACGCTCGCGGCGATCGCGTGCAGCGCGAGTCGTACGCGCGGCGCCTGCGTCGTGACTATCCCAACTCCGCGCAGGTGCGTGCGCTGCCGGAACTGATGCAATGACAGAGACCGATACTCCGAAACCCGAAGTGGCGAGCAGCACTGGTGAGCTGTTCGTCGGTAGGCGTCTGCGTGCCGCGCGCGAAAAGCTCGGCATGTCCGTGATCCAGACGAGCGAGAAACTGCATCTCGACCCGGTGATCATCGATGCGCTCGAGGCGGAAAACTTCGACAAGCTCGGCGCCCCCGTGTACGTACGGGGGCACATGAAGCGCTATGCGCAGTTTCTCGACGAGGACTTCAGCCTGCTCGAGCAGCGCTACACCGAGCAGCATCTGGCGAGCGGCGAGGAGCCGTTGAAGACTGCGCCGCACATTCCGGCGCCGCGCGATCCCCGCAAGTTTCTCTGGCCGGCGGTAGCGCTCGCTGGATTGCTGGTGCTCGCGCTGATCGTATGGTTCGCCATGCGCGCGCAGCCCACCGGTTAATACGCAACGATGAGCATGCAGATACAGCCGATTCGCGGCATGAACGACGTGCTGCCTGCGCAGATCGGTGCGTGGCAGCAGCTCGAGAAAGTCGCGCGCGAAGTGTTTGCCGCGTACGGCTACCAGGAACTGCGCCTGCCTATCGTCGAGCATACGGAGCTCTTCAAACGCTCCATCGGCGAGTTCACCGACATCGTCGAGAAGGAGATGTACACCTTCACCGATGCCGGCGGTGACAGCCTCACACTGCGTCCTGAAGCCACTGCAGGAGTGGTGCGTGCGGCGATCAGCAACGGTCTGTTGCGCGGTGCGCGCCTGAAGCTGTGGACCGGCGGTCCGATGTTCCGGCACGAGCGTCCGCAGAAGGGCCGCTATCGACAGTTCCATCAGCTCGATGTGGAGGCGATCGGCTTCGAAGGGCCGGACATCGACGTCGAGCTTATCGCCCTCACCGCGCGACTGTGGCGCAGCCTCGGCCTCACGCGCGTGAAGTTACAGATCAATTCGCTCGGCACGAGCGAGGCACGCAAGGCGTATCGCGAGATCCTGGTCGACTATTTCCGCGGGCACGAGAGCGCCCTTGATGAAGACAGCAAGCGTCGCCTCGGCGGCAACCCGCTGCGCATCCTCGACAGCAAGAATCCGGTGATGCAGCAGATCGTGGCAGGCGCCCCGTTGCTCACCGAGCACCTGGATCCCGCTTCGCGCGAGCACTTCGCCGAATTGCGCGCCGCGCTCGAGGCCCTGGACATCCCGTTCATCGTCAATCCACGTCTCGTGCGTGGACTGGACTACTATTCGCGCACCGTGTTCGAGTGGATCACCGACGCGTTGGGATCGCAGGACGCGGTGTGTTCCGGTGGGCGCTACGATGGTCTCACCGCACAGCTCGGCGGCGACACGGTGCCGGCGATCGGCTTCGCCCTCGGCATGGAGCGCGTGGTGGAACTCATCGTACAGATGGGCGGGCAGCCTGCGGCACCCGGCCCGGATGTCTATGTGATCGCTAGCGGGCCGTCGGGCATGCGCACGGCGCTCAGGCTTGCCGAGCAACTGCGCGACGCGCCGGGTGGCCTTGCCGTGGAAGTGAACCATGGCGGGGGCAGCTTCAAGACCCAGTTCAAGCGAGCGGACAAGAGCGGGGCGACGCTGGCGCTGGTGCTGGGAGATGATGAAATCGCCCGCGGCATCGCGGCGGTGAAACCTTTACGTCAGGAAGCGGGTCAGAGCGAATGCGCTCTTGCCGAGCTGCCGACACGATTGCCGGCACTGCTGGCAGATTTGCGAGGGGACTGAAGTGGATGATCTGCTGACTGAGGGCGAACAATGGGAGGCCGTGAAGGCCTGGGCGCGTCGCAATGGCGTCGCTGTCGTCGCGGGCCTGGCCATCGGCGCGCTTGGGCTGTTCGGCTGGCGCTGGTGGGAAGCGCGCAACGAGCGTATCGCCCTGGAAGCCGGCACCAAGTACATGGACATCCTCGAAACCTACGACCGTGGCGAAATCCTCACGGCGACCAACCTGGTCGACGAGCTGAAGAAGGCGCATCCGGCGACCGCGTATGTCGGTCCTGCGGAACTCGCGGCGGCACGCATGTTCGTCACCACGAATGAGCTGGACAAGGCAGCAGACCGCCTGCGCAACGTGATGGACACGAGCAAGGACGAGCAGCTGAAGCTCGTCGCGCGCTTGCGGCTCGCGCGCGTGCAGACGAGCCAGGGCAAGAGCGATGATGCGATCAAGACACTCGGTACGCTGCCCGAGGGTTCAGCGTTCGCGGCGCGCTATGCGGAGGCACGTGGCGATGCGCTGCTGGCCAAGGGCGATCGCGATGGTGCGCTCAAGGAGTTTCTCGTTGCGCGCGGTGCCGAGTCGTTCGCGCCGGCGAACGGTGTCGCTGGCGCGAACCAGCTCGAGTTGAAGATCAACGATCTCAAGGCGGGAAGCTGATGCAACGCGCACACCCTTTACTCGTTCTGCTCGGCATCTGTGCCTTGGCGCTGCTCAGCGCCTGCGGCAAGAACAAGAACGTCGATCCGCCTGCCGAGCTCACCGACATCAAGGCGACGATCAACGTCGATCGTGTCTGGGACATCGGCATGGAAGGCGAACCGAAGCTGAGGCTCGGGCTGGGCGTGTCTTCCGACGACGTGCGGGCGTACGCCGCGGGCAGCGATGGCGAAGTGGCGGCGTTCGACATCAAGAACGGCAAACAGATCTGGCGCATCAAGTCACGCGTGCGTCTCGCGGGTGGTCCGGGTACGGGCGAAGGGCTCGTCGTGGTCGGCGGCGCCTACGGTGACGTGGTCGCGCTCGATGCCGCCAGCGGTGGGCTGAAATGGAGGACGCGCGTCAACAGCGAGATCCTCGCTGCGCCGGCGATCGGTCCTGGTGTCGTCGTCGTGCGCTCGGTCGACGGACGACTGCACGGTCTCTCGTCCGCGGATGGCAAGCCGCTGTGGACCGCGGAGCAGCAGGTGCCGCGTCTGTCGCTGCGTGGCACGGGCGAGCCCGTCATCGTTGGCGACCTCGTGATATGCGGCTTCGACAACGGCAAGCTGCTCGCGATCAATCTCAAGGACGGCAATGATGCATGGGAAGCGCAGGTGTCACCGCCCAGCGGACGCACGGAGCTTGAGCGTCTCGTCGACATCGACTCCGCGGTGCATGCCGCCGAAGACGACATCTACGCCGTGAGCTTTCAGGGTCGCATTGCGCGACTCGCGCGTGACACGGGCCAGGTGTGGTGGTCGCGCGAGGTCTCGAGCTATCGTGGCCTCGATACCGATGAAGACGGCGTATACGTCTCCACCGCCGATGGTGAAATCGTGAAGATCGGTCGCCGCACGGGTGTGGAGCTGTGGCGCAGCAAGGTGCTCGCGCACCGCCGGCTGTCGGCACCCGCCGTGATGGGCAAGCAGGTAGCTGTCGCGGATCTGGAAGGCTATGTGCACTGGCTCGACATCGAGACGGGCACGATTGTCGGTCGTAGCAAAAGTGGCGGCGATCGCGTCACGGCGGCACCGAAGCTCGCCGGCGACACGTTGCTCGTTCTGAACGACAAAGGTCACCTGACCGCGTTCCGCGTCACGCCGCGCGGCTGATGACATGCTGCCGATCGTCGCCCTCGTCGGTCGGCCGAATGTCGGCAAGTCGACGCTCTTCAACGTCCTCACGGGTACCCGCGACGCCATAGTCGCGGACGTTCCGGGCGTCACACGCGATCGCCAGTACGGCTACAGCCGAGACCAGATCAATCCCTTCGTCGTCATCGACACCGGCGGCGTGGTCGAGAACCTGCAGACCAACATGCAAGCGCAGATGCGCCGACAGACCGAGAAGGCGGTGGAAGAGGCCGACCGTCTCATCTTCATCGCCGACGCGCGCGGCGGGCTGACTTCCGAAGATCATTTCGTTGCCGCGGTGCTGCGCAAATCCGGCAAGCCCATCACGCTGGCGATCAACAAGGCCGAAGGTCTCGACTCGGAGATGGTGTCGGCGGACTTCCATGCGCTCGGCTTCGGCAATCCGGTCGCCATTTCTGCCGAGCATCGGCAGGGCTGCGACACGCTGATGGAAGTCGTGCTGGAAGGCGTGGCACCGCCGCTGGGTGACGATCGTCCGGATCCAGATTCGATCCGGATTGCCATTATCGGGCGCCCGAACGTCGGCAAGTCCACGCTCATCAATCGCCTGGTCGGCGAAGAGCGCGTGATCGCGACCGACGAACCGGGCACCACACGCGACAGCATTTTCGTCCCGTTCGAGAGGGATGAGCGCAAGTTCATTCTCATCGATACCGCGGGCGTGCGCCGCAAGAGCAAGGTCGACAAGGTCGACGACGCTGTCGAGCGTGCCAGCGTTGCGAAGACACTCCAGGCGATCGCCGAATCGCATGTCGTCATCATGGTCACCGATGCGCATGACGTAATCGGCGAGCAGGATGCCAGCGTACTCGGCATCGCGCTCGAGCGCGGCCGCGCGATCATCATTGCCGTGAACAAGTGGGACGGTATTCCCGTCGACCAGCGCGACGCGATCAAGAACCAGCTCGCGCTGAAGCTCGACTTCGTGCAATTCGCGCCGGTGTTCTATATTTCCGCGCGGCACGGCACCGCAGTCGGGGATGTCGCCCGCGCGGCGATCAAGGCATTCGACGCGGCCATGCGCGAGATGCCGACGCCGCAGCTCACGCGCGTGCTGATTGCGGCGATGCAGGCGCATCAGCCGCCGATCCGCAATGGCCGCCGCATCAAGTTGCGTTACGCGCACCAGGGCGGCAAGAATCCGCCGCGCATCGTGATCCACGGCAACCAGACCTCGTCGGTGCCCGATGCCTATACGCGGTATCTGTGCAATACGTACCGCAAGGCTTTCGATCTCTACGCCACGCCGGTGGCAGTGGAATATCCGGCACACAAGAATCCCTTCGATCCCAGCGGCACGCGCGCGCAGGCGCGCAAGACGGCAGCGGCCAATCGGCCAAAGATGCGCAAGAAGACGGCCAACCGCGCCGTGAAGAATCGGCCGGCACAGCCGGGACCGACGAAGAGGAAGTCGACCACGCGAGGACCCACGAAGAAGCGTGGCTGACCTCGGCCTATCAGTTGCGCTGTGAGCGATTCAGCCGGCTGGCGGCAGGAACAACGCGGGATCGACAAGGGTGCCGTTGAGCGTCACGCCGAAGTGCAGGTGCGGTCCGGTCACGCGACCGGTAGCGCCGACTTCGCCGAGCCTGTCACCGGTATTCACGATGTCGCCCGGCTTCACATCGAATTTGCTCAGATGGCAGTACATCGTGATGAGGCCACGACCGTGATCGACGAACACGGTGTTGCCATTGAAGAAGAAATCCCCGGCTTCGACGATCACGCCATCTGCCGGCGCGATGATCGGCGTACCGGTGGCGGCGGCGATGTCCATGCCGGAGTGCGGAGCGCGTGGCTCCTTGTTGAAGAAACGGCGCAGTCCGAACGAGCTGGACCTCGGCCCGGCAACGGGAACCTTGAGCTGCAGCGTGCGCGGTGCGGTGTCGGTGAAGGTGTTCATCGCCGCCTTGATGCGTTTCTGGTCCTCCACGACGCGCTTCGAATCCTGCGTCGCGAGATTCACCTGGCCGGGCTTGACGGTGAGGTACTGGGCCGTGTACTTCTTGTCGAGGATCCCTACCGTGCGCGTTTCGCGCGCGCCACCGAGGGGCTGCACGTCGATCTGAATCGGACCCGGCTTCGCCGCCAGCGCGATGCCGACCACCGCGGTCCACTGGCCGTCGTTCTCGACGGTGAGCACGCGCTTGCCGCCGTACGTCACCGTCGGCGCTGGCGACTTGCTGCTGCCAACCGGAAGAAGCACGACTCCGCCAGGCACCGCGCTGCCCTTGGGTAGATCGGCGGCATGCACCACGCCCGCGACGCACACGAGCAAGGACAACAGATATTTCATTCGTTCACCTTGGTAACGGTTGCGACGAGCTGGCCGCTTGCCAGTCGTGCGGCAATGGTATCGCCGATGCGCAGATTCGCCGTGCTGGTGAGCACGTTGCCATCGCCAGTGGTGACGATAGCGAAACCACGCGCGAGTGTCGCCAGGGGGCTCACCGAATCGAGGCCGCGCTGCGCGAGCGCGAGCCGGTGCGCCAGCGCCGCTAGTCGCGCGCGCCACGCGAGCACCAAGCGCTGCTCGAGTTCATCCAGGCGCTGCGTCTGCTGCGTGAGTCGCGTGCCGACATGCGCGAGTTGCAGCCGCCGCGCGAGATTGAGGTAGCGCGTCTCCCCGTGCGCGAGCTGGCGACGCAGCGCGAGTTGCAGCCGCCCGAGCACCGACGTCAACGCATCAAGCAGCGCGAGACGATCCGGTACGACGAGTTGCGCCGCACCCGAGGGCGTCGGCGCGCGCACATCCGCGACGAAATCCGCGATGGTAAAATCGGTCTCGTGGCCGATGCCCGTGACCACCGGCATGCTCGCGCCATGAATCGCACGCGCGACCTTCTCATCGTTGAACGCCCACAGGTCCTCGATGGAGCCGCCGCCGCGCGCGACGATGAGCACGTCGACCTCGGCGCGCTCACTCGCCACCTCGATCGCTGCTACCAGCGCGCCGATCGCCGCGGCCCCCTGCACCGGCGCAGGATAGATCAGCACCGCCGCCGGCGGGAAGCGCCGCGCCAGGATGTGCAGCAGGTCGCGCAACGCCGCGCCAGTGGCCGAGGTGACGATGCCGATGCGTCGCGGCAGCCGTGGCAGCGGCCGTTTGTGTTCCTCGCCGAACAGCCCCTCGGCGGCAAGCCGGGCCTTCAGCTTCTCGAACTCCCGCTTCAGCGCGCCTTCTCCGCCTTCCTCCAGCTGCTCGACGATGAGCTGGTAATCGCCGCGCGGTTCGTACAGCCCGACTCGACCGCGCGCCTGGACCAGCATTCCGGCCCTGGGCGCGAACTGCAGCAGGGCGTTGCGGGTGCGGAACATCGCGCAGCGGATCTGCGCCCCGGCGTCCTTCAGCGTGAAATACCAGTGCCCGGAGGAAGGCTGGCTGAGGTTGGAGATCTCGCCCTCGACCCAGACCGCGGGCAGGGCCGTCTCCATCAGGACGCGGACTTCCTGATTGAGCCGTGAGACCGTGTAGACATCCCTCATCCGCACATCTTACCGCCACCGACCGGTTTACCCGCTGCTCGGAGCCGCGTAAAATGCGCCATGCGAATCCTCGAACTCGAAGAAGCCCTTACGTTCGACGACGTGCTCCTGGTGCCGGCCTACTCGGCCGTGCTGCCCCGCGAAGTCGACCTCTCCACCCAGCTCACGCGCACGATCCGGCTCGGCCTGCCGATTCTGTCCTCCGCCATGGACACCGTCACCGAAGCGCGCCTCGCGATCACGATGGCACAAGAAGGCGGCATGGGCGTCATCCACAAAAATATGTCGATCGAGGCGCAGGCGCGGGAAGTCGGCAAGGTGAAAAAGTTCGAGAGCGGCGTGATCCGCGATCCGATCACCGTCAATCCCGAGATGACCATCCGCCAGGTGCTCGAGCTCACGCGCTCGCGCGGCATCTCCGGCGTCCCCGTCGTGTCGGGCAGCAAGGTCGTCGGCATCGTCACGCATCGTGATCTGCGCTTCGAGCTGAAGCTCGATGCACCCGTGTCGTCGGTGATGACGCCGAAGAGCAAGCTCGTCACCGTGCCCGAGAATGCCGCGAAGGACCTCGTGCTCGAGACGCTGCACCGGCACCGCATCGAGAAAGTACTGGTCGTCGGCGATGACTTCGAGCTGAAAGGCATGATCACGGTGAAGGATTTTCAGAAGGCCACTGACTTTCCGCGCGCGAGCAAGGATTCCAATGGTCGCCTGCGTGTGGGCGCGGCGGTGGGCACAGCGCCGGATACGCTGGATCGCGTCGAGGCTCTGCGTGAGTCGGGGGTTGATGTCGTCATAGTCGACACCGCGCATGGCCACAGCAAGACCGTGCTTGAGACCGTCGCTGCGATCAAGAAGAAGTGGCCCGATCAGCAGGTGATCGCCGGCAACATCGTCACCGGTGAAGCTGCGGTCGATCTCGTGCGCCACGGCGCCGATGCGGTGAAGGTCGGCATCGGTCCCGGTTCCATTTGCACCACGCGCATCGTGGCGGGCGTCGGCGTGCCGCAGATCTCCGCAATCGCGAACGTCGTCGCGGGGCTCACGGATGGCACGGTGCCCGTCATCAGCGACGGCGGCATCCGTTTCTCCGGCGATCTCGCCAAGGCGATTGCCGCCGGTGCAAACTCCGTGATGATCGGCGGCCTGTTCGCCGGCACCGAGGAGTCGCCCGGCGAAGTCGAACTGTACCAAGGTGCCTCGTACAAGGCGTATCGCGGCATGGGCTCGCTCGGCGCGATGGCCGACAAGCACGGCTCTGCCGACCGCTACTTCCAGGACACCGCCAGCGAACTTGAAAAGCTGGTGCCCGAAGGCATCGAAGGCCGGGTGCTCTACAAGGGCAGCCTCGTCTCTATCCTGTACCAGCTCGCCGGCGGCCTGCGCGCGGCCATGGGCTACACCGGCAGCCAGACCATAGATGAAATGCGGACACGACCGAAGTTCGTGCGCATCACCGGCGCCGGCATGCGCGAGAGCCACGTCCACGATGTGAAGATCACCAAGGAAGCGCCGAACTACCGCGTTTCTTAGGTTTAAGCCCTAGCGACGTCGGGCATGCCGCGAGCGCTATGGATGTCGAGGGCTGCAGCGAGTCTTCTCGTGGCGCGCATCAGATACGCAGCCGCAGCAGGCTCGTCCCTGCCGAGACGAGCGCCGCGCCAGCGCCGATCAGCAGAAGGGTCGCGCTGCCTTCCACGCCCAGCCAGTGGAAGCCGCCGGCGACGACCACGGCGCCCAGCGTCTGACCCAGCACGCGCGCCGTCGAGAGGGCACCACCCGCTGCACCGGAGCGCGCGCGCGGCGGCGTCATCATCAACGTGCGATTGTTCGGCGTCTGGAAGAAACCGAAGCCCGCGCCGCACAGCGCCAGCGGTACGAGGATCGCAGCCGTCCCGGACTGCGCATCGAGGCGCGACAGCAGCAGCAGTCCGAGTGCGAACACCATGAGACCGATGCCACCGAGCATGCCCGCCGGATAACGGTCCGCAAGACGACCCGCGATCGGCCCGCAGATGCCCAACGCAATGGGCCACACCGACAGCAGCAGGCCCGTTTCGAGCACGTGCATCTTCATTACATTCTGTAGCAGGAACGGCAGAGTCACTAGCGTCAGCATCTGTGCCGCGAACGCGACCAGCGACGTCGCGATGGACAGAGCGAACACCGGAATGCGCAGCAGATCCAGCGGCAGGAGCGGTGCGGCGCGGGTGCGTTCGCGACGCACGAGCGCGAAGCCCGCGATGACAGCCATGACGAGCAGCGGCGCGCCCGTGTGCGGGTCACCATGCGAGAGCATGCCGCAGCCGAGGATCAAAGCACCCATCGCCAGCGCGCTCAGCACGGCGGCAATGTAGTCGGGCTTCATACCGTGACCCGATGTATGCGGGAGTGCATGCCTGCCGCTCAGGAGCGCGGCAATGCCTATCGGCACGTTGATTGCGAACAGCCATGGCCAGGACGCGATGCTTAGAATTCCGGCGGCAATCGTCGGACCGAGCGCGAATGAAACCGACACGACGAGTGAGTTGATGCCGATCACGCGACCGAGCTTCGCAGCGGGATAGGTTTCACGCACGAGCGCGGCGTTCATGCTGAAGATGGCGGCGGCGCCCACGCCCTGAAACATGCGCGACGCGATCAGCGTTGCGAGCGTGCGCGACAGCGCGCAGGCGATCGAGCCGAGCACGAACACGATGAGGCCGGGCACGTACACGCGCCGGTAGCCGATGCGATCACCGAGAGCGGCGAGCGGCAGCGACAGGATGGCGATCGCGAGCTGGTAGGAGTTGACGATCCAGATCGACAGCGACGCAGGCGCGGCGATCTGCGCGGAAATGGTGGGCAGGGCGACGATCGCAATCGATTCATCGAGCACGGCCATGGTGATGGCGAGCCAGATCGTGAGTCCCGCCCAGTGACGTCGCGGCGTGGGCAGACCATCGAGGTTCATTGCCGCGATTGTGACACGGCGCCCCGGGCATTGCCTCGGCCGGTCAGACCGCGTCGCAGATCGATCTGTGTGCAGACGTGCTGGATCTCGCAAAACAAGTGCCGAGACGCTCGCAGGCGGTGCGCTAGCTCACGTTCACCACATACACTGACGCGTTACGAAAATGCACAGTCGCAAATGTCGCCGGGAACACAGAACCCGACAATCAGACGACGACCATCACTCAGCAACTTGTAGCGCCAGAGAATCCTTTGCAGGATCGTGACGGTGAGATCGAGCAGCGATTGTGCTCATGCTCCAGACGCTCGCACAGGCAGCGTTTTGGCAAGGAGCCTGATGCGGCACCGCGATTCGTCGTTTACGCCAATTCCCGGGCCGCGTAAAATGCGCTATGCCAGCTCCCGCCGAAGACACGATCACTCTCGCTGCGGTGCGGCACGAGAACATCCACGCCGACCGCATCCTCATCCTGGATTTCGGCTCCCAATACACCCAGCTCATAGCGCGACGCGTGCGCGAGCTCGGTGTGTACTGCGAGATTCTCCCCTGGGATGTCGACGATTCGGAGATCCGCGCCATCCAGCCCAACGGCGTGATCCTCTCCGGCGGCCCCGAGTCCGTGCTGCAGCAGGATGCACCCGTCGCGCGCCAGGCCGTGTTCGATCTCAATGTGCCCGTGCTCGGCATCTGCTACGGCATGCAGACAATGGCCGCGCAACTCGGTGGCAAGGTCGAGCCCGGCACCGTGCACGAGTTCGGTTACGCAGAGATCCGCGCGCGCGGCCACTCCGCGCTGCTGAAGGACATCGAGGATCGCGTCAACGCGGAAGGGCACGGGCTGCTCGACGTGTGGATGAGCCACGGCGATCGCGTCACGCAGCTTCCGCCCGGCTTCAAGCGGATCGCCTCGACGGACGAGGTGCCCATGGCCGCGATGGCCGACGAAACTCGCCGCTACTACGCGCTGCAGTTCCATCCCGAAGTCACGCATACGAAGCAGGGCACACGCATCTACGCGCGCTTCATCCACGACATCTGTGGCTGCGCCGACAGCTGGAACCCGCGCAACATCATTGATGACGCGATCGCACGCGTGCGCGAGCAGGTTGGTACGAGCAAGGTGCTGCTCGGCCTGTCAGGCGGCGTGGATTCTTCTGTGGTCGCCGCGTTGTTGCACAAGGCCATTGGCGATCAGCTCGTGTGCGTATTCGTTGATACCGGCCTGCTGCGTCACCAGGAAGGCGACATGGTGATGCGCGTGTTCGAGAAGAACCTCAAAGTGCGCGTGATCCGCGTGAACGCCGGTCCGCGCTACTTCGCGGCGCTGAAGGGCGTGAGCGATCCGGAGGCGAAACGCAAGATCATCGGCAAGCTGTTCATCGACGTGTTCGATGAAGAGTCTGCGAAGCTCGACGGCGTCGAGTTTCTGGCGCAGGGCACGATCTATCCGGATGTGATCGAGTCAGCGGGTTCGAAGACCGGCAAGGCGCACGTGATCAAAAGCCATCACAACGTAGGCGGGTTGCCGGCGCACATGAAGATGAAGCTGGTCGAGCCGCTGCGCGAGCTGTTCAAGGACGAGGTGCGGAAGGTCGGGGTGGAGCTGGGACTACCGGCGGAGATGGTGCATCGGCATCCATTCCCGGGGCCGGGGCTCGGCGTGCGCATTCTCGGTGAGGTGAGTGAAGCCGCGGCGAATACGCTGCGGATGGCGGATCACATTTTCATCGAGGAGCTGCGGAAGGCGGGGTGGTACGACAAGACGTCGCAGGCGTTTGCGGTGTTCTTGCCGGTGAGGAGTGTGGGGGTTACCGGTGATGGGCGAAGGTACGATCCGGTGATTGCGCTTCGTGCGGTGGAGACCGTTGATTTCATGACGGCGCATTGGGCGCATTTGCCGTATGAGTTGCTGGATGTCTGTTCGCGAAGGATTGTGAATGAGGTGAAGGGGGTTTCCAGAGTCGTCTACGACATTAGTGGGAAGCCGCCGGCGACGATCGAGTGGGAGTGATTTGGAGGCTTTCGCGGTCTATCGGCACCCTGCGAAATATATATCCAAGTCACTGATAAATAATAACTAAGCTCTCCGGATCTATCGGCATCTATCCGCTCCAAGCGGCGCACTCTGACGGTGAAACTGACGGTAAAAGTTTTTGGCTGTTCCAAAAGGGTCCATTTTTACCGTCACAGGATTGACGCCATGAAAGCGGAGAAACACCGCAGTTTCAC
>JBDSRN010000183.1:0-35788 GCA_039929265.1 Steroidobacteraceae bacterium | reverse complement strand
TCTCCATGCCGCCGGATATGCGCGATGGCGAGGGCAATAGTGTGCATGCGCTGTACGGATTCGCGCGCTTCATCGGGGACCTGATCGAGCATGCCAAGCCGCAGTATCTCGCCGTCGCCTTCGACGCCAGCCTCGCGACCTCGTATCGCAATCGCATCTATCCCGCCTACAAGGCGAACCGCGAGCCCGCACCACCCGATCTCGCTTTGCAGTTCGCGCGCTGCCGCGAGTTGTGCACGCACCTCGGCCTCGCGAACTTCGACAGTCCCGAGTTCGAAGCCGACGACATCATCGGCACGCTCGTCACGCGCATGCGTGCCGAGGGGCTGCGCACCACCGTCGTGACACGCGACAAGGATCTCGCGCAGCTCGTTCGCGAAGGCGACATCTACTGGGATTTTCCCAGCCTGGCGCGTTACCAGTACGCGGACATGGCCGGGCGTTTCGGCGTTGCTCCGGAGCGCTACGCGGATTATCTCGCGCTCACCGGCGACGCCGTCGACAACATTCCCGGCGTGCCCGGCGTCGGGCCGAAGACCGCCGCGGTGCTGATGAAGACGTTCGCGACACTCGATCACCTGTACGGCGCGCTCGACCAGGTGGCAGCGCTGCCCCTGCGCGGAGCCGCGACGCTCGCAGCGAAACTCTACCTGCATCGCGAGGCGGCGTATCTCGCGCGCCAGCTCACCGCGATCCATTGCCAGATGCCGATGCAGATCACGCGCGAGCACCTGCGTCGTCGTGCGCCGGACACCGCGGCGCTCACGCGTTTCTTCGATGCGCAGGGCTTCGGCAACCTGCTGCGTCGTCAGGCCGAACGTATCACCCAACTCGCCGCCTGAGATTGCGGCTATGCTTCTCTCAAAGCCCTGGTAAAGGGTTCGGAGAGATTTGGTGAACGCGTCTTGATCGCCAGGTCCCGGCGATTCCAATCCAGCCGATCAAGACGGATTTCCAGTTCTCCGACAGGCAACCCAGTCGGCGGGCTCGCGGGAGGATCTGGCCGCAGCGCCGGGCTGACGCACGCGCCAACGCGCGGTAGGCTGTGCGCATGGCGACCAAACACATTCAGTCCTCCCTGCTGGAAACACGCAGCTTCCCACCGCCGCGAGGCTTCGCCGCCGCGGCACATCCGGACCGCGCCGAGCTCGAGGCGCTGTACGAGCGCGCTGCGGAAGATCACATCGGCTTTTGGACCGAGCTCGCGCACGCACACCTCACCTGGCACAAGGATTTTTCGCGCCCGATCGACGAGTCGCAGGCACCGAATTACAGATGGTTCACCGACGGCGAGCTGAACGTTTCGTTCAACTGTCTCGACGTGCATCTCGAGGAGCGCGGGCACAAGAGCGCCATCGTTTTCGAGGGCGAAGACGGGTCCGTGCGTCGCCTCAGCTATCGCGAGCTGCATGCACAGGTATGTCGTTGCGCGAACGCACTGCGCCAGCTCGGCGTAACAAGCGGCGATCGCGTCGTAATATACTTGCCACTGGTTCCCGAAGCCGTGATCGCCATGCAGGCCTGCGCGCGGATCGGCGCGATCCATTGCGTGGTGTTCGGTGGATTCTCCGCACTGTCGCTAAAGGATCGCATCGAGGATATGCAGGCGACGCTGCTTATCACGGCGGACGGCGGCAATCGCGGCGGCAACACGGTGGAGCTGAAGACCGCGGCCGACAAGGCGCTTGCCGAGGGCTGTGCGAGCATTACCCGCGTCCTCGTGCTGAAACACACGGGTCACCCGGTGCCGATGCGCTTCGGGCGCGACATCTGGTGGCACGACGCACTCGAGGGTCAGGCTGCGACCTGCGAGCCGACATGGGTGAACGCGGAGCATCCGCTGTTTCTGCTGTACACCTCGGGCTCCACCGGCAAGCCGAAAGGCGTGCAGCATTCGAGCGCGGGCTACCTGCTCGGCGCGAAGCTCACGACCCAGTGGGTGTTCGATCTCAAGGATGAGGATGTGTTCTGGTGCACCGCCGATGTCGGCTGGGTCACCGGGCACAGCTACGTGGCGTATGGTCCTCTCGCCAATGGCGCGACGATCCTCATGTACGAAGGGGCGCCCACTTTTCCGGATGCGGGCCGCTTCTGGAAGATCTGCGAGACCCATGGCGTCACGATTTTCTACACCGCGCCCACTGCGTTGCGCGCGCTCATGAAACTCGGTGACGCGATCCCTGCGAAGTACGATCTGCGCAAGCTGCGCTTGCTCGGCAGCGTCGGCGAGCCGATCAATCCCGAAGCGTGGATGTGGTACTACACGGTCATCGGGCAGAACCGCTGTCCCATCGTCGATACCTGGTGGCAGACGGAGACGGGGGTCATCATGATCTCGCCGATTCCCGGCGTGACGCCTGCGAAGCCCGGCTCCTGCACGCGTCCGCTGCCCGGCGTCGCGGCCGACATCCTCGACGAGGACGGCAATCCCGTCACGGGCGCCGAAACCGGCGGCTATCTCGTCATCCGCAAACCGTGGCCCGGCATGCTGCGCACGATCTGGGGCGATAACGCGCGTTATCTCGACACCTACTGGTCGAGGTTCGACAATCGTTTCTATGTCGCGGGCGACAGCGCCCATCGCGATGCGGACGGTTACTTCTGGATCATGGGCCGCATCGACGATGTACTGAACGTCGCGGGCCACCGGCTCGGGACGATGGAGATCGAGTCGGCGCTGGTCGCGCATCCACGTGTCGTCGAGGCTGCGGTGGTCAGCAAGCCGCACGAAATCAAGGGCGAGGCGGTGTTCGCGTTCGTCGTCTGTCGTGGCGAGCGACCTGCCGGCGACACCACTGCCTTCGTCCACGAGTTGCGCGGCTGGGTGGGCGAACAACTCGGCGCCATTGCCAAACCCGACGAGATCCGCTTCGCCGACAACCTGCCCAAGACGCGCTCCGGCAAAATCATGCGTCGGCTGCTTCGAGCGATCGCGCGCGGCGAGGCGATCACGCAGGATGTGTCCACGCTGGAGAATCCCGGCATCGTCGCGCAGCTGCGCGGCGAGGAGGATGCGGGGGCAGACAAGAGAGCGCGGCCGAAGCGGAAGACTGCGGCGCGCATGAAACTCGCGCCGCGCAGAAAAAAATAGCCGTTACGCTCCCGGGGGCGCCGGCGGCAGTGCGGGCACGGCCTCCGGAACCTTGTTCACGATCGGCGCAATGCTGCGCAGATACATGAACAGTGCCGACAGGTCCGCATCCGTCATGCGCGCAAAGTTGGGCCACGGCATCGGCGGCAGGATGGGCCTGCCATTGCCCAGGTGCCTGCCCGTGCGCATTGCCTGCACGAATTGCGTCTCGCTCCACTTACCCAGACCCGTCTCCAGATCCGGTGTCAGGTTGATCGCATAGCTGATCCCCCAGGGCCCCGCGAACGCGGTGCTGGTGATGGCGCCATACCAAGCCCACGGCGAGTCACCAGTCGGCGGCGGGGTGGGCATCACCAGGGAGGCCGGATGTCCGGAAAGCAGCATTGATGCATCGGGCGCAGGGCCTTGTGGGCTCATCTTGAGTGGGGTGTGACAGTCGCCGCAGCCTCCTGCGATCGACAGATAGGCCCCGCGCGCAACGGGATCGACAGTCGGCGTCTCGACTGCTTTGGGGGCGCAACCGCTCGCGCAGATGAAGCCAGCGACGACGACCAACGACAACAATCGATTCAACATGACCAGGTTCTCCCTTTTCGTCTTCTTTGTACATCCAGGCGTTGATCGCGATCGGCGTGCTGATCGGGCATTTTGCGCCCGACCTAGGCATCGCATCGGGACCCCTGGGAGACGGATTCATCCGTCTCATCAAAATGATAATCGCGCCGGTGACTTTTTGCACCGCCGACATGAACGTGTCACGGCAGAGTCTGGGCGCGGACGCGCTGAAGGGCGAGCAGGACCAAACGCGCGAGCACACGCTCTGACACGCCGACGGGCCGGTCGAGGCTCATGCGCGCGAGACAGTTCGCATACGAAGGATCGTGGCGGACGCGCGCGGCCGCCATGAACGTCGCGATCCGGCCCGTCAGCGTCGCCGTGCTGCCTTTCAGGAATTTTAATGCGCGAGTCAGCTCGATCTCCTCCGCGTTGAAATCCGTGCCGAACGGAAATTCGCTGAAGCGTCCCGCCGCACGATGCGGAGCGAGCGCCGCGTGCAACACGTGCGGATAGTTGTTGCGATGCTGGTCGGGGATGCGGTGGTCCGCTGCGAGCTTGCCCGATCGTTGTGCGGCATGCTGCAACTGTTCCTGGAAACGCGAATCGGCGATGTTGAGGAGCGCGACGATCACTTCGCTGTCCGTGCGACTGCGCAGATCTGCGACACCGTATTCCGTCGCGACCAGATCGCGCAGGTGCCGCGGAATGGTGGCCTGCGCGTAGTTCCACACGATGTTCGAGCGCGTTTGTCCACGCTGCGTGCGCGTCGCCCGCAGGCACAACAATGAGCGCGCATCGGGCAGCGCGTGCGCCATGGACACGAAGTTGTATTGTCCGCCGACCCCGCTCACGACGCGGCCATCGTCGAGCGTGTCCGACACGGCGGCGCCGAGCAGCGTCACCATCATCGTCGTATTGATGAAGCGCGCGTCGCGACGCTGCAGCACGCGCAGCTCGTAGTCGTTGCCATAAAGCTGATTCACGTGGCCAACGCCGCGCATGTCAAACAGCGCGCGTTCGTCTTCGGGCAGGGCGTGCAGTGCGGCGTAGAAATTCCTTGGTCCGAGGAAAAAACCGGCCTGCACCACTGCGCCACCCTTCAGCCGTCGACCCAGGCAGGTCTGCGCGATGCGCGCACGCACCTGCGGGTCGCCGAAGTTCGCCTCGATCGCAACACCTTCCGGTGAGCGGATCGTCCCCGTGTCGTAGCGGCACGCTTCGGCCAGGATTCCGTAGCGGCGCAGCGCGGCGAAGCTCGCAGCATCCAGTTGTGCTGGCACGCCCGCTTCGAGAAGGCCCTTCAGCACGTCGGCATCGAACGGCTCGCGCAATCCGCCGCGCTCGATCAGGCGTTGCAGGGGCAGAAAATCGTACACGCGACGGCGCAGGATTCCGCACCGATACAGATCCAGCATCTGATCGATCAACATCTCGGTACAGCCGAACAGCCCCGTCGCGAACGGCTCGCGCCCCCCGATCGCATCGATCAGCGGCGCCGCTGACTCGATGCGCAGATCGCCGAGCGCCTGGCGATACGCGCCGTTCTGCTGGTGGCGCAGTTGCAGCGCGCACACAATGGCATCACCCAGCTCGCCGATGCCGATCTGCAGGGTGCCACCGTCGCGGATCAGGGCGCTCGCTTGCAGGCCCAGCGCATGATCGACACTGCCGATCGGAAGGTTTGGTGGGCAAAAAAGGGCATAGTCGTAACGTTCGTGCTCGAGCAACAGGTCGAATCGCGCCGCGGCAACCACCGCCTGGCCGAGCATGAACGGCAGTCGCGGATGCACTTCGCCCACCAGCATGATGTCGCGTCCAGCGGAGCGCGCAGCAGCGATCTGCGGCAACAGGTCCGCCGTGACATCCGCGTTGGAGCCGAGACTCAACTCCTGGCGTTCGCCACTGCCGCGACTCGCCACCAGCTGCGCTATCACGTTGACGCCGCGCGCCAGCAGGTCGCGCGCCACGTGCGTGTAGTTGCTGGACAGGTAGTCCTGTTGGGTGGTGCGGTTGTCGAGGGAGGCGCCGGGCTCCAGGAAAAACTCGATCACCTGCACGTTGCGCGGCAGAGCCTGCTTGCGTTGTGCCTCCCGGTACTCGAGTTCCGGTACGTCCGCGAACACGCGCGCCACGAAGCGACCCAGCAGGCGCCGCTCCAGCTCGCTGCGGCCACGGGGCAAGGAGAGACTTAGCCCTGTGACGATGACGAGCTCGATGCCCGAATCCGCGCACGCGCGCCGATACAGCTCGTTCACCAGCGGCACGGGCTTGCCGATGCCGATCGGCACTCCCAGCACGATACGCGACCCGACGCGCGCGATGATATGGTCCACGCACTCGCCCACCGCACTGCAGTATTCAGTCAAGGCGCAGGCATCCGCTAGAATGGCGCGTCATGACAGGCGAGACACTGCAGAAACCCGCACTCGATCCGATGTCGCTGGTCGCGCGCACGGGCTCAGGTTATCCCGAGCCGTTCCGGTCGCGAGTCACGCCGCGCGAGAAGCGCGCGCTCGGCGATGCGCTCGGACTTACCAAGATCGGCATCAATCGTACGACGCTGCTCCCGGGCAAGGAGTCCTCCATGCGCCACTGGCACACGCAGGAAGACGAATTCGTGTTCGTGCTTGAAGGCGAGGTCACGCTGCGCAGCGATGGCGGCGATCAGGTGCTGCGCGCCGGCATGTGCGCCGGCTTTCCGGCGGGCAAGGCCGATGCGCATCAGCTGCTCAACCTGAGCGACAGGCCCGTGGTGTATCTGGAGATGAGCAATCGCGATCCGGAGCACGACAGCTGCTCGTATAGCGACGTGGACCTGCACTACACACCCGGCGCGAAGCCAGGTGCCATGTTCACGCGCAAGGATGGCAGTGACTACTGAGCCGTCGATTTCCCGCGTGTACCGGACCTTCCGTCCGACGCACGTCGGCGATTTCACGCCGCCGCGCGACGTCGCGGTGCGCGACCTGCGCGGCACCTAGAGCCCGAGCTCCTTGCTCAGTGTGCTCGCGCTGTACACTTTCGTGAGTGCCTCGCGGATGATGCGTGGGTGAACGGCCACGGCGCGATTCTTCGCGGTATCAAACCAGTACGAGCCCGAGATCGAATGAATGTTGCCATCGAACATGAGACCCACTATCTCGCCCTGCGCATTGATGAGCGGGCTGCCCGAATTGCCGCCGACGATGTCGTTGTTGGTCGAGAAGTTGAATGGCGTCGTCATGTCGAGCTGCGACTTCACTTTCAGCCAGCTCTCGGGCATGCGAAACGGATCCGCCCCGGTGCTGCGCTCGAACGCGGTGGCCAGCTGGGTGAAAGCAGGCACTGGCGTGCCGCTCTCGTTCCAGCCCTGCACGGTGCCGAAGTTGAGACGCAGTGTGAACGTCGCGTCCGGATACACCGACGTGCCGTACACCGTATAGCGCCAGGCAGCGATCTTCTCCGACGCTGAATCCACTGGTGCCTCCACTTCATCCTCGTAACGCTTGCGCAGCGCGCGCGCCTCCGGATCTACCTGCAGCGCGAGCTTGATCAGCGGGTCGCCGGATGCCGCGATGGCCGCGGCGCCACCTTCCCAGAGCTGCCTGCGCACGGCAGGATCTGCGAGCTTCGTGTCGCGCAGCAAGCGCGCCGCGAGCCCGTCGGGTGACTCGGTCTTCAGCAGCGCGCGCACCATCGGATGGTCCGGGCCGAGCCACTCGCGCATCCGCTCGAAACCGAACGACAACGTGAGTACTTCGCGATCGGGATACACCGGGACCTGCGTCGTGAGCTGTCGCTGCAGCAGCGGCAGCGCGCCGTCGGTGAACTCGCGCAAGCGTTCGTCGTTCGGCTTGGCGCGCTCTGTGGCGCTGCGCACCAGCGCTTTCGCGTAGCGGTACAGCTGACTGTTGAAGCCCGCGCCCGCTTCGATGAACGTGTAGGGCATTGCAATGCCGCGTTCCACCGCGAGGGCCTTCTCGATCTCGCCCCAGGGATCGCCGGTCGTCGCGGCGGTGCTGGTGTCGCCGGCGATCCGGTCGCGCAGTTGCTTTTCCTGCTTTATCTTCTCGGTGAGCATCGCATCGTCGTGCAGTGCATCGAGCTGTTTGCGCCGCACCTTGATGCTGTTCTCCAGACCGTTCAGCGGATCGCTGATCACGCGCAGCGGCTCGGCGCCGGTCTTGCCGTACTGGATGTAGCGGCCGCGCAGCTCGGACGCCCGCAGCAGCCACGTAGGCAGGTCGAGATCGCGGAGCTGTTTGAGCTGCGCGACGGTGAGCAGGCGATCCGTCGAACCCGGATGCCCGGTGACGAACACGGGCTCCTTCTCCGCAGGCCCTTGCCAGTTCACCTTCAGGAAGTTCGCGGTCTTCACGGGCTTGCCGTCTTCGTACGCGCGCAGCACCGACATGTCGAGACACCAGCGCGGGAACTGGAAGTTGTCCGGATCACCGCCGAATGCGGCGATCGCCTGTTCCGGCGCGAATACCAGGCGCACGTCGTTGTAGCGCTTGTACTTGTAGAGGAAGTACTGCCCGCCCTGGTAGAGCTGCACGGACTGGCACTTCAACGGATTCTTCTTGCCGGCGGCCTGTTCGCACGCGCTCTCGAGCTGCGTGAGCGTCTTCTTGCGCGCGTCGTTCGCAGCCTTGTCGTCCTTGCCTTTGATCGCAGCGACGATCTTCGAGCTGATATCTTCCATGCCCACGAGCACATCGGCGAGCTGGCTCGGGCACGACTTCTCCTCGCCGCGCTGCTGCGCGAGGAATCCGTCGCGCAATGTGTCGTGCTGCGCATCGGAGATCTCGGCAAGGCACTGCGCCGAGCAGTGATGATTGGTGAGGATCAATCCATCGGGCGAGATGAACGATGCTGTGCAGCCGGACAGTCGCACCGTCGCGAGCCGCACCTTGTCGAGCCAGGCTTGATCGATCTTGACGCCGTACTTCTGCTGCACGAGGGCGGAAGGAAAATTGTCGTAGGTCCACATGCCTTCATCGGCCTGGGCGTGCGGCACGCCGGTAACTGTCAACAACAAAGCAGCCACGAGCGACACAAGGAGCTTGCGCATGAGGGTATCCCGGCCGGAGAACATGCGGTCATCGTACTAGCGCAGGTCGTGGCGCGTCGAACCGTGCAGGAGGATCAGCGATTCCTCGGGCGTCTCGATCAGCACATGCGGCTCGCCCTCAAGACCCAGGCCCGACTTGCGCGTCGCAACTGAAAATTGTGCAAAGTGCTGCAGGCTCGCCGGGACCGACTGAGTGCGGAAGACCAGCAGTGGTTCGGACGAGAGCGTCTTGCGATGCAGCGCCAGGCGCATGCGTCCGAACCCGATGCTGTGGCGCGGCCAGGGCTCCTCGTCCACGTCCGCCGGATAGCCGAGCTCGCTCCAGAACTGCGCCGCCGCCGCCGGATCGCGCACCGGGATGCTGAACTGCTCGAAGCGGCCGAGCGCGGCTGAGCGCAGCGGCACGGTCGAAGGAGGTGAGAACGTGCGCGCCTCGAGCACGCGCACGACGAGTCCGCCGGGTGCGTCGAAGGCGATCTGGTTGAAGCTGTCCGCCTCGACGCGGCGCACCTGCAGCTCGACGCCGCGCCGCTCGAGCTCGCGGGCGAGCTGTACCACGCCCGGCTTCACGAAGGTCAGTGCCGGCGAAGTGTCGAGGTTCGCGTGCAGACCGAGCGCCAGGCCGCCGTGCACGAGCACCC
Source organism: Steroidobacteraceae bacterium (assembly GCA_039929265.1). Taxonomy (GTDB): domain Bacteria; phylum Pseudomonadota; class Gammaproteobacteria; order Steroidobacterales; family Steroidobacteraceae; genus ZC4RG30. The sequence continues at coordinate 26,445 of JBDSRN010000183.1, read as the reverse complement.
CGTACGGATGTGACCAGATATCGCCCGCGATTGCCGGTACGAAACCCAGCTGCTCGTAAAAAGTGAAGGATTCGCGAATCTGCGTCGTGACGACGCCGAGCTCAAGAAAGCTGCCGAGCATGCGAATGGATGATCGCAGCGAGCGCGCTCACGTGTGCGTCCGTGTCGTTGAGCGCAGGGATGTAGAGCAGTTCCTCGCCACCCGCGGCGCGGAACTGTCCACCGTAGTCGAGTGCGATCTCCTCGATGGTCTCCAGACAGTCGACCGCAAAGCCAGGGCACACGACCGCGATGCGCTTCAGGCCGCGACGCGCGAGCGCGACGATCGTCTCGTCGGTGTACGGTTCGAGCCAGCGCTCGTAGCCCACGCGCGACTGGAAACTGAAACTCCAGTTGCCACTCAATCCCAGAAGCTCCGCAATTGCATGCGCGCTGCGCTCGCACTTGCGGAAGTACGGATCGCCATCGGTGGTGTAGCGCGCTGGGATCCCATGAAACGACATCAGCAGATGTTCGGTGTTGCCATGCACCTCGCGGTGCGCGCGGATGCTCGCCGCCAGGGCATCGAGCCATGCCGCATCGTCGTGATAGTCCGCGATGAAGCGCAACTCCGGCAGCCAGCGCCAGTTGCGCAGCGTTGCCGCCACCTGATCGAACGCGGCGGCATTGGTGGTCCCGGAGTACTGCGGGAACAACGGCAGTACGATGATGCTCTGTGCGCCAGCCGCGCGCAGCGCATCGAGACCCGCGGCAACGCCGGGACTCGAATACAGCATGCCCAGCTCGACCGCCACGCTCTCGCCGCGGCCCGCGCTCAGGTTTTTCGCGAGTGCCGTGCGCAGGCGCTTCGAGAACGTGAGCAGCGGCGAACCTTCTTCAGTCCACACCTTGCGATACTTGCGCGCGCTGCGTCGCGGACGCAGCGGCAGGATGATGCCGTACAGGATGGGCAGCCAGAGCAGCCGCGATACTTCGATGGTGCGCCGGTCGCCGAGCAGGCCTTTGAGGAAACTGCGCACGTGGCGCGTGGTGAGCGTGTCCGGCGTGCCCGAGTTCACCAGCAGCACGCCAGTCCTGTAGGCACCGGTGTCGCGGTACTGCGGCGAGCTCGAGTAATTCGCCAAACGTGACTCAGCCCAGGTGCTGCGCGAAGAACTCGAGCGTGCGCTGGCGCGCGAGCTGAGCGCTCGCAGGCTCGTAGCTTGCCCGCTGGTCGCAGTTGAAACCATGGTCAGCGGCATACACGTGCACGGCGTTGGCCGGATCCGCCGCTGCGATCTTTTCACAAGCCTCTGCGGAGATATGCTGGTCGCGGTCACCGAAGTGATACAGCACGGGGTGCTTCGGTCGCTTGTCGAGGTTCGCGGCAATGCCGCCGCCGTAATAAGCGACCGCGGCCGCGATGGGTTGCGTGCCTGCCGCGATGAAAGCCTGCGTGCCGCCCCAGCAGTAACCGACCACACCCACGCGCCCGGCGTGGCGCGTCACCGCGATGGCCGCGGCGAGGTCCTTGCTCACCTTGTCCTGTTCGAGCTGTTGCGCGTAGCCCCGACCTTCCTGCACGTCTTCCGCGGAATAGCCGAGCTCGATGCCGCGCCGCACCCGATCAAAAAAGCAGGGCGCGATGACCACGTAACCCTCGGCGGCATAGCCATCGGCAACCGAACGGATGTGCGAGTTGACACCGAAGATTTCCTGGATGACGACCAGGGCGCCGCGAGGCGTGCCCGTCGGTGCGACCAGCCAGGCATTGAACTCATGGCCATCGCGCGCCATGAGCGTCGTGAACTCACCCATGCTCGATTCCTCTGCGCCGGATCATATCAGTCATTTCCCGTGCGCAGCGCCGCGGCGATCAGGTCCGCGAGGCGCGCGCGCTGCGTGCCGTCGGCGCCGAAAGTCTCCGGCGCGAGCCAGCACTCGAACGCTGCGCACAGCTGCGGCCATTCACCGTCGATGATCGAAAACCACGCGGTATCGCGATTGCGGCCCTTGGCGATCATCGCCTGGCGGAACACGCCTTCGAACGTGAAGCCCAGGCGCAACGCGGATGCGCGCGACGGATGATTGAGCGCGTTGCACTTCCATTCGTAGCGGCGGTAACCGAGCGCGAAAGCCTGCTGCATCAACAGGAACATGGCTTTCGTCGCGATGCGCGAGCGCTGCAGCTGCGGCGAGTACGCGAGCGAACCGACCTCGATGCTGCCATTGCGCGGATCGATGCGCAGATAGCTCGCGATGCCGAGCGCGCATCCATCCGCAGCGACTATCGCGAAGAACAACGGGTCGCTGCCCGCGATCACCGAATCCATCCACGCGCTGTACGCCTGCAGCGTGGCGAACGGACCATACGTCAGGTAGGTCCACATCTGCCCACTGACGTCCGCGCGATTCGCTTCGAAAAGTGACGCGGCGTGGCGCCGGGTGTCGAGGGGTTCGAGTGTGCAGTACCTGCCTGCGAGCGTCGTGCGCGGCGGTACCGGCGGCGCGCTCCAGTGCGGCAGCGCAGCGCCGACGGGCTGACCGAGTTCGTTGAGAGTCGTCATCGTCTACAACAGATCGGGATTGAGGCGCCATTGCGCCGCGGTGAGCGCAGTGGCAAACGCGACCCACAGTAGATACGGCACCAGCAGCATCCCTGCGAGCGGCTTGATCAGCCAGAAATGCACCAGCGTCGCGAGGATCAGCAGCCATAGCACGCACACGTCGAGCAGTGCGAGGCCACCCATGTGCCAGCGGAAGAACAGCCACGACCAGAGCACATTGCACAGCAGCTGCGCGGCGTACAGGAGCATCGGGCCGCGCACCGCACTCATGCGGCCGCGCGCGCGCCAAACCAGCCACGCCGCCACCGCCATCATGAAGTACAGCAGCGTCCACATCGGTCCGAAGATGCCGGGTCCGGGAGCCCAAGAGGGCTTTACCAGCAGCGCATAGAACTCGCGCGCGTTGCTGGATGCGATTGCGCCGAGCAGGCCGACCACGCTGATCACGGCGAGTGACAGCAGCAGGACCCACCATTGATCCTTGCCGCGCCGCGGATTGATGAGCAGCAGCCTGCTCAAGGCTTGCCGCCCGCGAGAATCTTCACCAGATCGTGCAGATAATCGGCGCCATTGTAGAAGGTCGCCACCTGCACGCGTTCATCGCGCGAGAGTTTCTCGATCACGCTGACCAGCTTCGGCTCCAGTGGCGATGCGGGGCTCGGCGTGAACGGATGGTAGTTGGTCTGCTCGATGCTCAAACCGGGATCGTTCACGGCGGTGCCCAATGCGTCGAGTACCTGCGCCAACCACTGTCGGTAGCTGTGTTGATCTCGACGAGCTGCTTGTAGATGGCAAGGCTCTGCTGCTGCTGCGCGGGCGTCGCGGCATGGGCTCCTGTGACCACCCACAGGGTCGTCATCGTCAACGCCCGTATGTCCAGCATGCGACTCTCCTCATTCTTCGCAGGTGACGCCACCAGCGGGACTCGCCGCGACCTGGCGCTGCGTACCCGCGAGCGCGGCCCCCAGCCGCGCATCCGCGAAGCGCTGCGCCTGCGTAAGCGCCGCACGCGCCGCCTTGCCACAGCCGCGTTCGGCGAGTCGCTGTGCGAGATTGTTCCAACCCGGCGCGAAGCCGGGATCGATCCGCAGGCCGCGTCGCCACGAGGCTTCCGCGAGTTCCTTGCGCTCTGCAAGATACTGCGAATTGCCCAGCGCAAACCACAAAAGAGAATCCTGCGGCCATTGCCGCACACCGGTCTGGTAACCCACGGCCGCCTGTGCCGGCTGGCCAATGGCTTCGAAAGCGGCATAGGTCTCGAGCCAGCGCTTCGCATCCGGCCGCGCCGGCATCTCCCCGGGACGCAGCGCGACCACCGCCCAGTGATCCGCATAGCCCCACGTGCGCAGGAAGCGCGCGGCCCAGGTGCGCTGTTCGGGGTCGCGGCCCGAACGCAGCAATACCCGCTGATCGCGCATGCCGTACACGATCGCGTAATGCCAGCGTGGCCATGAGGGTACCAACAGATTCTGCAAGACGAGCACGGGGCGATCGGCATGCAGCTCCGCGGCGAGCGCCTCGACGGTGCCGTCGATCTGCCACGGGACGAGCCCTTGGCGCCGGATCTCCGCGATGATCTCGGCCTGGAAGCTGCCCTTGCGTCCGGGTACGTAGATGCGCGGCACGAGCGAGTCGGGAGTGGTGGCGACGCCGCGATTCACCAGCAGCGTGGCGAGCGCCGCCGGACCACACTGATATTCGCGCTGAGGAAAGAACGGGACGTTTGCGACGGGGCCGGCTACCTGGGGCAGGGTGCCGCGCGAGGAAGTGAGCGCGCACCCGCTGACCAGCGCAAGGCCGGCCAGCAGCAGTGCGCGCATCAGCATCGACGAATCAGCGGCGCGAGCTGCCGACGTTCTTGAACACGTCGATGACGCCGACCAGTTCGAGGATCAGCAACACGACGAACACCGCGCCGACCAGCGCGAGACCATCGCCACCGGCGGGTGCCGTGTCGAGTCGATCCGCGAAGCTGGCGAGCTCACGATCGGTGAGGCTCGCGAGCCGCGCATCGACGGAATCGCGCTCCACGCCGAGCAAAAGCAGTCGCGACTTGACGCTGTCTGCACTCAGCGCACGGTCCACGCGCGCCAGTTCGGCAGCGCGCGAAGTCAGCTCGATGACGGTCTGCGTGTCGATAATGTCGGCGCGCGCCGAAGGCTGCCAGGTCGCCGACAGGCTCAGCACGCACAGGGCATAGACGCCGTGACGTTTCCAGGGGCTGGTGGTGTTCATATCGATACCTCTCTGACGTTATCGTTCAACGATTGCGGTGACGCCCATGCCACCGGCAGTACAAACCGAGATGAGGCCGCGCTTGGCCGTACGATCCGTGTCGAACTGTTTGGCAAGCGCGCCGAGAATGCGTGCACCGGTCGCAGCGAACGGATGCCCCATGGCAACGCTGCCGCCGCGCACGTTGAGTTTGTTGCGATCGATGCGGCCCATCGCTTTTTCGCGACCCAGCTTGTGGCTGCAGTAATCGTCCGACTGCCACGCCTTGAGCGTGCACAGCACTTGCGCCGCAAACGCCTCGTGCAGCTCATAATAGTCGAAATCCTGCAGACCGAGCTTGGCGTCGCGCAGCATGTCCGACACCGCGTAGGCGGGCGCCATCAACAAGCCTTCGTGTCCGCTCGCGAAATCGACGGCCCACGTGGTGCCGTAGCTCAGATGCGCCAGCACGGGAAGCTGGTGTTTCGCAGCCCATTCGTCGCTCCCGAGCAGCACTGCCGCAGCGCCATCGGTGAGCGGCGTGCTGTTGCCTGCGGTAAGCGTGCCACCATTGCGATCGAACGCAGGCGAGAGCTTGGCGAGCTTCTCGACCGTCGTGTCCGCGCGCACGTTGTTGTCGCGCGTGAGACCGAGGTAGGGCACGACCAGATCGTCGTTGAAACCCGACTTCCACGCTGCCGCCGCGCGCACGTGGCTTTCGCAGGCGAGCTGATCCTGTTCCTCGCGCGTGACCTTCCACGTCTTCGCCATGAGCTCGCAGCTCTGTCCCATCGACAGACCAGTGCGCGGCTCGACGACGCTCGCGAGCGCAGGCTTGAGGTCGCGCGGACGCAGACCGAACCACGGCTTCAGACGCGCGCCGAAACTGCGGCCTCTGTAGCTCGCCATCAGCAGCTTGCGGTACGAAGCCGGATACACGACTGGCACATCGCTGATCGTGTCGACGCCACCGGCGATGCCGACGTCGATCTGCCCAAGCGCGATCTTGTTGGCCACCGCAATCGCGGCTTCGAGGCCGGTGCCGCAGGCCCGCTGCATGTCGAGCCCCGGCGTCTGCGGATCGAGACCCGAACCGAGCACGCATTCGCGTACGAGGTTGAAGTCCTTCGAGTGCTTGATCACGGCGCCCGCGACGACGTCCCCGAGGCGCTCGCCAGCGAGCCTGTACTTCTCCACCAGCGCGCGCAGCACGGCAGTGAACATGTCCTGGTTGCCGACGCTGGCATAGGCGCCGTGCGCTCTGGCGAACGGTATACGGGCGCTGCCAATGATGGCGACGCGTCTTGCGGCAGATCCGACCAGCATGCAGGCTCCTGAGATTCAGTCCTCGCGGCGCGCGTAGAATGCCACGCCCGGGGCCGGGCCGGCCATGTTTGGCCTCACGAGCAGTTCACAATGTCAGCATCGCGCGCACAGCGGGTGCGCAACGATGCGTCAATCATCGCTCGTTACGCAGGTCCGTTGCTCATCAACAACCTCGCAACGGCAGGCATGCTGTCCGCGGACACGATCATGGCGGGTCGCCTGGGGGCGGATCAGCTGGCGGCGGTCGCTGTGGGTGCCAACTTCATCTCGCTGTTCTACTTCACCGCAATCGGCATGCTGATGGGCCTGTCGCCCATCGTTGCGCATGCCTACGGCAGCCGCCGCTTCGAGGATATCGGACCGTTCGTGCGTCAAGGCCTGTGGCTGTCGGTGTTCATCAGCGTGTTCGTGCTCGTTGGCGTGGCGTTCGTGGAGCCGGCGCTGTTGTTCATCGGCATCGAAGCGCCCACGGCAGATCTCGCGCGCCGTTATGCCTGGGCACTCGCTCCGGGCCTGCCTGCGCTCAACGCATTCTATGCGTTGCGCTTCAGCAGCGAGGGCATCGGCTGGACGCGACCCGTGATGTACACCGCGGCCGTCGGCCTGGTGACGAACATCTTTCTGAACTACGTATTCATGTACGGCAAGTTGGGCGCGCCAGCGCTCGGCGCCGTCGGCACCGGCGTCGCGACGGCGATCACCTATTGGCTGCTGTTCGTCATCCTGTTCGTGTACGTGAAGCGCCATCCCGTGTATCGCCCGTATCGGCCGCTGGGCCGGTTCGACTGGCCGCATGGCGCGCGGTTGCGTGAGCTCGCACACCTGAGCCTGCCGATCGCCGGCAGCCTCATCATGGAAGGCGGGCTGTTCAGCATAGCGGCGCTGATCATCGGCAGCCTCGGGTCCATTGCGATGGCTGCGCACGCGATCGCGATCAACTATGCCGCGCTGATGTTCATGATTCCGCTGTCCATGCACTCGGCGACGACGATCCACGTCGGGCATCAGCTCGGTCGTGGCGATCGCCTCGCAGGGCGGCGCGCGGGCTGGGTGGGCATCGGGCTCGCAACAGGCGTGATGGCGGTGTCCGCCTGCGTCCTGATCCTGGCGCGCGATCACATCGCCGCGCTGTACACGCGTGATGCAACGGTGTTCGCACTCGCGACAAAGTTGCTGTGGTTCGCTGCCGTATTCCAGCTCGCCGATGGCATGCAGGTGGGCGCGGCTGGCGCGCTGCGCGGCTTCAAGGACACGCGTCTGCCGCTGCTGTTCAACATCGTCGCCTACTGGGGCGTGGGATTTCCGCTCGCCTGGTATCTCGGCATCGAGCTTGGGGGTGGCCCGCAGGGCGTGTGGACCGGGCTCATCGTGAGTTTGTTCACCGGCGCGCTGCTGCAGACGCTGCGCTACAGGCATATAACGCGGCAGTTCCCGCAAACTACGTCACGCGTCGCGCAGTGATGATCTAGTTGTAACCGCGGCCCAGGGTCTCGACCTCCACCAACTCGCCGTCCTCGAAGCGCAGGCGGCGCATCAACTTGCTGGAGCCGAGGTTGTAGGTCCAGATCTCCACCGTCACCTCGACTTCGCCATTGCCCACCCGGTATGGGTGCCCGTCGCGCCAGATGATCGCGGGACGCAGGATGGTCTTGTGCTGCACCTCGGTCGGCTGCCCGCATTTGCTGAGTACCTGCCCGACCGTGTCGCCCTCGCTGGCGAGCCGGGTGCCGCAGCGGAACGCGTCGGCCCGGGCGGCAGGTCCGGACAGGATGGCAACCGCGAAAAGGGCGAGGAGGGGCGTTCGGCGCATACCCAAAAGGTAGGGCGAGGCGGCTGAGCGCGCAATGAATTAAGATGCCGCCCCCCATGAGCTCCGCAGTCGATCGCAGTTTCGAACGCCGTTTGGCCGCGCTCATCAACGCCGGAGAACCGCAATTTCTGCAGGGCGGGCTGAAAGGCGTGGAGAAGGAGAGTCTGCGCGTCCATCCGGATGGCCAGATCGCCCGCACCGAGCACCCGTCCGCGCTCGGCTCGCCCCTGCGCAACGAGCACATCACCACCGATTTCTCGGAATCGCTCATCGAGCTGGTGACCCCCCCGTTCACCACGACCTGGGCGTTGCTGCAATACCTCTGCGACCTGCACCGGTTCGTCTATCAGCACCTCGATGACGAGCTGCTCTGGGCGACATCGATGCCGTGCCCGCTGCAGTCCGATGCGGACGTGCCGATCGCGAAGTACGGCAGCTCGCACATCGGTCGCATGAAGAGCATCTACCGCCACGGCCTGCGCAACCGCTATGGCGGCATGATGCAGGCGATCTCCGGCGTGCACTTCAACTACTCCTTCCCGAAACGCTTCTGGGAGATGTATGCGATCGCGCGCGAGTCGCGCGAGGGCTACCAGGGGTTCGTCTCGCAGGGTTACTTCGAGCTGCTGCGCAACTACCGGCGCATGGGCTGGATCGTGCTGTACCTGTTTGGCACGTCACCGACGGTGGGCAAGAACTTCCTGAACGAGACACATGCCTCGCTGCCGATGCTCGACGAGCAGACGGCCTACGAGCCGTATGGCACGTCGCTGCGCATGAGCGACATCGGCTACCGCAACCAGGCGGCGGTGAATGTGTCGATCAACAGTCTCGACGAGTACATCCGCGACCTGAGCCGCGCGATCAGCACAGGGCATCCGCCCTACCAGCACATCGGCGTACAGGTCGAGGGCGAGTACCGCCAGCTCAACGCGAACATTCTGCAGATCGAGAACGAGTACTACAGCTACATCCGGCCCAAGCGCGTGACGCGTCCCAACGAGCGGCCCACCAAGGCGCTGCGCCGCGCAGGCGTGGAATACGTGGAAGTGCGTGCGCTCGACGTCAGCGCTTTCGACCCGGTTGGCACCAACCAGCAGAAGCTGCGCTTCCTCGAGGCGTTCCTCGCGTTGTGCGTACTGAAGAGCAGCGCAGCGATCCAGAATTCGGAGCAAGACGAGCTCGAGCACAATCATCTCGTCGTGGCGCGCAGGGGGCGCGAGCCAGGCTTGACGATACGCCGTGAAGGGCGCGACGTCGACATGTCGAGCTGGGCACGGGAGATCGTCGATTCGATGCGCGGCATCTGCGAGCTGCTCGACCAGGGCGATCCCGCACGACCGTACACCGCCGCGCTGGATTATCAGGCCGCCAAGCTCGGTCAGCCCGAGCTCACGCCCTCGTCGCGACTGCTGCAGGAATTGCGTGACTCCGGTGAGTCATTCTTCGATCTCGCGCTGCGCATGTCCAGCGCGCACAAGGCGTACTTTCTCGACCTGTATCCGCCCAACGCGGGCCGGCTGCGCGAGTTGGCGAACGAAGCGCAGCAGTCGGTGGCGCAGCAGCGCTGCGTCGAGGCGAGCGACCGCGGCAGTTTCGAGGAATTTCTGGCGCGCTACTTCGCGCCCTGAATCCCGGCGTACTGGCTCACGGCGTTTTGAACAGGTAGCGCAGGGCGACTTGCAGCGTGCGGCCGCGCTCGCGCAATGGCGCGCCGATGGCCGCGCGGGCGGTGAGCGTGCTGTCGATCTGCATCGCTTCCCCTACCAACGACCAGCGCGAATCCAGTTCGAACAGGTAAGCGAGCGTCCAGCCGCTGCCCGAATCATGATTCCACGGCGGCACCCCCGCGGTCTGCTCCATGCTGAACCAGTCACGCCGCAGCGACACGCGATGCGCGCCGCGCTCGTAGCTCGCGAGCAGGAACGTCGACTCGAACTCCCACTCGAACACGATGAACGGATCGATGTAAGTCACGCCGCGCAGCCACTGCGCGATCAACGTGAAGTGGTCGGTGGGCGTGAGCACGAGCCCCACGGCATCGAACTTCGTCTCCCACGCGAGATCGTCGATGCGGGCGCTGTACGACACGCGGTCGCCGCGGTTATCGTAGTGCAGCGCGCGCAGCTCGGCGCGATCGAGGTAGTGCGCGTTCGCCCCCACGTAGTAGCCGGGGCGGTGGTCGATCTCCTCGAACAGCGTGCGGCCGTTCACCGGAGCTGCCCCCAGGTCACCGATGCGGCCGAACAGCACTGTTTGCCGATCGTGCATCGCCCAGCCTCGGGCCGCGATCAGCACGCCCGCCGGATCGTTCCAGCCGAAGACGCCGAGTGTGAGCCCGAGATCGAAGCCACTGCCGTGCTTCGTGCCGAGCCAGTCGAGGTCATACTGTAAGCCCGCGGTGCGGATCTCCTCGCCTACCCACGTGTTGATCGCGGACCACGACAAGGTGTACGGCGAGCGCCAGCCCGTCAGGCGATTCTCCAGCGAGATCGGCGCGTAAAAGGCGCCGAGTTTCAGCTTCGAGCGCAACGCAGAGCGGGGCCAGGGCCGCCATTCGAGCCATGCCTCAGTCAGATCAACCGCGTTGCTGTCGCCGTCGGCGTACGTGATGGCATCGATGTTCAGCTTCAATGTCTCGGCGAGATCGTGACGATAGAAGAGACTGATCTGACCGAACCGCAGGCCGTCGTGCTGCTCGTCGAAGCGCAGCTTGCCGAGACCACCGTCGAGGAAGGATTGCTGCCCGTCGCTCGTTACGGCGCGCAGATCAACGACACCAGAGAGCTCGTGCGTGAGCCCGACGCGCATGACGCTGTCGAGCGCGCAAAGAGCCAGCAGCAGCGCTCCTTGCCGCGTCAGTACGCCCATTTCTTGCTCGGGTTGTTGTTCGGCGCCGCGCGCAGCGAGGGCAAAGTGAACTGTGCAGAGGTCACGCCGCTCGCATCCACGAGCGCCTTGCCGCGCAGACGAGCGAGTGGATCGCTCTGCCGTGGATGCCACAGCTCGATCGCATACTCTCCCGCAGGCAGCTGCGCGATGTCGGCGACGCCCGCCGCGCTGCTCCGGGCGAACCAGGGCGAGTCCGTCACGAAGATGAAACCGACCATCGAGTCGTGGATGTTGCAGCCGATTGTCACGATGCCGGCCTTGTCGAACAGCAGCGGCGGATAAATCTTGCCTGCGTACAGCGGCAACTGAAAGGCTTTCGCCGGCGAGAACGAATACACCTGGTGCCTGACGACATCGTGATTCGGAAACGACACGAGCGTTCCCGTGCGCACCACCAGTACATGGGGAACGAACTCGAGATTGCGCTGATCCATCGTTGCAGGCGCGGCCGAAGGTTTCGGCAGCGCGGCGCCTGCGCCGAGCGGTGTTGCAATCACGACCACGTCACCCATGCCGTTCTGTTTGCCATCGGTGATGACGATGTGGAGATCGCCGGCCTGCGCGCAGATTGCACCGCAGCAAGCCACGAGCAGCAGCGTGAAAGGGTTCACGCCAGTCCACTTCATGCGTACAACACTAGTGGTGAGTTGCCCGAACATCATGCCGCAAGTCCCGATTTTGGCGCGTGAACGTCGCTGCGGATATTGGAGCATCGAAGTTGGGCAATTTCCGCATACGGCTGCTCATTCTGATCCCGGACTGATCATCGTCGTGCAGGGCATCACAATCCTGTCAATAGCGACGGCGCCTGTTGGTCAGCCGGCCCATGGCACCGGAGCAGGTGGTGGCGTGGACCACCGAGATAATGCGCGACGCGCGGCGGCGCTATCGGATCCCGAGCAGATGCGTGCGATCAGCGACAGAAAGGCCGATCCGCGCGGCGCCGTCGGCCGAGTTCGAGCGCCAGCGCAAGCACCAGCAGTTCGCCGCCGAGCTGACCACCGCCACCACTGCTACCACTCGGGGGCGGCGTGACCACCACCACTGCCGGATCCGTGATCGTCAACGTCACACCGCTGTTGTTGTTCGCGGCATCCGGATCTCCCAGCTCTGATACCGCCGACACCCCAAGCCGCCGCGATCCCGCGCTCGTCGCGCGTACGGTCAGCGCGACCGCCAGCGAGGAATTCGCCGCCAGCGATGTCGGTGAGCAGGCGAACGATGCCGCGGCATCGACCGTGCAACCCAGTGCATTGGTCGCGACCGAAACCGCAGCAAGCCCCGTCGGCAGTGTCGCGCTCAGGCGTGTGCCGGTCGCCGTCACCGACGAGCGGTTGGTCACCGTGATCGTCGCCACACCGGTCGTGCCCGTCTCCAGTGTCGCGCTGCTCGCGGTGACGCCGACCGAGACGTCCGCGCCCGGCGCGGTGACCAGCGTGAGCTGGGCGGTATTGTTGGTGCCGATGCCATCGTTGCTCGCGGTGAGCGTGATGTTCGCATTCGTCGTGCCGGGGCTCAGTCCCCTCAGGCTCATCTGCACTTCGCGCGATTCGCCCGCCGGAATCGTGCTCAGGGCGCAGACAATCTGGCTCATGGCTGCCTTGACCTGGCATGTTCCGCCCGTCGCGCCGGCACCCACTGCAAGGATGCCGGCAGGCACCGCCACCGTGACCTGCACGTTGCTGATGGCTCCGGGTCCGTCCGAGCGCACGGCGAAAGTGACGACAGTGGTCTGATTCAGCGCAAGTGGCGCGCTGGCGGGCACGACGAGCGCGGCATCCGCCTGCAGCACCGGCGCGAGGCAGCTGCCGCCGTCCACGATCGTCTGCATCTGCTGCAGGCTGCATGGGGAGAATTCCTGACTGCCGTTCAACTGCGACGCCATGATGAACGGCCCCGTCTGACCCGCGCATGCGCCGCCTGCTTCGCCATCGTGCGGCGCGCCGAACACATGCCCGATCTCGTGCGCCGCGATCAGCGCGGCTGTCGTGAGGCTGCCGGTCGCCTCGGACAGGCTCGCCGAATTGCGTCGCGTGCACAGCGAGCCGAAAAACGCGATGCCGACGGTGTTGCCATCGAGGTTGCGCCCGGTCATCAGATGCGTGAGCCCCGCTGCCTGCTGCGCCGGCGTATCGAACCGATAGGTCGCGACCTGCGCGAGCAGATCACTCGGCACAGTGGTGGTGAACGGATCGGTGTCGGTGGGGAAGCTCGTCACGGACTGCACTGCCAGGTGCACCCCGACCTGGTTGCTGAAGATGCCATCGACGATGTTCAGCCGCGCGAGCACCACTGCCTCGGTGTCGTTGGCGTGCGCCTGCGTGAGCTCGAAATCCGCGATCGCAGCGACTTCCAGCTGCTTGGTTGCGGTCAGCGATGCCGTCGCATCCATCTGAAGCTGCGCCGCAAGCGCGCGATACACATCCGCCTGCGTCGATACCCCCGGCACCAGCTCCACGCCACAGAACTCGCCCTCCAGATCGGTGAGCGTGTCGCTCAGCCGATAGATGACGAGGGCATCTTCGGCGAGGCGCGCGACCGGATTGCGGATGTGCGGACGCGCATCGGCACCGGACTCGATGGTGTACAGCTCGCGACCGTCGAACAGCATGCCCACCGTGCGCGCGCCACTGCGCGTGAGCCTCACCCAGGAGCCGGGCCTGCCCACCACGCTGCCCCGCCAGGCGACGGCAGTGCCGCGACGGGCCAGCGGCATCCCTTCGTTCACCCGGTCATTGCGCTCCATGTCCAGGGCGAAATCGGTGTCATAGGCGCGAAAGCGCAGCGCTATTCCAGGGCTGGCGGTGCGACGGTCTGAAGTTGCCTGAGGATGCACTGCCTCGCTGAGCGTAATGGGCTCATAGCGCAGGATGCGAAACTCGGCAGCCCCAGCGAAGGGGGCGAGGATCGTCAGGAGCAGCCCTGTCAGGGCTGCGGCAAGCCGGAGCTGCATGGTCACCTGTGCTGCAGAACTGCGCAAAACGGCAGCTGAATCGCCATCATTGCATCGTTGAGCGCCGACCGTCGAATGAGGGGCAGCCCGTCTGCCTGCAACGTCACTGTGAACCTGCCGTCGCGCACCAGCGCCGGGCGAGCAAAATTCCGGCGCTCCAGCATGGTGCGGAATCCGCCATGACCCGGCCCGGGCGGCGGTAAGCAGGCGAGTAGCAGGGTTTGCAGTTAGGATGGGCGTGGCACGGAAGGTGCATTCTTGAACCGAGTCGGCTGCGCCATGCAGTCGGCTGAGAATAACGGAGGCGGGAGTCTCGCATGAAACTGGTTACCGCAATTATCAAGCCCTTCAAACTCGACGATGTGCGTGCTGCGTTGTCAGAAATCGGTGTATCGGGCATGACCGTCACCGAGGTAAAGGGTTTTGGTCGCCAAAGAGGTCATACGGAGCTGTACCGCGGCGCCGAATACGTGGTCGATTTTGTTCCCAAGACCCGCATTGAAGTCGCTGTTCGCAGCGAACTCGTTGATCAGGTTGTAGAAGCGATCGTGCAGGCTGCCAAGACCGGCAAGGTCGGGGACGGCAAGATCTTCATCACCGACATCGATCGCGTCATCCGCATCCGCACCGGCGAAACCGATAACTCCGCGCTCTAAGGCGCCCGTTTGTTGAACGGATAATCCGATGCCGGGCCTCAGGGCACGGCGTCGGTTCACTCGACCCCGTGCAGGGCACGCGGCTCGCGTGCAATACCCAGTGCCCCGCTGCGGACCACTTCGACGAGCTCGCCTTGTTTGCCGAGGTCCGCGATGAAGCCGTTGATTTCGGCCTCGCTGGCGGTCAGTTCGACGATGAAGCAGCCACTCGCCGGGTCGAGCACGCGTCCGCCGCTGCGGACGACGTAGCCGCGCACCATGTCCTTGCGTTCCGGCCTTAGCTTCAGCTTGAGCAGCACCATTTCGCGCTCCAGGTGCTCACCCCGGGTCATATTCTCGACACTCACCACATCGATCAGTTTGTGCAGCTGATTCGCGATTTGCTGCATGACCTGCTGTGAGCCGGTCGTGACCAGCGTGACGCGCGAGACCGTGGGGTCCTCGGTTGGGGCGACCGACAGGGATTCGATGTTGTAGCCGCGGGTGGAAAACAGGCCTGCGACGCGGTTGAGCGCGCCTGCCTCGTTCTGCAGAAGGATGCCGATGATGTGTCGCATGAGCGCAGAATAAAGGATGCGACGGCCGAGGCGTAGCTGGTACGCTTTATTGATGAATGACACGGTAAAACTGGCGCATCTGGCAGCGCAACACCCGCTGGCGGGACAGCAGATGACCGGCGCGGCGATGGTCATCCAGCTGCTGCTGGACGAAGGGGTCTCCGCTGTCTTCGGGTATAGCGGCGGGGCAATCCTGCCGATCTACGATGCCGTCTTCCAGTTCAACGCGCAGTGCGCCCGCGACGGGGTGTCCCCGATCCCGCTCATCGTCCCTGCCAACGAGCAGGGCGCGGGCTTCATGGCTGCGGGTTACGCGCGCTCCACCGGCAAGGTCGGGGTTTGCATGGTGACCTCGGGGCCTGGCGCGACCAACACGGTCACGCCGGTGCGCGACTGCACCGCCGATTCGATCCCCATGGTGGTGATCTGCGGGCAGGTGCCGCGTGCCGCAATCGGCAGTGACGCCTTCCAGGAAGCGCCGGTAGCCGCGATCATGGGTGCAGTCGCCAAGCACGTGTTCCTCATCACCGATCCCGACAAGCTCGAGGCCACGGTCCGCACCGCCTTCGAGATCGCGCGCACAGGTCGGCCGGGTCCGGTGGTTATCGACATTCCGAAGGACGTTCAGAACTGGTCCGGCACCTTCAAGGGGTCGGGCACCCTGAGGATCTCAGGGTATCGTCAGCGCCTGCAGCGCGTGCTCGACAATCGCATGGACGAGCAGGAGGCCGCGGCATTCTTCCAGATGCTGGGCGAGTCGCGCAGGCCGCTCATCTACGCCGGTGGCGGCGTGGTGCAGGGCACGGCCTCGGCTGCGCTGCGCGAGCTGTCGCAGACCTTCGGCATTCCAGTCGTGACCACGCTGATGGGAATCGGCTCGGTGGATACGACGCACCCGCTGTCGATGCGCATGCTCGGCATGCACGGCGCCGCGTTCGCGAACTACGCTGCCGACGACTGCGATTTCCTCATCGCGGTGGGCGCGAGATTCGATGATCGCGTCGCGGGAGACCCGCCGAATTTCGCGCCGAGCGCGAAACGCATCGCGCAGTTCGACATCGATCCGGCGGAGATCAACAAGGTGAAGCCCGTGCAGTGGCACTACGTCGGCGCGCTCGACGATGCGCTGCGAGCGCTTCTGGCTTACGGCAGGCGCCAGGATTTCAAGTCCGACTACGGCGCCTGGCACGAGGAGCTCGCCGATCTCAAGCAGTCGTACGCGATGAACTACGACCACGACAGCGCACTCATCCAGCCGTATTACGTGCTGGAAGAGATCAATCGTATCACGAAGGGCGAGGCGATCATCAGTACGGGTGTGGGTCAGCATCAGATGTGGGCCGCGCAGTACTGCGACTTCCGTGACCCACGACTGTGGCTCACTTCGGGCAGCATGGGCACGATGGGCTTCGGTCTGCCCGCGGCCATCGGAGCGCAGGTCGCCAATCCCACGCGCCTGGTCATCGATGTCGATGGCGATGCCAGCGTACGCATGAATTTCGGTGAGCTCGAGACAGTCACTACCTATGACCTGCCGGTCAAAGTGCTGGTGCTCAACAACTTCGGCGACGGCATGGTCCGCCAGTGGCAGAAGCTGTTCTTTGACGGACGGCAGTCCGCGAGCGACAAGTCGCTGCACAAGAAGGATTTCGTGAAGGCGGCGCAAGCCGACGGTTTCCAGTGGGCGCGGCGGCTCGCGAACAAGGCGGATGTGCCGCGCGTGGTTGCGGAGTTCCTTGCGTTCGATGGACCGGCATTCCTCGAAGTCATCATCGATCGCGATGCCGGCGTTTATCCGATGGTCGGTCCGGGCCAGTCCTACGCGGGAATGATCACGGGCGATTTCATCAAGTCGCGTCGCAAGACTCAGATCAAGACGCCGGGGCCATCGGAAATGTTCTGACGGCGCGGAATTCCGGGGGATCGAACATGAAAAACAGGCTCATCATTTGCGCCGCCGCCGCAGCCATTGTGCTCGCGGCGTGTGGCAAGAATGAACCCGAAGTTCCCCCGGCACCTGCAGCCGAAGTGCCAGGCGCGCTCGAGGGGCAGGTCGACATCGTCGCGTGGCCGGGCTATCTCGAGCGTGGCACAACCGACAAGGCTTACAACTGGGTCAGCCAGTTCGAGACCGACACGGGCTGCAAGGTCAACATCAAGACCGCGGGCACGTCCGACGAAATGGTCTCGCTGATGACGCAGGGTGGCTACGACCTTGTTACCGCCTCCGGCGATGCCTCGCTGCGACTGATCCGCGGTGGCACGGTGCAGGAAGTGGATGTCTCGCTCGTGCCGAGCTACAACACGCTCGATCCGCGACTGCAGGAAGCCGAGTGGCACTACGTCGACGGCAAGCACTATGGCGTGCCGTACCAGTGGGGTCCGAACGTGCTGATGTACAGCACCAAGGCGTTCAAGACGCCGCCGACTTCGTGGGCCGTGGTGTTCGAGCCGCAGAGGTTGCCCGATGGCAAGGCGAACAAGGGTCGTGTGCAAGCGTATGACGGCGCAATCTACATCGCGGATGCCGCGCTGTATCTGATGACGACCAAACCTGACCTCGGCATCAAGGATCCGTACGAGCTAAATGAGGCGCAATACACCGCGGCGCTCGAGCTGCTGCGCAAGCAGCATCCGCTCGTGCAGCGCTACTGGCACGACGCGAGCGTGCAGGTCACTGACTTCACGAGCGAAGGCGTCGTTGCTTCGGGCAGCTGGCCGTATCAGGTGAACACGCTGGTCGCGGCGAAGCAGTCGATCGCAAGCACGGTGCCGGTCGAAGGCGCGACGGGTTGGGCCGACACGACGATGCTGCATGCGAAGGCCGCGCATCCGAACTGCGCCTACAAGTGGCTCGAGTGGTCGATCTCGCCGAGGGTGCAGGGCGACGTGTCCGCGTGGTTCGGTTCGGTGCCGGTGGTGCCGGCCGCGTGCACGGGCAACGAGCTGCTGGGCGCCGAGGGCTGCAAGACCAACGGCATCGACAACTTCGAGAAGATCCATTTCTGGCGCACGCCGGAAGCCAAGTGCAAGACGCAGGAAGCCTGCGTGCCGTACAGCCGCTGGTCGCAGGACTACGTCGGCGTCATGGGCGGGCGCTGAACCCGGCCATCGGGTTCGGAGACGTAACGCGCGCCTTCGGTGAATTGTTTTCGCCCGGCGTCGCGAGTTTCACTTGCGGGCGACGTAGGCAGAGGCGAGAAGATGCTCGCCGCAGCAGCGCGCGGCATCGAGCGCACGCTCCGTGGTCGCCGACGCCAGGCAGACCGACGAGATCGTGCAGAAAAAGGTGTTCGGCCCCGCTCCGGCTATGGCAAGGATCGGTCGATGTACGCGCTTGAGGACTACACCGCCGTCCGGCACGTGATGGTCAGGCTCTGAGGGCTACTTGTCGTCATCGTCATCGCCGATGACGCCACCGGCGCTGAGGCCCGGAATTTTCTTTTCGGTGAAACCCGCAGGCACCTCGAACAGCGAAGCGGGCAGCACACTGCTCTTCACCGAAACGGCGCGCTGCTCGGATTCGGCCTTGCCATTGGAGCCGAACTCGCGCGTGATCACCGGCACGCCGTTGAGCATCTGCAACTGCTTCCAAAGTCCGGTGGCGGTCTTGCCGCCAAACGTCGCGGCAAGACCGCCAACGAAGGAGCCGATCTCACGCATCGACTTCACGATCTCGGCGCCTTCGGGGATCGAACCCGGCGCCGCCAGGCAGACCTCGCTTTGCTTGCTGCCGTCGGTGAGCAGTTCCCACACGCGGCAGCCGATGCCCGCTGCCGTTTCGTTGCGACCGGTATCGCGCACGGTGATGACCGGCTCCTTCTTCGTCCCGACGCCAATCTTGCCCATGGCCTGTTCCATCGCCGCACGCTGCTCGGCCGGCATGTTTTTCATCTGTGCTTCGAGCTTGCTGCGCAGGCCGCCGAGCTGTTCGCCCAGCTTGTCCATCTGCGCCTTGTCGACCTTGCGGTAGCTCCTGTTCTTCGTATCGATCGTGTACATCGCCTGATTGCGGAACACGTTGAAGTTGCCATCGCCAATTTCTTCCTGACGAAACGCGCCATTCTGGAAGTAGAAGACATGAGAATCCGGCTTCTCCGTCGGACCATCGAGATCCCGGTGCTCCATCTGCATCACGACGCCCGCGAGCGAGACAGAGGAAAAGCCGAGCAGGGCGATGACGGCAAACGTACGCATAACGGATTTTCCTTGAGATTATTCCGAGGCTCGATCGAGCGGCGAATCTACTCCTGGGCTCCCTGCTCTGCCAGACTTGCCGCCTCCGCCTTCAGCGAGTGACTCGATGCCAGCCAATCGTAAATCGTCCGCACCGGAGGCAGGTCCGCGCCTGCGCCGCGCCTATTTCGAAGTCCGTTATGGACAACTGCATGTGCATCATGCGATTCCGCCGGGTGGCGGTTTCGATGAGCGCACCACGCTCATCTGCCTGCCGGATTCGTCCAGCTCTGCGCGCGCGTTACTGCCGCTGCTCGCGCAATTCGGGCTGACTCGCTCTGTGTATGCGGCCGATCTTCCCGGGACGGGTGAATCGGACATGGCGCCTGACGTGCAGTTGCCGGAATCCGCCGTCGCAGCAATCGGCGATTTCATCGCCGACATGCGTCTGCGCCAGATGGATGTGCTCGGCGTAGGTGCAGGGGCAGCCGTCGCGCGTCTGCTTGCCGTGCAGCATGCCGGCTTGATCCGCCGGGTGGTTGCGATCGGGGAGGTCGCCGGCGCTCGTCCGTCGTCCGGCCGGCCGGCGCAGCCGCTGCTCGAGTTGCCCGCCCTCGAACCGACCGCCCTGGCCCAGAACCCCGCGCTGGGCGAATTCCTCAAATGAATCGGCAGCTTATGCCCCAAGTCCGTTGCAGCGGTCGAACTGTATGAACTTGTTCACATAATTGCCGGAGCGGCACCACGGCGCGGTGCCACTGCGCGGTAAACTGTTCGTCCCTGAGTTGCGCCGAGTGATGAGCATGGCTGTGCAGCGACGACCTGCCCCTCCGAGCGACGTGGATCTCGAGATCACTGCCGAACTGCCGGTACTCGATCTGGCGGCGACGTCGGAACACACGATCCAGATGCATGTCGACGATGCGCTTGCGCGCACGGACACACTGCAAGGGCCGGGAGTCAGCGGCGCACTCGAGCTGGCTGCGAATTTGCGCGATGTCGAAGATCGTCTGCAGCGCAAAGCGGAGCGCCTTGCCACCCTCGAACGTGATCTGGATGCCGCGCGTGTCGCTGAGCGCCTTATGCGCGACACCGCCGATGCCCGGGGCATCGAACTGGAACAACTCGCCGCGGATCTGTCCGTGCAGCAGCAGAGGTCCGGGCAGCTGCAGACACAGCTCGCGGAGCACGAAGCTTTGCTGAAGGCGCGCGATCATCTGTTGAGTCAGGCGGAACTGCATCGCGGCGAGCTTGAGCTCACCGTGCAGAGCAACTCCGCACGCTTGCATGAGCTCGAGAGTGAACGCGCCAACATCCATCTGCGCGCGGAATACCTCGACGAGAAACTCACTGCGCGCAATGCCGAATACGATGCGCTGTCCGCCGAGCAGCGCGGCGCCCTCGAACGCCTGGCCGCGCGCGATGGCGCGTATGCCCGCCTGCAGCTCGACTACACGGATTCGGTGTTGCGCAACGAGGGTTACCTCGAAGCGTTGCGCAATGTGGAAGGCTATCGCCAGATCAACGATGGGCTCGTCGCCGAACGCGACGAGGAAATCCACATGCTGCAGTCGCTGATCGCGCAGCTGCAGACGGATCTTGCGCAGCTCGCGGAACGCGACGAGCGCATCGGCGCCCTGCAGCAGGATACGGCCCGCGCAGCCGGAACGCTGGCCGCGCAGGAGCGCCAGATCCAGGAGCTTGCCGCATCGAGCGAAGCGGCCACGCTGCGTGTCACCGAGCTGACAGAAGCGTTGCAGTCTTCCGACCGCACCGCGCAGGCGCAGAGCGAAGCGCTGCGGGTTGCCGTTGCGCGCGGTGACGAGCTGGAATCGCAGCTCGCCGGCGAGCGCGACAAGTACGCCGCCCTGGTGCTGCAGATCGCCGCGGTACGGAGCGAGTTTGCAGACCACACTGTTGCGTCGCGTGCCGAGCTCGCCGCGCAAGCGGACGCCGCCGAACAATCCAGGGTTGCGCTCGAGGCTCGCATTGCCGGGTTCGCGGATGCCGAGAAGAAGCAGGCGCAAACCGCCGCGCAGTTCGAAGACCAGCAGGAACTGATCGGCAGCCTGCAGTCCGAGCTCACTGCGGCCAGCGAGCGCATGGGTCGCTTCGAGGAGGACCTGCGTGCCGCCGAGGAGCAGATCAACCGGCTCGAGAGCGAGGCGCGCCACAAGGAAGCCCGTGTCGATGAGCTGGTGCGCAGCGCCGATTCGCTGCAGACGCGTTTAGGCGACGCGCTGAGTTCACTCGGCGAGCGCGAGGAACAGGTGAAGCGCCTCGAGGCCGAAGCGCATGCGAACGCCGCGGTATTCGGCAACCTGCAGCAGAGCATCCAGCGCCTGGGACGCGACGAGAGCAGTGCCGGTGCCAAGATCCTCGCGGAACCGACGGCCGAGAATCAGGCACGTCTCCTGATCCGTGTGGATGGCGAGACCGAAGTGGTGCATGTGCTGGGGCGCAAGACGACGATCGGCCGCACCCCCGACAACGACATTCAGATCGAAACCAACTACATCAGCCGCCACCATGCGGTGCTGCTGAGCTCCTCACGGCACTCGATTCTCGAGGATCTGAACAGCACGAACGGCGTGTTCGTCAATGGCAAGCGCATCACCCGGCAGCAGCTGGCGCACGGCGATACGGTGACGGTCGGCAAGACCGCTTTCCGCTTCTCGCTCAAGGCTTTGGCACATACGTAACGCGACCGGCATGGCCGGTTTGCCTTAAGCTTCCCGAATGGCTGATGACTACCTTGAGCGCATCCTGCGCGCGCGTGTCTATGACGTCGCGATCGAATCCCCGCTGGATCCGGCGCCACGCCTTTCGCGCCGCCTCGGCAACCAGGTGGCGGTCAAGCGCGAAGACCTGCAGGCCGTGTTCTCTTTCAAATTGCGTGGCGCCTACAACAAGATTGCGCATCTGTCCGAGTCCGCCGCGCAGCGCGGCGTGATCTGCGCGTCCGCGGGCAATCACGCGCAGGGTGTGGCGCTCGCCGCGAAGCGTCGCGGCATTCCCGCCGTCATCGTCATGCCCGCGACCACGCCGGCGATCAAGATCCAGGCGGTCGTGGATCTCGGCGGCGAAGCCGTGGTGCACGGTGATGGCTATGACTCCGCATACGAGCACGCGCTCATACTGGAGCGCGAGCGCAATCTCGTGTTCGTGCACCCCTTCGATGATCCCGACGTGATCGCCGGGCAGGGCACGATCGGCGTCGAGATCATGCGTCAGTGTGGCGGTGAGGTCGATGCGATCTTCATTCCAGTCGGTGGCGGCGGACTCATCGCAGGCATTGCGGCCTATGTGAAAAACCTGTACCCCCGAGTGAAGATCATTGGCGTCGAGCCCGAGGACGCAAACGCGATGTACGAATCACTGCTGCAGGGCAAACGCGTGCAGCTCAAAAGCGTCGGCCTGTTCGCCGACGGCGTGGCGGTGAAGAAAGTCGGAGCGGAGACCTTCGAACTCGCGCGCAAGTACGTCGACGAGATCATCCTCGTGAATAACGACGAGATGTGCTCTGCAATCCAGGACTGCTTCGAGGATCTGCGCAGCATTCCGGAGCCTGCCGGCGCTCTTGCGCTCGCGGGGCTCAAGAAATATGTGGCACGTGAGAAATGCCAGAACCGCAAGCTGATCGCAATCAACAGCGGCGCGAACATGAATTTCGACCGACTGCGCCACATTGCAGAGCGCGCCGATCTCGGCGGCGGTCGCGAGGCGTTGCTGGCCGTGGAGATCCCGGAGGAGCGCGGCAGCTTCCTGAAGTTCTGCAGCGTTCTGGGTGAGCGCAACGTCACCGAATTCAACTATCGTGAGCAGAGCGGGGAGCGCGCGCAGATCTTCGTGGGTTTCAACCTCACGCGCGGTGTTGAAGAGCGCGGTTCGGTAGTGCGTGCGATCACGGAAGCGGGCTATCGCGTCGTCGACATGACCGACAACGAAATGGCCAAGTTGCACGTGCGGTACATGATCGGTGGCCACGCGCCCGGCATCGGCGATGAGCTCCTGTATCGCTTCGAATTTCCGGAGCGCCCCGGCGCGCTGCTGCGTTTCCTCGAGGCGATCGGCGCACGCTGGAACATCAGCCTGTTCCATTACCGCAATCACGGCGCGGACTGCGGGCGCGTGCTCGCCGGTATTCAAGTCACCAGCGAGGATCGCGCGGTGTTCCTGCGCCATATCATCGAGCTGAAATTTCCGTTCGTGGATGAAACGGGTAATGCGGCCTACCGCATGTTCCTCGGCCAATGAACGGCACATTGAAGTGGCTGCGCCGGATCGGAATCGCGATCGGTGGCGGGGTGGTGGTGTTCCTCGGCGTGTGTATGCTGGTGCTGCCGGGTCCTGGCATCGTCGTCATCGCGCTCGGTCTTGGTATCCTGAGCCTGGAGTTCGCGGCGCCGCGACGCTGGCTCGTGCTGGCGCGAGCCAAGGCGAACGAGGTTGCCGACAAAGTGCGTGAGCGTCGCAAGAAAAAATAATCCGACGCGATTGCGCTCGACTACGGTCTGTTGTCCGCCTGCATCGGCGCCGGCTCGATCTGCGAGGGGTCAGGGAATGATGCCGCTGCGGGCGTGCCAGCGATACCGTTCGCGCCGCACTGTCGATGGGATAGAGTTGCCGAAACGCATTGTTGCGATTCACGCGGCAGATAAACCGCCGAAGCTGCGCTACTACGTTGACACCGCGCGCTCGCTGACGATGCCCCAGCAGCAGCCCGGGAACATCGAACGTCCATGAAAATGACCGAAGCCGCCGCATCGGATGTGCCCGTCACCGACAAGTCGCGTCGCAAGTCCAGGTCCAGCAGCAAGCGTTCGGCGAACAGCCGCAGCAGCTACGAGCGCATCCAGGTCGCTGCGCTGAATCTGTTCGCCGAAGTCGGAGTCGAGTCCACCAGCATTCGTGACATTGGCGCGCGCAACGCCGGAAGCGCAGCTCGTCGGTCTCGCAACCGCCAGTTCGCGACGGTGATAGACGATGGCTGGCGTCCCCTTCCAAAAAAGGAGAAGGACAACATGCTGAAGGTGCGCGATGCCTGCAACGAGTTGTGGGATGAGATGCTGCGGGAGGGAAATGAGGCGCAGGTGTTCGATACCAAGGAGCCGAGACTCGCGCGGCTGGGCATCGTGCAGATGTGCTGTGTGTCGACCTGGTATTCGCCGGGTGGGTCGCTGACGGTAGAGGGAATCACGCAGCATTTTGGGGAGTTGGTGGCCGGATTTGTGCGGGCTGCGCGGAATGGGAAAACGCTCAGATTCCCTCAGGTGAAGAAGCCGGACTATGAGGCGGTGCTGGAGATTGTGGAGCGGCATCACCGGGGGCCGGTGTTTGCGGGGAAGATCTAGCTATCGCCAAGCGATTGTTGCGAAGGCGCATTGAGGGATCGCTTTCGAAAGTTGCGTTAGTCAATGCAGAGCGAGTGCATTGGGCAAAGGGGTGGTTGCGGGGAGATTCGGAACTCTTCCGTTGAAGTTCAATATTCCCGGATGGGCCTACGCGCCGACGCCGTGCTGCTGTTCAGCGGATGCGTGGTGATCGCGGAGTTCAAGGTTGGAGAGAAATCGACAGCTAATGCGGCACTCGCCCAGTTCTGGGAGTACGCGCAAGACACGAAGATCTTTCACGAGCCCAGCCTTGCGGCGTGGTCGCGCACGTGCCGTACGAGGGCGGCCCGACGCGGAACTGGAACCACCCGGCTTTACAGTATAACTGTATGGATACACAGTTGTTGATGAACCAGCGTTGAAGGGCCGCGGTGCGGTGAGCAATCCGCCGCGCGCATCGCGCACGGTGAGTGTGCGCAGCACGTCGATACCAGGCTGTTCTACAAGCCCGATGCCACGCGCCTGCTCGCGCAGGAGCTGAGCAAGAAGCATCGAAGCCACGCGCTGATCGTGCTGGGTGCGAACACGGCTCCCTGGCAGTCCGTCAGCGACTGGGCATTACCAGGGTGATCCTCGAGGTTATGCAGCAAGGGCAATATCCCGTCAATCGTTACAAATCGGCGCTGATCGTGCGTGATCCACCAGGACGCCGATCGCGCCGAACCTTCCGGTCCACACAGACCACGAATTGCAGGTGCACCATCCACTGAGGGCGGCGCATCTGATGGCCGCATGGGCGAATTGCGCGGCGGTCGCAACAACGATGCGCAGTTTGGACCCGCATCAGCGGCACGGGTACCCACGCGGCGTTGCTGCACAGACGTTTCGAAGTCGCCTGTCGGCGTTGGCATCGACCATGAGGGCTGCGCGGGTTTGCGCTGACAGGCCCGTTTTGCCGATCCGGGCGGCGGCGGCCGGCAGATTGGCATGGGTTTTTGAACGTCGAAGCAGGCCAGTGGTCTGAATGGATGAGTGTGGGAACGGTGGCATACTGGAGTCGTTCCCGGGCAGGTGGAGGTCTCTTGCGCTCCTCGAATTCAACGTCCCGGTCAATCCGAATCCTGGCCCTCGGCCTCGCATTGTTCGCGCTCGCGGGCTGTATGCGTTCGCGCGTGGAAGAATCCCGCGAGTTGCCCACCGTCATTGCTTCCAACGAAGCCGTGGTGGTGCTGGCCAAACCGCAGGTCGAAGGCGCGGGAGCGGAAGGTCCGTTCATCGACTGCGTGGGCCACACGCTGGCCGCGGGCGACAGCGCGATCAAAGTCACCGACGACCAGGTGTTCACGGACAAGCTGTTCCCCTGGTTCGAGCCGGGCACGGCGCCGTCCAAACCGGAAGGCGTCGCTGCCGTGCTGTCGCAACCGGGCGTGAGCGAGCAGGTTGCGGCCACCGGCGTCCGTTACCTGGTGTGGCTCGACGGCGGTACGCGCAAAACTGACGGCGGCGGCAGCATCGCCTGCGGCGCGTCACCCGGCGCCGCGGGTTGCATCGGCTTCGGCTGGTGGGAAAAAGAGTCCGCGTACGAGGCCACTGTCTGGGATCTGCAGCAAGCCAGATCCGTGGGAACCGTGGGTACCAATGTCACTGGTACATCGGCGCTGGTAGGCGTGATCATCCCGCTGCCCTTTATTGCGCGCGTGCAGGGTACGGCGTGCAACCGGTTGGGGGTGCAGTTACGTAGTTTCCTGAGCGGTGCCGAGCCTGGCGCCGCCGCCGTGAAACAGTGATGACAGCAATCAAATCAGTGCGTAATTCCCTGCTCGTGTCAGCCAGCGTAGCGCTGCTGTTGAGCGCGTGCGCCAGCGGGAATTCCGGTGGTGCCGGCACCGAGCCGCCTGGTTCATTGCCCGGACCCCCGTCAGTACCGACGGGCATGCCGTCGCTGCCCGATGCGGGCAGCGGTTCGGACAAATCCGGCAGCG
>JBDSRN010000182.1:0-19487 GCA_039929265.1 Steroidobacteraceae bacterium | reverse complement strand
AACATGCGAGCGCAATCCACGAGCTGACCGACAACTGCAGCGCCCCGCTAATACCGTGTCCGCTCGTGCAACCACCTGCCAGCCGTGCGCCATAGGCCATGATGAGGCCCCCCGCAAACGCGACACCGCCGCGCAATGCGAAGTTCGTTCCGAAGCGTTCTTGCCAGAGGACAGGAACCCAGGCGGCAGTTATCTCGCCACCCGTGTATGCGGCCACGAATGCGCCGAGAATGATGCCGAGCATGAGCATCACTTCCCACTCAACCTTGGGCTTCTTGTCCTGGTAGAACTTGAGTGATTCGGTGTGGGCTTTGGAGAAGAGATTGCCGATGAGTCCTGCGAGACGCGCATAGGACGTCGAGACACCGAGTGGCTTGTCCGAAAAATAGAACGTCAACATCGACAGCACGCCGATCAGCGCGCCGACGAGGTAGGGAGACCATGCTGCGTTTGTGTGATCCATGGTTACTTCGCTGCCTCGGACGGTTCGCCCTTCTCGAGCGGCAGGCCAAGCTTTTCCCAGGCTGTGAGACCCCCCAGCATGTTGTACAGATGAGTGAACCCGTGGCGTTTGAGGATGCTTACCGCCACGCCCGATCGATGGCCCACGCTACAGTGGACAACGATAGGCGCATCTTTTTTCCAGGGCGGCAGGTTTTCTTCCAGATAGCCAACAAACTGATGCCGCGCGCCCGGGATTCGCTTCTCGTCCCATTCGTATTGATCGCGCACATCGAGCAACTGCACGCGACCCTCCTGCATCCAGTTCGCCGTCTCCTGTGCACTGGTGGTGGCAATCGTCTCGATTGGCAATCCCTGCTCGCGCCAGCCGTCCACTCCGCTGGTGAGCACTCCTTCCACTGTGTCGATGCCTATACGGGCAAGTGACTGAACCGCACATTCCATGTCGTCTGGCCCTTCCACGACCAGAAAAAGTTGCGTCTTCTCGTTCGCGAGCCATCCGCCGAAGGCCGGCAGGCCCTCCAGCCAGATGTTGTACGAGGCCGGAATATGCGCACCTGCAAAAGCCTCCGGGGAGCGAGTGTCGAATACCAGCCCTTCCCTCATCCGCTTCTGGAAATCCTTGGGTTGCAGTACATGATGCGCAGGCGGAGATCGGAGCGGTCGGCCGGGCAACAGATTAACCTCCTCCATGTGCCTGAAGTAAGGCGGGCGCGCCATCTTCTCGGCGAGCTTGTGCTCGATGAATTCCTGGCGACTTTTCTTGAAGACCGGGTTGCTGCCGCGTTCGATGCCCAGCGTCGAGTCATCGCGCTCCGAAATGTTTCCGCCACACGCCGAGCCCGATCCATGGGCCGGATACAGCAAGGTCTGATCACCAAGAGTAGCAAGCTCGCGGTGCACTGAATCGTAGAGAATGCCGGCGTTCTCACCTGTCTTGTCGGGATCGGTCAGATCGGTCCGGCCGGTGTCCCCGACGAACAGCGTGTCGCCAGTGAAGACGCCCCAGCATTTCTCACCCGCGTCCTTCACATACACCGCGTAGGAAACGCTTTCCGGGGTGTGGCCGGGTGTCTCGATCAGAACGATACGGCTGGTCCCTACCGCCAACTCCTCGTGATCCTTGAGTTGTACGTTGGTGTTTCCGAAAAGCGCGTGACACCCGCTCACGATTTTCGCGCCAGTCATCTCGGCAAGCGTCCGCGAGCCGAATTCGTAGTCCTCCTGTCGGTGGGTCTCCAGTACAAAGGCTATGGACAGATCGTTCTGGCGCGCAAGGCGCAGGTACTCCGTCACGTCCCGGCGCGGATCCACGACAACGGCCAACCCTTCGCCACAACCCATCACATAGGCGTTGTGCCCCAGACCGGGGGTCTTCAAGCGTTGGAAAAACATGGCGCGTTTCCCGCATGTGCTGACTGTGTTGAGCGTAGAGCGTCAAGGGGACCGAAAATGTAGGCCTGCGTGACCAGAACAAATGAGCCAACAGCGCAAACGTCGTGCTGATTTCCCTGACCCGTTGCAGGGGCGCAGAAATCCCATGCCGCTGATCACATCGCCGCCTCGTCACCACAATTCAGGCGAGCACGTCCGGGGCAGGAACGTCATACGCCTGGCCGAAAGCGTGAAACTTGAATTCTTCCTCGAACAGGAAATTCGCTGCCGGAGACGGCGTCAGGAAGGCATCCCATTTGGTCAGGCCGGACTTGAAGAAGGGCACGGCCAGGGCCGCCCGCAGCAGCAGTGGCGCCACGATCATTGCGACGCCCGACATGCTGTGCAGCACAGACCCAACTGTGTGTGAAAACCCGTTAGCTCGCGGCAGATCTGGCCCGTCATTCACCTTCACTCTCCGCAACACTCAGATCGAAGCCTACAAAGGCGCCCCGCTGGATCAACTCCTGCAGGTTTCCCGCAAGATCGAACTGGCTATCCGCTGCCAGGGCATTCGTAAGCGCCTGCGACAAGGTCAGTCCGCTGCCGAGTGCGACCAGGAATGCGTGACTCCCAGAGGACGCGGGGCGAATATCCACTTCGGCATCGGCCCGCAGGATCATGGCGATCTGAGCCTCGGAAAGATCCACTGGCTCAGGGGTTCCACCCTTGGTGTTCATGCGCCATATCGTGAACGCCGGGAACACTGAGCGCACCAGCCGCAACGAGGGATGCAACTTGAGCCGCAATGAGGGTGATTGGTCATGCGGCACCGCCGCCAGCGCGGCGAGGGTCAACGGAATTTCGTCGCGGGCGTGATACGCCTCGGTCGCCGCGCGTTCGATGCGCGCGACGTCGGCAAGATAGGGCACGGATGCCGCAGGGGCGAATGATCCGACGAAGTCCGCAAACTCGGCTCCGTAGTGCAGCAGCACCGGCGAGGCAGGCGGCCGCACGGTGACGAAGTCGCGCGCCATGGCGGCAAAGAATTCATCGCCCACGAGCCTTGCGACACAAGGAAAGCTCGCGCGTAGCGCCGCGCTGAGACCCACGAATACATTGTTGCGGTAGACGGAGAAGCGCAGCGCGCTCTGTTCGCCGTCGGGACCGACGAGGCCGGCCGGGGCCAATTGATCGGTATTCAGCAGCGCGGCGGCGAAGTCCCGCTGGCGATCAGCCAAGCGTGCCATAGCCCCGTCCTTGCACGGATGAGACGCCGATCAGCACGTCGGCCCGCATCGCTTCGTCCTTGAGCTCGGACCAATCCGGAATGTTGGCGTCCCATTCGATCAACGTCGGCACCGGCCCGGTTCGCTGGAGAACCTGTCGATAGAGACCCCAGACCACGTCGTCCACTCGCGCGTCGTGCGAATCGATCAACAGAGGCCGTCCCTTGTCGTCGAGCTGGCGTGCATGACCTGCCAGGTGAATCTCCTGGACGTGGCTCATCGGGAACTCCCGGATGTACCGCTGTGGGTCCCATTGCTGGTTCGTGCACGTCACATGAACATTGTTTACATCCAGCAGCAGGCCACACCCGGTTCTGCGGACAATCTCCTGAATGAAATCCGTTTCACTCCAGGTGCTCTCGCGGAACCATATGTAGGTGGAAGGATTTTCCAGCAGCATCTGCCGGTCCAGGCAAGCCTGCACGGTGTCCATGTGCTCGCAGACGAGGGCCAGTGCTTCATCGGTATAAGGCACCGGCAGCAGATCGTCCAGATACTGACTGCCGTGCGTGGACCAGGCCAGATGCTCGGAAAACAGCCCGGGCTCGTACCGTTCGATGAGGGACTGCAGGCGCGCCAGGTGGTCACCGTCGAGCGGCCTGTCCGCCCCGATCGAGAGTCCCACGCCATGCAGCGAGAGGGGGTAGCGCTCGCGGATCGCGGTCAGGTAGCGATGCGGTGGACCTCCGGCGCCCATGTAGTTTTCGGCGTGGACTTCGAAGAAGCCCACATCGGGTTGGGTATCCATGATGACGCGATAATGTTCGGCTTTGAGGCCAACCCCCCCTCGCGCCGGAATTGTCTTATCAACCATGGCGGGGCCTCTCTCGTATCGGCAGGTGGGCGGGCAACTTGCCACCGCCCACCTTCGCCTTCCCGCTTCAGGATGACTTGGCGGTGAGACTGCCCTTGCCCGCGGGCGTGGAAATCGTCGTGCAGGTGCCCTTGGCGACGAGCTTCCAGGCATTGCCCTGATAGTCCGCGGTGCTGGTGCCCGCGCAACTGGTTCCGGCACCCGCGAAGCAGTCGTTCTGCCCCTTCAGGGCAACGCCGTAGCACTTGTCGAACTTGCCTGACTTCATGTTCTCCATAGGCTTGGCCTGGTTCTCCTTCATCATCTTTTCCATTTGGTCTTTGCTCATGTCGGCAGCAAAGGCGGGGGCCGTCAACGCTCCCATCGCGAGCGCAAAAGCGGTGGCCACTGTGGTAGATAACCTGCGGTTGGACATTTCCATTCTCCTGGTAAAGACAGCCGGGTCGCTGCCGCTAAAGAACCAGCGTCAGCTGGCTCAACTACAGAGGGGATCATCCGGCGAAACGGTTCGCGGAGCACTGGAATTCCTCATGCGCTTCAGGCGGGGGCTTGCGCAAGCGAAGTGGGCCGGGAGGCCAGCCACGCGTAGCTGTAGCCCAGGACGGCACCCCAGATCAGGTGCATCATCAGAGTCACTACCGGCGCCATGATGCCCAGCTTCAATCCGAACAAGCCCGCCCCGGCCATCGGCATGGGTACGAGCATCATCATCAGCCAGGCGAAGACGGAGAAAGACAGACCCTTTGCGACCGCTTTGCTGCCGGGTAACCACCCGTACACCAGCGCAAAAAGGATGCCCCAGAGCACAGTACCGATCATGAAATGGGCCAGCCATCCGACCAGGGGGGTCGCCGGCATACCCATCTTCGCATTTGCCATGTCGCTGAGCATGGCCACTGGATTCAATTCGGGCATGATGCCCATCGCGTTTTTCATCAGCATCAGTAGTGACATCACCACGGTAGCGATGAAACCCGCGGTCATCGATCGGGCATATCGATTCATGATGCAATCTCCTCAGTTCTGATGCTCGCAATAGCCCTACACAGGCGATTCACCAATACCTGCGCCGGGTCCGGTTGCGTCTTTTTTTTATATTCGTGATTGGAGCTTGCATCGCTGCATCAACGCCGGGGGTAGGACAGCAACCCGGTCAACCTGTAGGAGACCGCGCTAATGCAGCACCCCACACCTGATCGCTGAGCAGGTGCCCGTGCGCCGGTGGCCGCTCCGATCGGCTGACTTGACGCTGGTTCTTGTTCGATGCTTCTGGAATCATGAAAGATAAGGATGTTATGGGTGGAAATAGAAGAGACCGTCAACCGTGAAGCAGCCAACCCCCGACGAGATCACGATCTACCACAATCCAGCCTGCGGCACCTCGCGCAACACACTTGGGCTGATCCGCAACAGCGGCGCGGAGCCAATCATCATCGAGTACCTCATCAGTCCGCCGTCGCGCGCCACGCTGGTGGGGTTGATCGCAGATATGGGCATCTCCGCTCGCGCGCTGCTCAGGCGCAAAGGGACTCCTTTCGACGATCTGAAGCTGGGCGACCCGAAGTGGACTGACGATGAGCTGGTTGACCAGATGATCAGGCAACCTGTTCTGATCAATCGCCCGATCGTGGTGACATCATTGGGAACAAAGCTTTGCCGACCCTCTGAGCTGGTACTGGACCTCCTGCCCTGGCCGCAGCGAGGCGCGTTCACCAAGGAGGACGGCGAAGTGGTTGTGAACGCCGAGGGCAAACGTGTCAGCCAATCTGAATGAGCTGACCCACGATTTGCATGTCCTCCGCCGAACAACGAGAGCGCAGAGGAGATTGCGCTTGCGTAAAATTCGCGTACTGGCGCCGTCCTTGCTCAGCCGGCCAGATTGAAATCGCTCGCATCATGCCGCTCGAGCAACCGGCTCGCGGGATCCCCGGTTGTTCGGTTCACCATACGCCCGCGCCGAACCGCCGGTCGATCTGCTATCTCACTGGCCCAGCGCCCGATGTTGCGATACTCCCGTACCTGCAGGAATTCGCCTGCTTCGTACAACCTGCCCTGCGCCAGCTGGCCGTACCATGGCCATACGGCGATGTCCGCGATGGTGTATTCCTCGCCCGCCAGAAACCGCCGTTCTGCGAGATGCCTGTCGAGCACGTCCAGCTGGCGCTTGGTCTCCATCGCGAAGCGATCGATCGCGTACTCAATCTTGAACGGCGCATACGCATAGAAGTGCCCGAAGCCACCGCCCAGATACGGCGCGCTGCCGACCTGCCAGAACAGCCAGGACAGGCACTCGGCGCGCAGCGCCGGCGAACGCGGCAGAAACACGTCGAACTTTTCGGCGAGGTGCATGAGGATCGCGCCCGACTCGAACACACGAATCGGCACCGCACCACTCCGATCCAGGAGCGCTGGTATCTTCGAATTCGGGTTGATGCCGACGAAGCCGCTGCCGAACTGCTCGCCCTTGTTGATGCGGATCAGCCACGCATCGTATTCCGCGCCGCTGTGACCGAGTGCGAGCAGTTCTTCGAGCAGGATGGTGACCTTCACGCCATTGGGGGTGCCCTGCGAATACAGCTGCAACGGATGCTGACCGACTGGCAACACCTTCTCATGCGTAGCCCCTGCCACAGGGCGATTGATATTCGCGAACGCGCCGCCGTTCGGCTGCGTCCATGTCCAGATCGTGGGTGGCGTGTAGGTCATCGTGGTTCTTCCAGTCAAGTACGTAATAGTTCAGAGTTTGCGGATCAGCCAGGCAACAGCGCTTATACCGGCGCTGACCACCAGCATAGTGGTGATCGGAATCCAGATTTTCATGCCGGGTCGCTCTATCAAAAGGTCGCCAGGCAGACGACCGAAGGGAAGCTTCGCGATCGCTTTCCACGCGAGGCCGGCAAGAATCAGCAGAGCTCCGGCGATGATCAACACGCGTTGCATAGCCTGCTAGTGTAGTCCCGTTCGGTCTTGCTTCCGCCGGTTAGCCAGCCTGCAAACAATGGATCCGTACATTACCTGTCAGGCCTGCCGGCCCGCATCACATCTCAAGAGGCAGCGAAATGCCGACATCGAATATTCGCGACACCATTCGCAGCGCTGTATCCACTGTACGTAGCGAAGGCAACACGCAAGGGTCGCACGAAGGAAGAAGTGGACCGCATCGTCTGCTGGCTTACCGGCTACGACCAGGCCGGCCTGCTATATCAGATTGAACCAGGACTGACTTCCAGACCTTCTTTGCTCAAGCGCCAGTGATCCATCCGAACAGTACTCACATCACGGGCGTGGTCTGCGGCGTGCGTGTGGAGGACGTCGAACATCCGCTTATCGTGAATTTCCACATCCACCATTGCGTGCGACAGGCTGGGAAGCTGATCGCGCAGTGCCGTCGGTTCAGTCTGTGCGGCGTCCTCCGCATACCGTCCACACACGGGATCAGGAGATCAAAGGCGCCGCGATTGTCGCGCCCCAGCGGCAGACCCGCTTGACGGTGCGGGTACTGAAATCTCTCGACTTGGAAACTACTTGCAACAAAAGGTACGTGCCATTATTTGATGTGTTTTCAATCTGTTCGAACGTTTATTTAACTTCCGTTCTATAATCGTTCTGTGCTCTGCAATCTCGGCCTGTCACCCGCCAACGTCAGTGTCCAGCAAACGGGCAACCCCCACCTCTGAACTACGGCATCATCATGCTTCTTCCAAACCGCAGGAGAACATCATGTCGATTGCAAAGGTAGTTGAGATCATCGCCAGCAGCGAAAAAAGCTTCGATGATGCGGTTCGCAAGGGCGTCGCACGCGCCACTGAAACAGTGAGCGACATTGCCAGCGCCTGGGTAAAGGACCAGAACGTACTCGTCGAACGAGGCAAAGTGATCGAGTACCGGGTGACACTGAAGGTGACGTTCGTGCTCAAGGACAAGAAGAAATAGACGCTTGCGGTGGCGCCCCGTGAAGACCTGCTCTTTCGAGAGCCAGGATCCGAGTGAGGCGGAAACTGCGCGTCGAAAGCTGATGGGCGGCGGGAGTGGTATGTCTCGGACCGGGATGGATGAATACGCCAGCGCATAATGTGGGGATGTCGAACCCTGGTCTTCCCGCGGGTCGGTGGCAGGATTTCACCACTGCCGAGCTTGCGCATCTCGATGCGGAACGTTGCGTCGCATTGTTGCCCGTGGCGGCGGTCGAACAGCACGGTCCGCACCTGCCGGTAGGCACCGATGCGCTGATCAACGCCGCGCTGGTGGATGCGCTGCTGGCGCAGCAGCGGCCGGGGTTGATCGCGCTGCCCGCGATGCCCGTGGGGCACAGCCTCGAACACGGTGATTTTCCCGGGACATTGTCGATCGGCGCAGAGGCGCTGCTATCCGCGTGGGAGAGTATCGGAGCGAGTCTGGTACGCAGCGGTGCACGCAAGCTCGTGATCCTCAACACCCATGGCGGGAACATTCCGCTCGTGCAACTCGCCGCACTGCGGCTGCGCGCGTCGCATTCACTACTGGTGGTGCGCGGCAACTACTTCGCCTTCGGCGCACCCGAGGGACTGTTTCCAGTGGACGAGCTGCGCGATGGCTTGCACGGCGGCGAGATGGAAACCTCGTTGATGCTGCACCTGTATCCGCATCTGGTACGACGCGAGCAGTTCGCCAGGTTCGATGCGCTGCCGGCGCAGCTCGCACGGCGCAATCGCTGGCTCGGCGCGGAAAAGCCCGTCGGGATCGGCTGGTTGAGCCAGGACCTGCATCCCGAGGGTGTGTGCGGAAATGCCGCCCGAGCGGATGCGGTGCGCGGCCGGAAACTGTTCGAGCACTTGGTCGAGGCGCTGCTGGGGTTACTGGATGAAGTCGTCGCCACGTCACTGGAGACGCTGCGTCAAAGGCCTACAGCGTGATCTCCGGCACCAAGTGTCCCGCGCGTTCGCGCTTCGCGCGCAGATAGCGCAGGTTGTGCGGGTTCACCGTTCCAAGCAGCCGCTCATCCGACACCACTTCGATGCCGGCCTGCTCAAGCGCCTGCAGCTTCGCGGGATTGTTCGTCAGCAGCCGCACGCGTGTGAGGCCCAGCCGACACAGCATCGCCGCAGCCACACCGTAGTTGCGCTCATCGTCGCGGAAACCGAGGTGACGGTCTGCCTCGATCGTGTCGAGTCCTGCATCCTGCAGCGTATAGGCGCGCAGTTTGTTGGCGAGGCCGATGCCGCGTCCCTCCTGCGCCAAATACAGCAGCACACCACCGCCCGCGGCAGCGAGCTGCTCGACGGCGCCGCGCAGTTGATCGCCACAGTCGCAGCGCAGACTGCCCAGCAGGTCGCCGGTGAGGCAGGCCGAGTGCATGCGCAGCGGCACGGCAGCGTCGGGCTCCTGCCGTTCGAGTGCATCGCCAATCAGGATCGCCACATGCTCGGACGCATCACGCGGGTCGCGGAAAAGCACCAGCCGACAGTTCTCGTGGCCCGCGAGCGGCACGCGAGCTTCGCTCACGCGCTCCAGGGGCAAGCCCACCACCGCCGCAGCGTCCTGCTGCGCCAGGCCCTGTAGCTGGCGCGCCTCGATTTGCAATAGCTGCGAGTCCAACGGCGGCGCGGCACGCAGCACGATGATCGCGGGAAGCAGGCGCGCCTGCCGGGCCAGCTCGAGTGTTGCAACGGTCGCTGTATCACAGGATTCGAGCTCGCTGTGCAGGCGTGCGTGCTGGAGGACGTCGGCTACCGGATCGGATGCGCTGCTGGCAGCAAGCGCCGAGATACCGCGCCAGCCCAGGCCATGCAGCCGGAGGCATACCGGCTCCTCCGATGCACCCTCGGCAAAGGTGAGGATGCCCAACGTCGCGGCGCGCTGCGGCGTGATGACAAGGGACAGTTCGCGCCCGACTGCTTGAGCCATGCCCGTAAGCCTGGCATACACGTCGGGTCTGACGGTCTCCACTGCGACGGCAATCACGCCGCACTCTGACGGCGTTTCAGCGTCGTGGCAGAAAATGGCCCGGCCGCGGCGCAGTTCACCTATGGCGCGCTCCATGGCAATCGCCCCACGAGGACCATTGAGGCTGTCGGGCAGTGCATCGCTGGCGGCAGTCAAAGGTACCGGCGTAACCGTGATGCGATCGCATTGCATAGTGGGGCCAGAATAGCCGGTTGGATGGGAAGCTTTTGTAGGCGCACAGGCGGCCGCGGAAGTCGCGAAGCGCGCAGTGTATGTTACTGGGTATGTCGGTCGCTGATTCCAATCCGCTGGCCTGGTCACTCCTGCTTGCAGCGGCGCGGTTTGCTCGCGACGGCCTGCATCGAGACCGACTGGCCCGCTTCGGATTCTCACAAGGCCGGTTGCAGCCGCAGACAGACGGCCCGCTGGAATGGCATCCCGCGTCAGGTTGGCGGCTGGTCGTGGCGGCTGCCGGCGCAGATCTGGGCGACGCCACGGCCTTGCTGCCACTCTGCTCGGCGGGTCCCACCCAGCCACTGGTGATCGGTCAGCTCGGCCAAAGCCTCGATGGTTTCATCGCCACCGAGAAAGGTGATTCATGCTACGTGACCGGTGAGGAGGGTCTCGTGCACCTGCATCGGCTACGCGCGCTCAGCGACGCAGTGATCGTCGGCGCCGCAACGGTTGCTAACGACGATCCGCGTCTTACCACGCGCCGCGTCGAGGGACACAACCCGCTGCGTGTGGTGCTCGATCCGGCGGGCCGGCTTCCGGGTTCACACCGCGTGTGGAACGACGCGGCCCCTGTCCTGCGACTCTGCGCGACATTGGCCTGCGACGCCGCAGGTGCGATACGACTCGCGAACAATGTCGAGACGCAGTTCCTGCCGGGCTCGCAACTCGATCCGTCCGCCGTGCTGTCGCTATTGCACGAACGCGGCTGCGTCACCGTGCTGGTGGAGGGCGGTGGGCGCACCGTATCGGCATTCCTGTCGGCGGGCCTTCTGGACCGACTGCATCTGGTTGTCGCTCCGTTGCTGATCGGTGCCGGACGCGCCGGCATCCGCCTGCCGCCGCGCGAACCGCTGGGCGCCTGTCTGCGACCCGCCGTGCAGGTACACGCGCTGGGCGGGGATACACTCTTTGACTGCGACCTGCGCGTCAGGTGAATGCGTGCATGCCAGCCGGCATTGCGAAGAGATCGAGGTGTCCGACAACCAGTTGCGAGTCACCGCGCTCGACCGCCTGCAATCGCGCAGCGAGCCAGCGCCCAACGCGCGCGGCGGAGTCCGTCGCGATCTCGCGCGCGGCCTGCGCCCAGCCCGCCAGCAACTGCCGTTGCAGTGCGGATTGGCTGGCGTCGAGATGCCAGTTGCTGGGCAGGGTCTCGCAATGATAGCCGGCGTCGTCCAGCATCTGTCGCGTGAACGCTGCAGCCGCCGGACCCAGCGCCGGACCGAATCCCTTGTTGCCACATTGGTGCAGGTTCACCTGCTCGCGCAGCCATGCATCGTCCGCGAGTGGCGGATCGAATGACAGCCGTCCGTCATAACTCAACGCGAAATAAAACATTGCGCGCACCGCGGCACACTGGGCCACGAGCTGGACGATCCAGTTACGCGAGGCGAGATCGAGCAGCGCCGACGCCGTGATCAACAGGGGTCTGCCGGCTGGTAGTGCTACGAGCCCGTGTCCGATGTCCACTACCCTGGTTTCGACTTCGATGTCGTGGCCGCTGCCTCGCAATTGCATACGCAGTGCGTCGTGCGGCACAGCTCGCAGCGACCATCCGCAGCGCGTGCACCAATCCCGCATTCTGGCAGGCAGTTCATCCAGCAGCCGCGCGTCGTGATCGAGCAGCCACCAGCGCTGAGTCGCACCACAACGCGGCGCGAGTGCGCGCAGATTGGCGCCGGTGCCGCAGCCGAGGTCGACTACGTTGACGGTCTCCGCGGACTCGACCGCGCGGGCCAGGCGTGCAAGCAGCAGTGGCGAGCGTGCGCGCGCATCGGCGGCCTCGCGCAGGTCCAACCAGCTAGCGGAGAAAAAGTCGTCGCTCATGTCACTGGGCAAAGCAGCGCGGCCGCCAGCTCCTGCGCCGCCAGTCCCCAGTCGCGCGGCGTTCCTGCGTCCGGCCTGCACGCTAGCTCCGCGAGCCGCGACAGTCGATCACGCTGCCCCAGCAGCTCGTGCAACACGCACTGTAGCGCTGCGCCGTCGCCAGGTTCGATGAGAATTCCCGCACCGGCGTGCACCAGCTGCGGGATCGCACCGGTGCGCGTCGACAACACCGGTATTCCATGGGCCACGGCCTCCGCCACTGCCATGCAATAGCCTTCGTACAGCGTGGGCAGCACAAAGAGATCTGCCTGCGCGTAGAAGGCGACCAGGCTCGCCGCAGACACTTCCCCGCGCAACGCCACGCGAGCGTCGAGTCCCGCAATGTCGATCTGCTCCCGTAGCTGGAGCACGTATTCCGGGCTGCGCTCAAGGCTGCCGATGCAGTCCAGCTGCCAGGGCAGATGCCCCAGCCCCTGCAGTGCCGCGATCAACAGCGCGTGTCCCTTGCGGGGTGTGAGGGTCGCAACGCACAGCAGCCTCGGCCACTCTGCCACCGCTGCGGCATGTGCCCGTCCGCGACGGTGCGCCTGCGCTGCGGCATCGACGCCCGGTTCCACCACTGCAACGCGTTCGGGCGGAACGCCGTCTTCGATCAGCAGCGCTGCTGTCGCGGCGCTCGTGACGATCACGCGAGCCATGCTCCGCAGTGCACGACATTCCGACACGGCGAGCTGCTGCGCCAGCGCGGGAGCAAGTCCGGTTTCGAGCCGCAACGGATGATGGATCAGCCCACCCAGGCGCAGACGCGAGGATTGCACTTCGACCTGCGCCGGCATCGCTCCGAGGGCGAGCCCGTCGATCAGCACCTGCGCGCCCCGCGGCAGTGCTGCCAGCACCGCCGCGGCATCTTTGACCGCCGCGGTGTGGGGAAAGGGAAAACTCGCGTCAAGTTCGTGCAGGTGCACCGTCCAGCCCAGATCGCGCAGACCCGCAATCATCTGGCGGGCGTAGACATAGCCGCCCGTGGCCGCGCCGATATCGCCCGGCACCAGGAATTCCAGGACCGCAGGGCTCGACGACGGCTCGTCGCTCAAATCGCACCCTCGCAGGCGGCCCAAGCGATGTGCGATTCGTGCAGCACAACACGCAGGCTGTCGATGCCACGCGCGGCGTCGCCCAGTTCGCCCGCTTGCAGGCGCGCAGCCATGCGCTCGAACAGCACGCCGGCGAGGTACTCGGTGGTGGTGTTACGTCCCGCGAAGTCCGGCTCCTCGTCGAGGTTGCGGTAGTTCAGCGCGTCGAGCACGGCGCGTAGCGTCTGCGCGGCGCGGCCGATGTCGACGACCACGCCGTCGGCATCCAGGCTCTTGCGCCGGAACTCGACATCGACGACATACGTCGCGCCGTGCAAGCGGCGCGCCGGGCCAAAAATTTCGCCGCTAAAACTGTGCGCGAGCATCACG
Organism: Steroidobacteraceae bacterium; assembly: GCA_039929265.1. Lineage (GTDB taxonomy): Bacteria > Pseudomonadota > Gammaproteobacteria > Steroidobacterales > Steroidobacteraceae > ZC4RG30. The sequence goes on along the minus strand of JBDSRN010000182.1, from coordinate 6,102 downwards.
TGGTCGCGAACGCAGACGGTGAACATCAGTCGTACCTCACACGATGCAGGAACACTCCATCCTCGCTGCTGTGCGCACCGGGCTGCGCTAGGCGCGCCATTGTTTGCGGCAGATTGCGGAAGCGACTCTCGCCGTCGACCAGTGCGTCGAGCACCGGGTCGCCAAGCAGTTCGAGCGCCAGCTGCAGGCGCGCACGGGTGCTCCAGCGCGCGCGCCGCGCCGCGCCGACCGCGCCGACCTGCGAGGAGCGTAGCGTGAGACGGCGAGAATGAAATGCCGCTCCCAGCGGCAACGGCACCTCGCGATCGCCATACCAGCTCATCTCGAGCACAATCGCTTCGAGGCCCGCGAGCCGCAGGCCCAGCGCCAGTCCCGCTGGCGCACCGCTGGCATGCACGACGACATCGACCTCGCCGCGCGCAGTCCCCGGGGCAGCAAAGTCGACGCCGAGCTCATTGGCGATGGCGGCACGGGAAGGCTCGATGTCGATCAGCTGCACGCGGCAGCCCGGCATGCGCCCAGCGAGCCAAGCCACACAGCAGCCCAGGCTGCCGGCACCGATCACGGCGACGCGATCACCGGGTTGGATTGCCGCGTCCCAGATGCCATTCACCGCGGTTTCCAGATTCGCGGCAAGCACGGCGCGCTGCGGCGGCACCTCGTCCGGCAATACCAGCACCGAGTCCGCCGGGACGAGGTAGCGGTCCTGGTGCGGATGCAGGCAAAACACCATCTGACCTAACAGCTCCGCCGGCCCCTTCTGCACGCGACCCACGCTGCAATAGCCGTATTTCACCGGACCCGGAAATTCGCCTGCCTGGAACGGCGCGCGCATGCGTGCATATTCGGCAGCCGGCACGCCGCCGCGGAACACCAGCGACTCGGTGCCGCGACTCACGCCGCTGAACAGCGCCTGTACAATGACTTCACCCGGCGCCGGCGCCCGCAGCGTCTCGCGCCTGATCTCACCCCTGCCGGGCGCTGCAATCCAGAATGAATTCGCGTCTTCCAATGCCGGCCATCTTACCGACTGTGCTGCCGGCGGTCGTGCTGGTGATTACGGCAACACTGCTGCTCGCCTGGCTGGTGGGCAGGCAACTGGCGCTCGGTCCTCACTTTCTCCAGTTCACTTTGGGACTGTTGGTGGCGGGTGCCTTGCTGGTGCTCAGAATGTGGCGCCGGAGCGCGGCCCAGACTCATCCCTTCGCCAGCGTGGGTGCGGCCAATTACGTCACGCTGCTGCGCTGCGGACTCATCGTCCTCATGGCGAGCCTCCTGGTCGAAACGCCCACCACGGCGCTGCAGTGGGTGGCAACGGCGCTGGCGATACTCGCGGCCGTACTCGACAGCGTCGACGGCTGGATCGCGCGGCGGACGCGCATGAGCAGCCGCTTCGGCGCACGGCTGGACATGGAAACCGACGCACTCCTGGTTCTTGTGCTGTCGCTGATCGCCTGGCGTCTGGGTCGCAGCGGCCCCTGGTTGATGCTGGCGGGACTGCTGCGCTATGCCTTCATCGCAGCCTCGCTGCCGTTGCAATGGATGCGCCGACCGCTCCCCGACAGCCGGCGGCGCAAGCGCGTCGCCGCGGCGCTGATGACTGCGATGATCGTGGTCATATCGCCGTTCGTGCCATGGCCTGTGGCCATGGCGATCGGTGCAACGGCGCTTGCCGCGCTGCTGCTGTCCTTCGCGATCGACGTGCACTGGTTGTGGAAGCAACGCCGCCCGTGAGCCCCCGACCGCACCATATCGCGGCGTGGCTCCCACTCTCCGTCGCGGTTGTGCTGCTGAATGCCACGTTGACTTTTCACAACGTCTGGCCAACACCTTACATCCACTGGACGGGCGAACTGTCGGTCGAAATCGCCGCGCTGTTGCTGCTACTCGCGGTCTACGCAACGCAGCGCCGCCTGCCGCAGCGCCTGCTGTGCGAGACCTTCGCGGTTCTGCTGATCGTGGCGCTGCTCGGTCGCTACGGCGAAGTCACGGCGCCGGCGCTGTATGGACGGGAGGTCAATCTCTATTGGGACTTGCGCCACCTCGGCTCGGTGGTGGCGATGTTCGGGCGCGTGGCGCCCCCATGGGCACTCGTCGCGGGCGCGATCGCGCTGCTGCTGCTTTTCACGCTGCTGTACCAATTGTTGCGCTGGGCACTGCGGTGCCTGATCGACGCCTTGCAGCGCCATCGCGCATTGCGCGCCGGCACGGTTACGATCACGAGCGTGTTGATCGCGCTATTCGTCGTGCAGCGCCTGGACGATCGCGTACCGCGGCTGCTGCAGTTCTCGATCCCGGTGAGCAACACCTACGCCGCGCAGATCGGGCATGTGCTGGATGCCTTCGGGGCGACACGCGCCGCACGCCGGCTGCCGCCTTCACCGCTGCTCGCGTCGGGATTTGACGCTCTGCATGGCGGCGACGTGCTGCTGGTCTTCCTGGAATCCTACGGTCGCGTGACCTACGACCGACCCGAGTTCGCGCGCATCATCGCGCCGGCCCGCGAACGCTTGCTTGCCGCGGCGCGCGCGAGCGGCTTCGACATGGTCTCCGGCTATGTCACTTCGCCGACCTTTGGTGGCTCGTCCTGGCTTGCGCATGTGAGTCTGCTGTCCGGCATCGAGACGCGCGACCCGGAGGGTTACGACTTGTTGATGGCACAGTCACGCGCAAGCTTGCCGTCGCTGTTCCGCACCGCGGGCTATCGCAGCATCGCGCTGATGCCCGGGCTCAAGAGCCACTGGCCGGAAGGCGAGTTCTACCACTTCGACCACATTTACGATGACGACGGGCTCGGCTATACCGGTCCGGCATTCGGGTGGTGGCGCATTCCCGATCAGTTCACCCTCGCGAAACTCGATGCACGCGAGATGGTTGCGCGCGACCGGCGGCCGCTGTTCGTGTTCTATCCGACGATCAACACGCACACGCCCTTTCGTCCGACGCCACCCTTGCAACCGGACTGGTCGCGATTGCTGACGTCGCGACCCTACGACGCCGCGGCACTGCAGGCCTCGCTGGCTCAGACTTCGCACTGGATGCGGATGGGTTCGCGCTATGCCGGCGCCGTCGCCGCCAGCTTCGACGTGCTCACGAGCTATCTGCCCCGGCACTCCGGCCGCAATCTGGTGCTGATCGTGCTCGGCGACCACCAGCCGCCCGCGGCAGTGAGCGGCGCCAGTGAATCCTGGGATGTTCCGGTGCACATCATTGCACGGGCGGGGCCGCTGCTCGCGGGGCTGCGCACGAGAGGGTTTGTCGCGGGCAATGTGCCGCCCGATATCGCGCTGGGACCGATGAGCGCACTAGCACCCCTGCTTTTGCAGAATTTCGCGGCACCTGAGCAGGATTTTCCCACGTGCCCCGAGGCGCCTTTGGTTCCGCTCAGTTCAACCCGAGGCGGAGGCGATGTGTGTCCGACGCCGAACCATGGGTCTACTTCTGCAGTACGTATTGCCCCGGTGCATCGCCAAGGTCTGCCTGGCCTGCCGTAACGCCCACCGTTTCCGGAGGCGCGACGCGACCGGGCGTTGAATGTTCCACGAGCCACCGCTGCCATAGCGGCCACCACGAGCCTGTCGTTGGCTTCGTGCTGTCGAACCAAACTTTTGGTTCCAGCGTCTCGGTGGCGTTCGACCACGTGCGCTTGCGATACCGCCGCCGCGGGTGCTCGGGGCCGCTGATGATTCCCGCATTGTGACCGCCGGAAGTCAGCAGGAAGGTGTAGTCGGCGGAGCGCGTCAGGCCACGGGCCTTGTAGACCGAGGGCCACGGCGCAACGTGGTCGGTTTCCGTTCCCACGACAAACATGGGCACATCTATCGCAGCCAGATCTACCGGCCGACCTTCGGATTGGAATTCGCCCTTCGCCAGCGCGTTATTGAGATACAACTGCCGCAGATAATCCGCGTGCATGCGACAAGGCATGCGCGTGCCATCGGCATTCCACGCCATCAGGTCATTAAGCTCGGCGCGTTTGCCGCGCACATAGGTATTGACCGCAGGCGTCCATAGCAGATCGCGCGAGCGCAGCAACGCGAAGGCTCCGCCCATCTGTTCGCTTTTGAGCACGCCATCGCGCTCCATCACCGCCTCGAGCATGTCCAGCTGGCTGGGACTGATGAAGACCGACAACTCGCCGGGTTCGCTGAAATCCTGCTGGGCGGCGAGCAGGGTCATGCTGGCGAGGCGCTGATCCCCGTCGGCCGCAAGGCGTGCCGCGCCGATGGACAGCAGCGTGCCGCCGATGCAGTAGCCCACCGCATGGATCCTGCGGTCGGGCACGATACGAGCGACGGCATCCACCGTCGCGTTCAAGCCGAGCCTGAGATAGTCGTCCATGGCCAGACTGCGATCGCCGGCATCCGGATTTTTCCACGACACGATGAATACCGTGTGCCCCTGGGAAACCAGGTAACGCACCAGGGAATTGGCGGGTGAGAGGTCGAGGATGTAGTACTTCATGATCCACGCCGGGACGATCAGAATTGGCTCGGCATACACGGTGTCGGTCTGCGGCGAATACTGGATCAGCTCCATAAGATCGTTGCGCAACACCACTTTGCCCGGCGTTGCCGCGACGTGCACGCCAACCACAAAATCCTCGGTGCCCGCGGCAGGCTTCTTGCCGATGGTGCGCTCGAGGTCTTCGAGCCAGTTGCTGAATCCGCGCACGAGGTTCTGACCGGCTTCGGCGCGCGTCACCTCGAGCAGTTCCGGGTTGGTCCCGAGGTAGTTCGCCGGTGAAAAGACTTCGAAGGCGTTGCGCGCCATGAACTGTAAGGTGCGTTCACTCTCCACGCTCAGTCCGGGTACCTGGGTCCAGGCCTTTTCCCACCAGTCCGTGTAGTTGCGATACCCATGGGCGAGCACGTTGAACGGCCACTGTGACCAGGCAGCATGGGCGAAGCGGGCATCACCCTCGACAGGCGACACGGGCTGACCCGCAGCGGCCTTGATGAAAAAGCTCCAATGGTCCATTGCCTTGGCAACGGCGTCCTGCAGGATCAGTTGCCGCGTGGGCGGGTGCTTGTTCACGTTCAGGAACCAGTCCCACCACGCTGTGGCATACACGTCGGGCGCAAGACCCCCCGTAACAGTCGCAAGCTGTACGCGCAGCAGGCGCGTCATCGAAGCGGAATCCAGGACTGGGTCGGGGGAAGACGGGACGGTGTGTTCCGCAACGCCGAAAGTGAGGGGTTCGCTCATACCGTTGACTCAATTGTCTGCCATTCCGATGCAAGGAACAGGCTCAAGACGACAGAGCGATTATAGCCACGCGGCGTCGAAGGCGCAGTGGGGGCAAGGCACCTTCGACGCGTTGTGGTTCAGAACAGCGACCGAGAGTCGTCAGCTCAGGCTGCTGACTGCTTCGCCGCTTTGAACACCGGCTCCTTGCTCATTTCCGCAGCCTTGGCGGTCGCTTCGCTCACCACGTCGGTGAAGCTCGCCTGCGCATCGGTTGCCAGGGAAACGAACTCCTGCGAGCGGACGCGGAGCTTTTCCGTAAGCGCCGTGGCCAGTTCCGTCTGCTTGGAAAGGAACTCTGTGGGGGACTGGGCGCCCGCGGCAGCCTTGGCCTGCGCGATGCTCCATTCGAGGTAATCGCCAGCGACGGCATACTGGTAGTGGCTCAAGCGGTCGAGTGCCTTGATGCCTTCCTGCTGCGCCTTGAGCGCCGGGGCGAATGCATTGCGGTAGGCGTCGAGAATGGTCTTGGGATCGAAAGCGGGGTTGCTCATTGCGGGCTCCTGGTACAAACCTTGATTGTCAGGTGCCAGTATACCTGTTTTTGTATGCACTGCAAGAAGATCTTTCCTGGACCCACTAGACCCCCTTGTCCGAACGTATCTCTCTGTTGTATCAAGCTATATTCTGCCTATGTGAGACTCTACCAGAGAATGCTCCGGCATTTTAGTGCGGTGCAAAAGACTGCGCGAACAGCCTGTCGACCACCTGCACAGCAGCGCGCATGATGGGCGTATCCGTAATTTTGTGTGCGAGGCGGATTAAACATTCAATCGGTCTCGTCAGTTCTTGGCCAGTGTAAATCGGTCTTCGTACAGAATGGCAAACTGGTTCATCGCTCCTTTCCAGTCGAAC
>JBDSRN010000181.1:0-3299 GCA_039929265.1 Steroidobacteraceae bacterium | reverse complement strand
GTATCCATTCTAACCCTGCAATGCGCGCCTGCGACAGGGTAGCGGAGTCGATCAAGAAGTACCGACGAACTGCGCATGCCCTGTGACCGCATCCTGCCAGTGCGAATCGGCCTCTCCTGCGCCCATTGGCAGTCGCGCGTCACTGCGCGACCATTTTCCCAGCCAGTCCGCACCGAGCAGCTCGTGTCCATGCGCGGAGCGTGCCGCCAGCGGTGACAAGGCAATCGTCGTCTCGAGCTTCGGCCCGGTGGCCCTACCCTTCGCCACGAAGAAACCCGCGGCGAGCAGCGCAGCACGCACTCGCGTCGAGCACGTGTAAGTGAACAACTCAGTGGCCTTGTGCTGGCAGACCAGCGCGAGCTCGCGAAAAGCCTGCAAAGTCCACAGAGCGCTATCCGTATTGAACGAAAAGGGATCGAAGAACACGATGTCCGGGGCGGGCGCGTGCTGCTTGCGTTGCCTGAAGTCCCCCGGCAGCAACAGCCACTCGATGCTGCCTGAGGCGCTGCGCCAGCGGTTTTCCGTGAGCAGCGCGTTCGGCGCGAGATGCCGCAGGTGCGGGAACCAGTGCATGTGCCGCAGCGCCAGTCGCAACGAATCCAGATCGTTCTCGAAACTCACGAGCTGCAGACGTCGCTGCAACTGCAGCACAGCCGCCGACTCCACGGCATGGATCGTCGCCATGGCATTGGCAGCGGCACCGAGGCCCACATCCCAGACCACCAGCGGTGCGTCAGCCGCAATCTGCAGCCGCTCGGTCAGCCGCGACTGTTCCACATACAGCGAACGCGCCTCTTCTGCAGGATCGTTCACCGAATGCATCACTTCGCCCGAGACCGTGTCGCGAATGCGCCCGACCTCATTGCGCACCACGATCTCGTAGCGCCCCAGTTTCAGCTTTGCCTGCGCACGCTCCGCCTTGGTGAGGTGGTTGGTCATCGGACCATAGCTGTCGCGGGCGTCGAGAAGGTCGCGCTGGGCGTTGTAGAACTCGAGCCAGGCGCCTGCCAGGATGTGCTCGCGCATCGTGCGCATGAGCTGCATGTAGAAATTGATGTTGTGCAATCCCACGAGCTGCGTCGCCTGCGAATCGTGCGTTGCCCGCAGGTGACGCAGATAGGCAATGGAATGCGTCTGACAGGTGTGGCAACTGCAAGCAGGGTCGAGCGGTGCATCCATCCCTTCATACGCCGCGCGGCGCAGATCACGACGACCGAGGCTCGTGAACGCGACCCCCTGCGTCGCGAACGCGGTGGGCAGAATGCAGTCGAACATGTCCACTCCTCGATGCACCGCCTCGAGCAAGTCGCGCGTGGTGCCCACGCCCATGAGATAGCGTGGCTGATCCACAGGCAACAGCTCCGTCACCGCGGCGGTGCAGTCTTCGCGCTGCGCCACGGTCTCACCCACCGCAAGACCACCGATGGCGAAACCGTCGAACGGCATCTGCGTGATGGCACGCGCGCTCGCAACACGCAGATCGGCATAGCACGCACCCTGCACGATCCCGAACAGCGCCTGCGGAGAATCGCCGCGTGCGGCAAGACTGCGCTGCGCCCAACGATGCGTCAGTTCCATCGCACGGCGAGCGGTGGCGTAATCCACCGTTGCGGCAACGCACTGGTCGAGCACCATCATGATGTCTGCGCCGATGGATCGCTGCATGGCGATACTGCTTTCGGGCGTCAGGCAAATAGTCGTGCCATCCACGTAGCTCTTGAACTCGGCCCCGTCCTCGCGCATGTCGCGGCTGTCGGGCAGCGAGAAGATCTGGAAGCCACCCGAGTCGGTCAGCACGGAACGCGGCCAGTTCATGAAACCGTGAATACCGCCCAGCTTTTCGAACAGCGCCGGACCCGGCCGCAGCAGCAGGTGATACGTATTGGCGAGCAGCACCTGCGCGCCGCTCTCCAGCAGATCTTCACGCCGCTGGCCGCGCACCGAGGCATGGGTCCCGACCGGCATGAAGGTCGGCGTGAGGATTTCGTTGTGCGCGGTGCGAAATCGCCCGGCACGGGCGCGTGAGCCGGAAGCACTGGCCTCAAGTTCGAAATTCAGGCGAGTCATGAGTGCATGATACAGGCCATGTCATTCACCGATCTGAAACTGCCCCTGGAACTGATCGCCGCGCTCGCTCGCCAGCAGATCACCGAACCCACCCCTATCCAGATTGCCGCCCTGCCGGCGCTGCTCGAGGGCAAGGATGCCTATCTGCACGCCGAGACGGGCACGGGCAAGACGCTGGCGTATCTGTTGCCGCTGTTCTGCAGGATCGACCTCGCGCTCGCAGCGACGCAGATCGTGATCGTTGCGCCCACGCACGAGCTCGCCCTGCAGATCCAGCGCCAGTCCTGCGATCTTGCGCAGGATGCGGGGATGGCGTTGCGATCTGTCCTGTTGATCGGTGGCACCTCGACGCAGCGGCAGCTCGACAAGCTGAAGAAGAAGCCGCATGTCGTGGTCGGCTCGCCCGGTCGCATCGGTGAAATGATCTCGCGGGGCAAGCTCAAGACCAGGGACGTGCGCTGTGTCGTCATCGACGAAGCGGATCTCCTGCTGAGCGGAGAGAATCGTCAGTCCGTGCTGACGATCATTCGCGCGGCCCCACCCAGTCGACAGCTGGTGTTCGCGTCCGCCACGAGGGACAAGCACAGCACCGCCGAAATCGGTGCCCTGTCGCCGGGCCTCGTCATGCTGAAAGCCGGCGCGGCGCCGGTCACCGAGGCCATCGAACACCTTTATCTGCAGTGCGAGGAGCGCGACAAGCCGGACGAGCTGCGCAAGCTGCTGCATTGCCTCGCACCGGAGCGTGCGCTCGTGTTCGTCCACCGCAACGATGTGGCAGTGACGGTCGCGGGAAAACTGGCGCACCACCACATTCCTGCTGCGGATCTCAATGCCGCCAACGACAAGCACTCGCGCAAGCAGGCCATGGACGGTTTTCGCAGCGGTTCGATCCGGGTGCTGATTGCGTCGGACATTGCGGCGCGCGGCCTGGACATCAAAGGCGTGACGCTCGTCGTGAATCTCGACGCGCCCACGCTGAGCAAGGCCTATCTGCATCGCACAGGGCGCACCGGGCGAGCGGGTGCCAAGGGGCTGGCGGTGAGCCTCGTTACCGAGAGCGAAGAGCGCGTAATTCGGCGCTATCAGGAGGAACTGGACATCGCCATGCAGTGCGTGCGCATGCGCGAAGGACGACTGCTACCTGCTGCAGGTTGATCGGTGGATCGGTGCGCTGGCTGGATTCATGTCAGGCGTGTCGTATCTGCGGCGCAACAGGTGGGGAAGTCCTTGGT
>JBDSRN010000180.1:0-2933 GCA_039929265.1 Steroidobacteraceae bacterium | reverse complement strand
GCACGTCTGTGTAGTCGGCTGCCTGCTGACCGTTCTCGCGCCACATGCCCTGGGCACGCGCGTAGTCCTCGATGAGCCTCACCTGCTCAGGCGTACGACCAGACAGCGTCAGATAGCGGATGCTCTCTTCGTCGATGGGGAAGATGCCGCAGGTGCTGCCGAATTCTGGCGCCATGTTCGCGATGGTGGCGCGATTCGCCAGCGGGAGGTTCGCCAGCCCGTCGCCATAGAATTCAACGAACTTGTCGACCACGCCTTTCTTGCGCAGCATTTCGGTTACGGTGAGCACGAGGTCCGTCGCAGTCGTGCCGGGCTTGAGCTCGCCGACGAGTTTGAAACCGACCACCTGCGGAATCAGCATGGTGACTGGCTGTCCCAGCATCGCGGCCTCGGCTTCGATGCCGCCCACACCCCAGCCCAGAACGCCGATGCCGTTGATCATCGTCGTGTGCGAATCCGTACCGACGACAGTGTCCGGATAAGCCTGGTGCTTGCCACCAGTTTCCTTGTGGAACACCACTCGGCCGAGATACTCGAGATTCACCTGGTGCACGATTCCGGTGTTAGGTGGCACCACCTTGAAATTCTCAAACGCGGTCTGGCCCCATCGCAGGAACGAATAGCGTTCGAGGTTGCGCGAGAATTCGATGGTGTTGTTGTGCGCAAGTGACTGCGCGGTGCCGTACTCATCCACCTGCACCGAGTGATCGATGACAAGCTCTACCGGCGCCAGCGGATTGATCTCCTCGGGGTTACCACCGAGCTTGATCATCGCTTCGCGCATGGCGGCCAGATCAACCACCACCGGCACACCGGTGAAGTCTTGCAGGATCACACGGGCGGGCGTGAACGAGATTTCGTACGACGGAGCCGCCTTGGCATCCCAGTCGAGGATCGCATTGATGTCCTCACGAGTGACGTTCACGCCGTCTTCGAAGCGCAGCAGATTTTCCAGCAGGATCTTGAGCGAGTAGGGCAGGCGCGCGAGCTTCTCTGCCGGCAGCTTGGCGAGGCTCCAGTATTCGTATTCGATCGAGCCGGATGTGAGAGTGGAGCGGGTGTGAAAGCTGTCGGTCATGAAATTCTCCGTAAGATCGCCAAGTATATCGGCACTGCACCGCGCATCAAAACCGCTCGGTATGCGTGCGCTCGATAACCCCGCCGCCCAGGCACTGAGTATCCCGATACATCACGACGAATTGCCCTGGCGTAACCGCGCGCTGCGGCTCGTGCAGGTTGATCTCAATCGTCCCGTCGGCGCGCGGCAGTATCGTTGCGGCCTGGTCCTCCTGCCTATAGCGCAGCTTCACGTTTGCCTCGAAGGATGCGTTAGGTGGTTCACACAACCAGTTCAAGCCCGAAGCTTGCAGCGCAACGCTCTGCAGCCCGGGATGATCGTGACCCTGCACGACGATCAGCGCATTGCGCACGCCATCCTTGCCAGCGACGTACCACGCCAGCGATTCGCCGCCACGACGTCCACCGATCGCCAGTCCTGCGCGCTGGCCGAGCGTGTGAAAAGCGAGCCCGCGATGCGCACCAACCTGCTCGCCCGCAGGCGTTTCGATCGGGCCGGCGTGCTCGCCGAGAAACTGTCCGAGGAATTCGCGGAACGGCCGTTCACCGATGAAGCAGATCCCGGTGCTGTCGGGCTTGTCGAACACCGGCAGGCCGGCCTTGCGGGCGAGCCCGCGCACCTCACTTTTCGGCAGGTCACCGATCGGAAAGGCGACGTCGTCGAACTGACTGCGCCGCACGGCATGCAGGAAATACGACTGATCCTTGTTCACATCGAGGCCCTTGTGCAATGAGCCGTCCTGCAGGCGTGCGTAGTGCCCGGTGGCGAAGCGCTTTGCGCCCAGCCGTTGCGCGTACGCGCGACACAGCCCGAACTTGATCTCGCGGTTACACAGTACGTCGGGATTGGGCGTGCGGCCCGCTGTGTATTCGTCGAGAAAATACTGGAATACGCGCGCCCGATAATCGGTGCTGAAATCCACCCGGTGCAGGGGAATCCCCAGTTCTCGCGCGACGCTGCGTGCGTCCTGAAAATCCTGGGCGCTCGTGCAGTAGCCGTCATCATCTTCCCAGTTCTGCATGTACAGACCTTCGACTGCCGCGCCCTCGCGCAGCAGCAGCAAGGCAGCGACGGCCGAATCCACGCCGCCCGACAGCGCCACCACCGTTGGCGAATGCGATACCACGCTAGGTCTGCACGGAGCGAACGCAGTCGAGGCTGAAGCGCTGACCCGCGATAAAGTCATCGATACAACGCAGCACGAGGGGGCTTCGCAGTCGTGCCGGGGATTGCTCCAGGTCGGAACGCCTCAGCCAGCGCGCGGCAACGATGCCGTGATCGAGCTTCTGGTGCGCACGGCGATCCGAAACATCCCCGAGGAACGCGAAGCGCAGGCTGCTGCATCCATCGCGCGGGTTGCGCCAAAGGTAGGTGCCGAGCAGATAGCGGGGGGAGAACAGCCAGGCGGTTTCTTCGCGCGTCTCGCGCACCACAGCCTGGAGGATCGATTCATTGTCCTCGACGTGACCGGCGGGCTGGTTCAGCACCAGTTGTCCGTCGATCCGTTCTTCGACGATGAGAAAGCGATCGTCCTGCTGTACCACGGCAGCGACCGTGAGATCTGGCTTCCACGTCATGCGGGGATTATACGATCCGACGCTCAGCGATGCGCGACGCGAACGTCCTTGTCGGGTGCGCTGGCGAGCCAGATCTGGTCGAATTCCTGCAGGTACAGGCGAGCGACGGGTGGCTGATGGAATCCGGCGACGGCTTCCCAGCGATCGGTGCGGAGTCGATACACGATCGCGCGATCGTCGGCGATGAGGAACGCGCCGCCACGATTGCGATACTCCGGCGCAACCAGCCGGATGTCGATGTAGCTTGTGAGGCGCCGCGCCATCGCGAGAAAGCGGTT
>JBDSRN010000179.1:0-10879 GCA_039929265.1 Steroidobacteraceae bacterium | reverse complement strand
GGGCATGTCCGCACGGCTGTACCAGCGGTCGTAATGCCAGCGCGTCCGCGGGGGATGGACGACGAGGCCGGAGCGCGAGCGAAGTTGTTCGGGCAGCGCGGCGGCGTGCGAGCTGACGAAGGCCTCGACCTCGACGCCGGCCGCGGTCAGGCGCAGCGCGACCTCGTCCGGCGAGGCAGCGAGGCCGGGCACGAGCTCACGAATCCAGTTGTAGGAAGCTTTCATCGTGGACTCAGAACTGGCCGAGGAAGCGAGGGTGGTTTTCGAAGAGCAGCCGGATGTCTGGAATGCCGAAGCGCAGCATCGCCAGTCGATCGATGCCCATGCCGAATGCGTAACCGGTGAACTCTTCCGGATCGACGTCGCACGAACGCAGTACGTTCGGATGCACCATCCCGCAGCCGAGGATCTCGATCCATCCGGTGCCCTTGCATAGACGACAGCCCTTGCCGCCACATTCAACGCAGGTGATGTCGACCTCGGCGCTCGGCTCCGTGAACGGAAAATACGAAGGTCGAAGGCGCATCGCGAGATCCTTCTCGAAGAACGCTTCGAGAAAGTCATGCAGCACGGCCTTGAGGTTCGCGAAGCTGACGCCGCGGTCGACGAGCAGTCCTTCGACCTGATGGAACATTGGTGTGTGCGTGGCATCCGAATCGATGCGATACACGCGCCCCGGTGCGATCACCGCGAGCGGCGCCTTGCGTGCCTTCAGCGAACGGATCTGCACGGGCGAGGTGTGCGTGCGCAGCAGACGACCATCTGCGAAGTAGAAGGTATCGTGCATCGCGCGCGCCGGATGGTCCTGCGGGATATTGAGGGCGGTGAAATTGTGGAAGTCGTCTTCGACTTCCGGTCCGGTGGCGATCTCGAAACCCGCGCCGCGGAACAGGGTCTCGAGCCGCAGTCGCACTCGCGTAACCGGGTGCAGCGCACCGGGCTGCTCGCCACGCCCGTCGAGCGATACGTCGATCGCGCCCGCAGCAAGTTCCTTCGCAACCTTGTCGCGTTCCAGGATCCCCCGGCGCGCCTCGATGGCTGCCTCGAGCTTCTGCTTGGTCGCATTGATGCGCGCGCCCGCGACAGGACGCTCGGCAGCAGGAAGCTTGCCGAGTGTCTTCGCCTGATCGGTAATGCGGCCTTTCCTGCCAAGCCAGCGCACGCGTGCCGCATCCAGCTGCGCCAGCTCTTCGCTGGCAGCAACGTCGTTTAACGCCTGCTGGGCAAGCTGTGCGAGTTCATCCACGCAAAATGCGCGCGATGATCAGGCGGCTTTGGTCGCAACGGTGGGCAATGCAGCCTTGGCCTTCTCGACGATCGCACCAAACGCGGTCGCATCGTGCACGGCCAGTTCGGCGAGCACCTTGCGATCGATCTCGATACCGGCGAGGTCCAGACCATTGATGAGGCGGCTATAGCTCAGGCCATGCAGATGGGCCGCGGCATTGATGCGCACGATCCACAGCGCGCGGAACTCGCGCTTCTTCGCGCGACGGTCGCGGTACGCGTACTGCCCCGCCTTGATGACCGCCTGCTTTGCAGTGCGGAACACCTTGCGACGGGCGTTGTAGTAGCCCTTCGCCTTCTTGAGAACTTTCTTGTGACGGGCTCCGGCGGTGACGCCGCGTTTTACTCGTGCCATGGTGTCTTCCTCGGATTAGATCAATGATTCGGCAGCAGCTGCGTAACGCGACCGACATCGGACTCATGAATGAGACTCGAGCCGCCGGAACGCGCATGACGCTTGCGCTTGGAATCTTTGTGACCGAGGTTGTGACGACGGCCGGAGGAATAGGCCTTGAACCCATTCGCCGTTTTGCGAAAACGCTTCGCCGCCGCCTTGTTGGTTTTCAACTTGGGCATGTAACTGGACTCCTTCCACTGTGTAACCCGTTCGCTGAAGTCCGCTCTTATGAGCGTCTTCGCTTGGGGAGGACTGGCCGTGTCAGCCAGTCGCTTTTCTTTGGCGCATCACTTCTTCTTCGGAGCGAAGACCATGATCATCTGCCGACCTTCCATCAGCGGCTGCTGTTCGATCACCGCAAGCAATGCGAGATCGCCCTGCACCCGCGCCAGGAGTTTGCGTCCGATCTCCTGATGCACCATTTCTCGGCCGCGGAAACGTAGTGTTACCTTGGCCTTGTCACCTTCGGTCAGGAAGCGGATCAGATTACGCAGCTTAACCTGGTAATCCGCCTCTTCCGTACCAGGCCGGAACTTCACTTCCTTGACCTGAATCTGCTTCTGCTTGCGCTTCGCCGTGTGGGCTTTCTTGTTCTGTTCGAACAGGTACTTGCCGTAATCCATCACTCGCACGACCGGTGGGTCGGCGGTAGGCGAAACTTCAACGAGATCCAGACTGGCTGCGACTGCAAGCGCGAGTGCTTCCGCGCGCGTCATCACTCCTGCCTGTTCCCCGTCTGCTCCAATCACTCGCAGCTGCGGTGCCGTTATGTCGTCGTTACGGCGAATCCGCTTTGCTGATGTTGCGATAAATCAACCCTCCAACGCTGTACGCCCGCGGCTATCCTGCTCGATGCGTAGACGTTCTGCGAACGTCTCTACGGACATCGTGCCCAGATCCTTGCCGTTGCGGGATCGCACGGAAATCATGTTCGCTGCCACTTCCTTGTCGCCCGCGACCAACAGGTACGGGACGCGCTGCAGCGTGTGGTCGCGGATCTTAAAGCCCACACTTTCGTTCCGCAAGTCGAGGGCGACCCGAAATCCCTGATTTTTCAGGGTTTCCGTGACTGACGAGGCATAGGCATCCTGACGTTCGGTAATGGTCAGCACGGCGCACTGCACCGGCGCCAGCCAGACTGGCAGCTTGCCGGCGTGGTGCTCCAGCAGAATTGCGAAAAATCGCTCCAGCGAGCCGAAAATCGCGCGGTGCAGCATCACCGGCACCTGCTTCTGGCTGTGGTCATCGATGTAGTGGGCGCCGAGGCGACCGGGCAGATTCAGGTCTACCTGCAGGGTGCCGCACTGCCAGTCGCGCCCAATGGCATCCCGCAGCACGAACTCCAGCTTCGGGCCGTAGAAGGCGCCCTCGCCCGGATTCAGGGTGTATTGGATCCCGGCGGCATCGGCGGCGGCCTTGAGCGCGGCCTCGGACTGGTCCCAGGAGGCGTCGTCGCCAACGCGCTGGGGTGGACGGTCCGAGAACTTGATGCGGACGTCCTCGAAGCCGAAGTCTTTGTAGATATCCAGGATGAGGCGTGTAACTGAAACGGATTCGGCGGTGATCTGGTCCGGTTTGATGAAGATGTGCGCATCATCCTGCGTGAACGCGCGCACTCGCATGAGCCCGTGCAGGGATCCGGACGGCTCGTAGCGGTGAACTTTGCCGAATTCGGCGAAGCGCAGCGGCAGGTCGTGGTGACTGCGCAGGCCCTGATTGAAGATCTGGATGTGGCCCGGGCAGTTCATCGGCTTGATCGCGTAGACGCGCTCATCCGGCGTCCTGGTGAGAAACATGTTCTCGCCGAACTTTTCGAGATGCCCGGATTGTTTCCACAGGTCGGCGTCCATGATCTCAGGCGCGTTCACTTCCTGAAAACCGGCATTCGTCTGCGCCACCCGCATGTAATTGATCAGCTGCTGGAACACCGTCCAGCCCTTGGGATGCCAGAACACGGCCCCAGGGGCCTCTTCCTGCAGATGGAACAGGTCGAGCTCCCGGCCGATGCGACGGTGATCGCGCTTCTCGGCCTCTTCGAGCCGATGCAGGTAGGCGGCAAGTTCCTTGTCGCTCGTCCACGCCGTGCCGTAAATCCGCTGCAGCATCTCGTTGCGCGAGTCGCCGCGCCAGTACGCCCCGGCGAGCTTCATCAGCTTGAACGCCTTGAGCTTGCCGGTGGACGGCACGTGCGGACCGCGGCACAGATCTTCCCAGTTGCCCTGCCCGTACAGGCTGATCGCCTCGTTCGACGGGATGCCGGCGATGATCTCCGCCTTATAGTGCTCGCCGAGACCCTTGAAGTAGGCGACGGCCTCGTCGCGCGGCAGCACGCGTCGATGCACCTTCTGGTCGGACTTCGCGAGCTCGACCATGCGCGCTTCGATTGCCGCCAGATCTTCCGGCGTGAAGGGGCGCGCGTAAGCGATGTCGTAGTAAAAGCCCTCTTCGATCACGGGACCGATGGTGATCTGCGACTCCGGATACAGCTGCTTCACAGCCTGTCCGAGCAGATGCGCGGTGGAGTGGCGGATGATCTCCAGCGCCTCGGGGCTCTTGTCCGTGATGATGGCGACGGTCGCGTCTGCCTCAATCAGGAAGGAGACGTCGACGAGCGTGCCGTCCACGCGGGCAGCGAGCGCAGCTTTGCGCAGGCCGGCGCCGATGCTGGCGGCAAGTTCATCAACGGTGACCGGCTTGTCGAACTGCCGGGTGCTGCCGTCGGGAAGAGTGATCAGGGGCATAAGGGCGCCGGATGCTGCCAAAGCGCAGCCGGAACTTCAACCTCGGTGCGCAGGGGCCGCCGGAGCACCTGCTCCGCGAGTACCAGCACGTCACCGACGCGGATGCCGCCGTGGCTGAACGCGCGCTGCGAGCGCTGGAACAGCTTCTGCGCCGGGTGCGGATATACGGTGTAGCCAACGATCCTGGGTCGGGCCGAATACGAAAAGCCGGAACTGCGGGATGTTCACGATGATCGGTGAGGTGCGGAACTCCGGCAGCCAGCTCCAGCGTTCTTCCGTGCAGCGCGGCGGCAACGCGTCGGCATGAAGATCGCGAAATACTCGGCCGATGTCGCGGCCGTCCGGCTGTAGTTTGAGATTGCGAGAATGGCAGTGTAGAACTTAGGGACATCTACAGAGGAAGTGAAGATGGGCAAAGACTCCGGCCCGGCCAATGCCCTTGCGTTGGACCCTGGCTACACGGGGAGGGACAATCTGGAGGCGATGCGCGATGCGCACAACTACAACGCGTGGTTGCGCAACCTCGTGACGACGCGTGCGAAGAAGTCCGATCACATCGTGGACTTCGGCGCCGGCTGCGGAACCTTCGCTGCCATGCTCGCTGGTCTCGGCTACGACATCACCTGCATCGAGCCGGACGAACCATTGCGCGCTGAGATCACCCGTGCCGGGCTCAAGTCATTTTCGTCCGCCGAGGGTTTGCAGCCCGACTCAATCGACTTCGTCTACACGTACAACGTGCTGGAGCACATCGAAAACGACAATGCGCAGGTGAAGGCGCTGGCGTCGATCCTCAAGCCCGGAGGTTCCCTGTTGATCTTCGTCCCGGCGTTCGAAGGCCTGTACTCCGCGATGGATGCCAAGGTCGGTCACTTCCGACGGTATCGTCGCGCCGGCGTGGTCCGTATGCTCGAACGCAACGGTTTGAAGATAGATTTCGTGCACTACGGCGACACGGCAGGCTTTTTCGCTTCCGCGCTCTACAAGTTCATTGATCCCGGCACCGGCGACATCGACCCACGTACGCTGAAATTCTTTGATCGCTACCTGTTCCCGATCAACAGGATCCTTGATCCGCTGTGCATGCGTTTGTTGGGCAAGAACCTGATCGCCGTGGCCACGAAACACGTCTAACACGCTGTATTCAAAGCGTTTAACTTGCGTCGCCCGCCGACGTGGCGTATTGTGCGCCCCCTTCGGCGGCAGGCGTGTAGCTCAGTGGTAGAGCACTTCCTTGACATGGAAGTGGTCGCTGGTTCGATCCCAGTCACGCCTACCAATAACTATTTGCGATTCTTCGCATTTGCTGATTTGTCACCCCGCCAGTTTCGCAGGCAAGCCCAGCTCCCGCTGCTTGAGCGTTTCGATCTGATCGCGTAATCGCGCAGCGTCCTCGAATTCGAGATTGCGTGCGTGCCGGAACATCTCGACCTCGAGTTTCTTGATCTCACGCGCGATCTGCTCAGGCTTCGCATTCGCAGGCAATGCCGCTGCATCGCGGGCCGCGCCCGCCTTGGCCTTCCTGCCCTTCGGCTGCGGTGCCGAGCTGCGCGCCCCTTCCATCACATCCTGGACGCTCTTGGTGATGCCGCGCGGTGTGATGCCGTGCTCGAGGTTGTATTCGATCTGCTTGTTGCGGCGGCGCTCGGTTTCAGCCAGCGCACGCTCGATCGAGCCGGTGCGTGTGTCCGCGTACAGGATCGCGCGGCCGTTGATGTTGCGCGCGGCGCGACCGATCGTCTGGATCAGCGAACCCTCGGAGCGCAGGAAACCCTCCTTGTCCGCATCCAGAATCGCGACCAGCGACACCTCAGGCATGTCGAGACCCTCGCGCAGCAGGTTGATGCCCACGAGCGCGTCGAACTGCCCCAGTCGCAGGTCGCGGATGATCTCCATGCGTTCGACGGTATCCGTGTCGCTGTGCATGTAACGCACGCGTACGCCGTGCTCGTTAAGGTACTCGGTGAGATCCTCAGCCATGCGCTTGGTAAGCGTGGTGACCAGTACGCGTTCACCCTTCGCCGCACACAGGTTGATCTCCGAGAGCACATCATCCACCTGCGTTCGCACCGGGCGGATCTCGACAACGGGGTCTATCAGCCCCGTGGGACGCACCACCTGTTCCACTACCTGTCCGGACTTCAGCGCCTCGTACTTCGATGGCGTGGCCGACACGAAGATCATCTGCGGCGCGAGTGCTTCCCACTCCTCGAACTTGAGCGGCCGGTTGTCCAGCGCAGAAGGCAGGCGGAAGCCGTATTCGACCAGCGTCTCCTTGCGCGAGCGATCGCCCTTGTACATCGCGCCGAGCTGCGGAATGGTCTGGTGACTCTCATCCACGACGAGCAAGGCATTATCCGGAAGATAGTCGTACAGGCACGGGGGCGGCTCGCCGGGATCGCGGCCCGACAGATAGCGCGAATAGTTTTCGATGCCGGCACAGTAGCCAATCTCCTGCATCATTTCGAGATCGAAGGTCGTGCGCTGCTGCAGACGCTGCGCTTCCACCAGCTTGCCAGCCTCGTACATTTCCTTGAGCCGGAGCGCCATGTCGTCGCGGATGCGATCGATAGCGGAGACGACGCGGTCGCGCGGCGTGACGAAGTGCGTGCCTGGATAAACTGTGAAACGCGGGAGCTTCGCCCGTATCTCGCCGGTAAGCGGATCAAACTTCGCGAGCGACTCGATGACATCGTCGAGCAATTCCACGCGCAGCGCATCGCGATCCGACTCGGCCGGGAAGATGTCGATCACGTCGCCGCGCACGCGGTAGGTGCCCTGCGACAACTCCATGTCGTTGCGCGTGTACTGCATCTCCGCGAGACGTCGCAGTATCGCGCGCTGATCGATCCGGTCGCCGCGGCTCAGGTGTAACACCATCGACAGGTAAGTCTCCGGTGCGCCGAGGCCGTAGATCGAGGAGACCGTTGCGACGATGATCGTGTCCTTGCGTTCGAGCAGTGCCTTGGTCGCCGACAGGCGCATTTGTTCGATGTGCTCGTTCACCGAGGAATCCTTTTCGATGTAGGTATCCGATGACGGGACGTACGCTTCGGGCTGGAAATAGTCGTAATAAGAAACGAAATATTCCACCGAGTTTTTCGGGAAGAACTCACGGAACTCGCCGTACAACTGCGCGGCCAAGGTCTTGTTGTGCGCGATAACCAGTGTCGGGCGCTGCAGCGCCTGGATCACGTTGGCAATGGTGTAGGTCTTTCCCGAACCGGTGACCCCGAGCAAGGTCTGCGCGGCGAGCCCCTCCTGCGCTCCTTCTATCAGACGTGCGATCGCCTGCGGTTGATCGCCCGCAGGCTCGTAATCGGCATGTAATTCAAATCCGCTCGGTTCCATACATCGCTACTATAGCGTCCCCGAATTGCAGGACATTCCCGCCAGTGCCCCCCTACGTCGCGCGCCGCGTCCAACGCATCAAGCCCTCCGCCACCCTCGCCATGACGGCGCGCGCCGCGACGTTGCGGCGGGACGGCAAGGACGTCATCGGCCTGTCGGTGGGGGAACCTGACTTCGATACCCCGCCACATATTTCGGCGGCGGGTATTGCCGCGATCCAGGAAGGCTTCACGCGCTACACCAATGCGGACGGAATGCCCGAACTCAAGGACGCGGTGATCGAGAAGTTCCGGCGCGACAACGGCCTGCGCTACGAGCGCAACCAGATCCTCATTTCAACCGGCGCCAAGCAGACGCTGTTCAACCTCTGCATGGCCGTGCTCGATCCGGGCGACGAGGTGATCGTCCCCGCGCCGTACTGGGTATCGTATCCCGACATGGCGATGCTCGCCGATGCCCTGCCCGTCACACCCGACGCGAGCGTGGAGAACGGTTACAAGATCACCCCCCGACAGCTCGCGGCCGCCATCACGCCGCAGACGCGACTGCTGATGCTGAACAGCCCGTGCAATCCCACCGGTGCCGCGTACACGCGCGCAGAACTCGTCGCCCTCGGTGAGGTGCTGCTCGAGCACTCGCGCATCCTCATCGGCACCGACGACATCTACGAGCATATCTATTGGGGCAGCGAACCCTTCTGCAGTCTGCTGACAGCGGTTCCGGCGCTGTACGAACGTACGGTGACGATCAACGGCTGCTCCAAGGCCTATGCGATGACCGGGTGGCGCATCGGCTACTGCGGCGGGCCGAAGGAGATCATCACCGCCATGGGTACCGTGCAGGGACAATCGACGACCAACGCCGCCAGCATGTGCCAGAAAGCGGCGATCGCCGCGCTCACCGGCGACCAGCATGGCGTAGCGGAGATGAGCGAATCGTTTCACCGGCGCCACGATTTCGTGGTGGCGGGCCTCAACGATCTGCCCGGCGTGTCCTGCCGTCCCGGCGACGGCACTTTCTATGCGTTCGCCGACGTGCAGGGCGCCATGCAGGCGCGCGGCTTCAGGGACGATGTGGCCTTCTGCGAGTACCTGCTCTCAGATGCCCTGGTCGCCGTGGTCCCCGGCTCGGGCTTCGGCGCACCCGGCCACATGCGTATCTCGTTCGCCACGAGCCTTGAAAGTCTGGGCAAGGCGCTCGATCGGATCCGCAAGGCTTTGATGTGACGTGCATTCCTTGACGTCCGCGAGAGGTTCTTCGAGAATCGCGCCCCTCGAAAGGCGTTCAGCCACTCCTCGGTAGCTCAGCGGTAGAGCGTCGGACTGTTAATCCGTTGGTCGTTGGTTCGATTCCAACCCGGGGAGCCATTCGCGATCAGCAACTTAGGCCGTTTCGGAAATATCGAAAGATATTACTTTGCCACCACGTTGCCACCATTCGGTGGTGCGACACCGGCGGTGAAGACCTTCTCGGCAAGCCTGTCACTCAGACCTCTGCCCTCTCCCGGCATCAGGTGGCGGTAGACCTTCAGCGTGATCGATGAGTCGGCGTGCCCCAAGGCATCGCTGACCACCTGCAGGTTCTCGCCGCTGGCCAGCGCGAGCGAGGCGAACGAGTGCCGCAGGTCATGGAACCTCACCTTGCGAAGACCGGCCTTGCGCAGCGCCGGATACAGACCACGGTGCAAGAGGTTCGCCGGGCTGTGGGGCTTGCCCTCTTGATTCGGGAACACAAGGTTGTGCTCGCCATTGGGGCACGCCAACTTCCAAGCCTTTAGGTCGAGTTCCAACGCGGCCGGGAACTCCACGCGGCAGCTTTCCTTCTCGGCGGCAATTGTCAGCAAACACAGTGGCATGGCTTGCTGCGGAAATTTCAGCTTGGATAGAGTCCCGTCCGGCTCGTGCCCCTGTGCACGCGCGGCGCCAGCTCCAAGGTCCAGATCCTATGGCTGCGCTCCGCTAAGTCGAAGCCCCGTTGAAGGTACTTGCGGGCACCAGGTTGCCGACGCGAACATGTCCGTCCAGCACATTTTGCCCGGTGTCCGCATACGCGCTTGCGCCGCTTCACCGAGTGCGCGCCGAGGCAATAATTTCTGCAAGATCGGCTGGGACTGGCAGACGCCTGAAGGCGCTGATGTTCCCGCCTCACGTATTTCCCTCTGGAACCAAACCGATTCCGGTCATGGTCGCGGCGCCGACGATGCGAAACACCTGGTTGGCAGACTCTGACAATTGTCGTCTATGCATGGCCCAGCGAAGCATTTGCCAGTGCACCCGGACATGCTCGCGTGTCGAGGCCTGCCCCAAGACGTGCGCCCGTTCCAGATGACTGAAGCTGTTCGCGAAATCACCCCTTTCGTCGCAGTCTGCAGCAGCCAGCAATTCGGCCCGTATAAATGGCCCGATCCGATGAGACAATCCGGCAGTTCGCTGAGGCGCACGAATCGCGCTCGGCAGGAGCTCTGACCGAACCAGGAGCCAGGCCAGATACGCTGCCGCCACGACATCGAATGCCATACAGAACCCGGGCCACCACACCGGCACACCCGGGTCTGCAATCAAGCGCGCATGAAACCAGTCAAATACGCCATGGGCGGCCAATGCGCCTGCCGCCCACCACAGGGACACCTTGAATCCGATGCCTGACAACACGAGAAAAACACTCATGCCGACAAGTTCCCACATCAGCGAGCGCGATGACCCGCCCATGACGGCAAACAGGATGTAGTACGAGGCGACCACTATTACCATCGTGGGATAGAAGGCCCGATCCCGGTCGAAGCCGATAATCGTCGCGAAGCAACACACCGTCAGTGCCAACACTGCCCCAACTAGCAATTCCATGGTCTCCTCCTCGATTCGAGAAATTATTGTACGTTGCAGTGACGCGACCTCTGACGGCACAGCTGATGGGCTTGTCACACTGCTATTTCGACGGGGTAATTTTTTGGGGTAACGTTTCGCGTTGCAGGTAAAACTAATTGTAGATCAGGATTTATCGGCGACTTGGATTCCAACCCGGGAGCCAATTCACTGTATCAGGGCGTCGCACGGCGTCCCGTCCGGTACCAGAAATGTCTCGAAAGCCTGCATTTTAAGGGCTA
>JBDSRN010000178.1:0-11132 GCA_039929265.1 Steroidobacteraceae bacterium | reverse complement strand
AGGTAAACCACCGGGTTGAACAGCGTCACCGTGCGCCACACGTCGGGCAACATTTCGATCGAATAGAAGCTGCCACCCAGAAAGGTGAGCGGCGTTACGATGAGCATCGGCACGAATTGCAGCTTCTCGAAACTGGTGGCCCAGACGCCCAGCGCAAAGCCGAACAGACTGAACGTAACGGCGGTGAGCACGAGAAACAGAGCCATCCATATCGGATGCATGACGTGCAGCGGCACGAACAGGTTGGCGGTGATCAGGATGATCGAGCCGATCAAGACGGACTTGGTCGCCGCGGCTCCGACGTAGCCGATCAGGATCTCCGCCGTGGAGACGGGCGCGGACAGCAGCTCGTAGATGGTGCCAGTCCACTTGGGGAAGTAAATGCCGAACGAGGCATTGCCGATGCTCTCCGTGAGCACTGACAGCATCATCAGGCCCGGCACGATGAAAGCCCCGTACGGCACGCCATCCACTTCGGTCATGCGCGAACCGATGGCGCTGCCGAATACGATGAAGTACAGCGAGGTGGATATGACCGGCGCAACGATGCTCTGGAACAGGGTGCGGAAGGTGCGCGACATCTCGAACCGGTAGATGGCGCGGATGGCAGGGAAATTCACTTTGCGTCCCGCACGAGCTGCACGAAGATGTCTTCGAGCGAGCTCTGGCTCGTCTGCAGATCCTTGAACGCGACGCCGAGCTCATCCAGCCGGCGCAGCAGGCTCGTGATACCCGCGCGCTCACCGTTGGATTCGAACGTGTAGATGAGATCCGATCCGTCGCCACCGAGTTCGAGCCGATAGTCGGCGAGGCCGGCGGGCAGGGCGACGAGTTTGTCCTGCAGATGCAGCGTGAGCTGCTTGCGCCCCAGCTTGCGCATCAGATTCGCCTTCTCCTCAACGAGGATCAGCTCGCCCTTGTTGATGATGCCGATGCGGTCGGCCATCTCTTCAGCCTCGTGGATGTAATGCGTCGTCAGGATGATGGTCACACCGCTGGCGCGCAGCTTGCGCACCATCTCCCACATGTCGTGACGCAGCTCGACGTCAACACCCGCGGAGGGCTCATCGAGGAACAGGATCTGTGGCTCGTGCGAGAGCGCTTTCGCGATCATCACACGGCGCTTCATGCCGCCCGAAAGCGTCATGATCTTCTGATCCTTCTTGTCCCATAAGGAGAGCGACTTCAGCACCTGCTCGATGTAAGCGGGGTTGCCCGGCTTGCCGAACAGGCCGCGGCTGAACGTCACCGTGGCCCAGACCGTCTCGAATGCGTCGGTTGTGAGCTCCTGCGGGACGAGCCCAATGCGCGCGCGCACCGCGCGATAGTCGCGCACGATGTCCAGGCCGTCCGCCGTGACCTGGCCGGCGCTCGGGCGCACGATGCCGCAGACGATGCCGATGAGCGTCGTCTTGCCGGCACCGTTGGGCCCGAGCAGCGCGAATATCTCGCCGCGCTGGATTTCGAGGCTGACGTTCTTCAGGGCCTGGAACCCAGTTGCATAGGTCTTCGACAGACTCTGCACGGTGATGATCGACTGCATGCCTGTGCAATAGCATCCGGCGAGGCTGGAGCGCAATAGTGCCCACTCCGGCTTCACGGCTGCGACGACGCTGTTATGATCAGGCAGTCGCCAGATACGGACCGACGCATGTCACGACGAATGCTGCCGGACTAACCAGAGCGGACCACGGATGTCACACATCGATCTGCCGCGTGCGGTAGAGGAATATTTTGCGTTCGCGGAACTTGAGCCGCGGCGTGATAGCCGTCGTTTTGCGATCACGATGCCGTATTTCGATGGCACTCGACTGAGTCGCTTCGAGTGGTGGTGGCAGATCAACAACGTCAAGGAAAAGATCATCGGCGACGAGGGCGTCGCGGCCTTGCGCGAGGAAGCCACGCAACGCTTCCGCCATCACATCGAGCAGTGGCTCGCCAACAATGACCGACGCCTGCATGGCGAGGATCCCATTCCGCGTGTCGGTGCGATGATTCATCCCGACACCGTAGTGGAAGTGGAACAGCCCCCTGTAGACGCCAGCAATGTGCTGCCCTGGCCCGCGGATCGGCTGGCCACCGCCTAGCTTCCAACCGCCCGATCCCGATGGCGTGATCCTGCAGTAGACTCGGGCTGCAGGAGGCACCTATGAAGCTGATCGGAAAGTTCGATTCGCCCTTCGTGCGCCGTGTGGCCATCAGCCTCGATCATTTCGGGCTGCACTTCGAGCACGCGGACTGGTCCGTCGGGGCAGATTTCGCCCGCATCCTCGAGTTCTGCCCGCTCGGGCGCGTGCCGGTCCTCGTGTTGGACGACGGCGATGTGCTCACGGAGTCGGCCGCCATTCTGGATTACCTCGATGAGGTGGTCGGTTCCACTCGAGCTCTCTTGCCGCCGCAGGGGCTGTCACGACGTGAGTCGTTGCGCATCATGGCCTTCGCTACCGGCGCGGTCGACAAGGCGCGTGAGATCGTCTACGAACACCGGCGTCCTGCCGACAAGGCTTACGAAGACTGGGTCAGCCGTTGTCGTCGCCAGATGCACGGCGCATTGGCGCAGATCGAGTCGGTCTGCCTGCGGCGCGCATCTCACAAGTGGCTGGTGGAAGAGCGCATGACGCAGGCGGACATCACTGTGGCCTGCATGCTCACATTTCTGCGCGAGAGTGGGGCGCTGGTATCCGAAGCGGCACACTATCCGGTGCTTGGCGCGCATACGGCGCGCTGCGAGGCGCTACCGCTGTTCCAGGACAATCATCTGCCCTGGTTTTCGTTTACGCCGCAGTGAGGCTCAGATGCGACGCAGGGGTCGCAAGGGCTGCGGTGGCGAGACTTCCACCGAGAGATTGAATGCACGGCGGTCGGCACCCTGCAGCGAGCCCACGTTCACGATGTGGCGCGCGACCTCCTCGTTGCGCTCGTTACGCACGACGATGACGATGCAGTATTCGCTCGATTCGGTGGCGCTCGGTGGAGCGAGCGTGCCTTCTACGCTCCAGACCGTGCGGAATGGCGCGGCTGCGCTGCGCTGGGCGTCCGTGCCAAAGCGCAGGTGATGTTTGCATCCGGGACAAATGGCGGCGCTCGCGAGGATCGTCGCCTTGCAATGAGGACAGGTACGAGTCACGCCTTGCGCGACTGGTCGTACCGCGCTCATGGACGAGTGCCGGTACCTTTGTTCTGGGCGGCGAAACCAGCCTTGGCCTCGTCGTCCCAACCGAACTCCGCCTGACCACGCATGCGTGACCCGGCAGCAACAGTGAGTGACCCTGCTTTCACATCGCCGATGATGACCCCACCGGACAGCAGTTCGACGCGCCTGGCGTTCTCGATGTTGCCCAGCAGTTCGCCAGCGACCATGACCGCGCTCGCACGCACCTGGCCTTCGAGCTTGGCGCCGGCATCGATAGTGAGGTTGCCCTCCACCTGCACATCACCCTTGAAGCGGCCGGCAATGCGCACATGGCCAGCGCCGACGATCTTGCCCTCGATCGCGAGATCCGCAGAAATGACGGATTCCTTGAGATCGATGCGAGGAGTTGATTTAGGAAGACCCGTTGCGCCAGGGGGGGCAGACGGCGGGGTATCGACCGCGCGCACGGGCGGGTCGCGATTGACGGGGGGCTCGACCGCGGGGGTTGACCCCGTAGAGCTAGAACTGGTTTCCTTCCACAACGCCATGGCTATCCTCCGGAAGTTGTCTGCCCGAAGGTAACCCGACCCGGCTCAGCTTGGAAGAGCAAATGCCGCAATACTTGCGGTGCGTTCAGGTCAGGTCGTTGTGTCGGGGCGGGCGGCGCAGGGAAACAGCTCGCGCAGATACTGCCCGCCCCACAGCACCGCGCCGAGCAGTGCGAAGCAGCACATACAGCACGGTAAGCAGCAACTCGAGCGCGCCGGCCAGCCCAGACCTGTCATGGTTTCCCTCACGACGGGCAGATCGATGAGCTTGATGACGCTGTCGATCAACGCGCGGGACCGCCGGAAGGGGATGAAACCGCGCGCAGCAGGGCTCGTACCCAGCGCGCTGCTGCTCGAAGAGGTCGGAGGCAACACAGTTCCCGGTGCAGTGCTTTGGGCCTGCGCGGGCGTCGCAGTCGCAGGACTGCTGGCGGGGGTGTCAGTCCCAGGCCCCGCTGGCGTGGACGAGGGTTTGGTCCTGGTCGCCGATGACCTCGTGTCATCGGCAGAGGTGGCTGGGGTCGCGCGTGAATCACTCGGCACTGGGCGCGGCGTTGTCGGTCTGTGGTTCGCCCTTGGAGGCAAACTGCTCCTCGCAGGTGGTCGTCGCCATGCGCGCGAAGGTCGCGACCAGCCTCACGGCGATGAGTTTGACCCGGTTCATGAGAGCTCCTGCTCGTTGTTACTGCAGCGACGCTACAGCCCAGTGTTTGCGGTAGCGATGTAGGACGGCTACCGATGGAGCCGTGGGGCAATATCGCGCCATGAATTCGCGACTCGCAGTGTTGCCGCTCGTGTTCGTCCTGGTGGCCATGGTGTCGATCCAGTTCGGTGCATCGCTCGCCAAATCACTGTTCGCAGCGCTCGGCGCGGAGGGCGCCACCGCGTTGCGCCTGGCGCTCGGGGCGCTGATGTTGCTGGCATTGTACCGGCCGTGGCGTGGCGCCAGCCTTGCGGGTGGTCGGCGTGATCTGCTGATCTACGGTGCCTCGCTCGGGTTGATGAACCTGTTCTTCTATCTCGCGCTGGCGCGCGCGCCGATGGGGATCGTGGTCGCGATCGAATTCCTCGGTCCGCTCGGGGTGGCCATCGCCGCGTCACGGCGCTGGCTGGATTTCCTCTGGGTGCTGCTGGCAGTTCTCGGACTGTCGCTCTTGCTGCCCCTGCACGCAGATGCGCCGGCGCTGGATCCAGTCGGCGTATTGTTCGCACTGCTGGCGGCTGTGGGTTGGGCGCTGTACATCGTGTACGGCACGCGCATCGGACTCGCGCATGGTGGTCGCAGCGTCGCCCTCGGGATGGTGATCGCCGCGCTGGTTGTGCTGCCGGTAGGCGTGGCGAATTCGGGAAGTGCGCTGCTCGATCCGAGCCATCTGCCCCTCGCCCTCGCGGTTGCCGTGCTGTCCAGCGCACTGCCGTACAGCCTCGAGATGTACGCGCTCACACGCATCGCGACACGCAGCTTCGGCATCTTGATGAGCCTGGAGCCTGCACTGGCCGCGGTGGCAGGCCTGCTGGTGCTCGGGGAGTACCTGAGCACGCTGCAATGGCTCGCCATCGCCAGTGTGATGCTTGCGTCTTTCGGCAGTACCATGACGACCGCCCCGACAACGAAATAGGGAACGACCATGCGGATACTAGTGCGCATCATCGCCGTGATGCTGGTGACATTCGGAGTCATCTGGTTGCTGCAGGGATTCAATATTCTTCCAGGCAGCTTCATGACCGGACAACTGCAGTGGGCAGCATACGGCGCATTGAGCGTGGTGGTCGGTGTCGTGTTGCTGGTCTGGAACCGGCGCAATTAGAGGATTTCATGACGCAGTCCAATGCCCGCTTCGTACTCGACCCGGACACCGGCGTCACGTGCCCGCATTGCGAGCGTGAATTCGCATTGTCAGCGGGCTTTGCGAAGAAAGCACTGGAAGGGGTGGAGTTCGCGAGCAACGATGCTCTGGCAAAACTGCGCGAGGAAGAGCGCCAGGGTGCCGAGCGTCGTGCGCAGGGCGTTGCTGCCGAGCGTGACTCCGCTTACCAGCGCTCGCTCGCCGAAGTGCAGAAGCTCGCCGCGCAGAGTTTCGCGCCGCAGATCGAAGCGTTGCAGCGCCAGCTCGTGGAGACGAGAGCGCAGGCGCTGGAGACCATTGCCAACGAAAGCAGGCAGCATGCGGCGCGCAGCGCGGCGCAGGGAGCGCAACTGCAGGTGTTGCAGGCCGAACAGATCACGTTGCGACAGGAGCGTCAGCAGCTGCAGGACGAGAAGGCCGCGATGGCCCTCGAGGTGCAACGACA
The DNA here is from genome assembly GCA_039929265.1 of Steroidobacteraceae bacterium. GTDB lineage: Bacteria > Pseudomonadota > Gammaproteobacteria > Steroidobacterales > Steroidobacteraceae > ZC4RG30. Next base: position 5,159 of record JBDSRN010000178.1, on the reverse strand, counting down.
GGTCGATGCGCAGACTGCCGGCCGCGACGCGACCGTGCGTGCCCAGGAACAGGAACGTGCCGCGCTGGAAAAAGCCGAGCTGCAGAAGACCATCGCCGACATGCGCTCGCAGCTCGTCGAGGCGCAGCGCAAGGCCGACCAAGGTTCGCAGCAGCTGCAGGGCGAAGTGCTGGAGCTCGCGATCGAGGAGTCACTGCGCCGGGCGTTTCCGCTCGATGCGATCGAGGAAGTTCGCAAGGGCCAGCGCGGCGGGGATGTCCTGCATCGCGTTGTGACGCGTGCGGGCCAGGAGGCGGGCATCATCCTGTGGGAGACCAAGCGAGCGAAGGAATGGAGCCCGCAGTGGATTCCCAAGCTCAAGGAGAACATGCGTGCCTGCGGGGCCGTCGTGGGCATCGTCGTGACGACGCCGGGTGTGTTTCCGCGCGGCGTGCAGGCGAGCACGCTGTTTTGCGCGCACGAAGAAGTCTGGGTTACCCAGGTGACGACTGCGGTTGGCGTCGCCGAGGCGCTGCGTACCGGACTCATGGATGTGCATCGGCAGCGTGCAATGGCTGCCGGCAAGGGCGAGAAAATGGAAGCGCTGTACGACTACCTCACTTCCGCGCAGTTCGCGAACAGGATGAGGGCGGTATTCGAGATGTTCGAACGCATGCGCGAGGAACTGGAGACGGAGCGCAACGTGACGCAGCAGCGCTGGGCGCGGCGCGAGAAGCATTTGCAGACCGCGAAGACTCAGCTGCTCGGTCTCGGTGGCGAGATCCAGGGTCTCGCCCAGCAGGAGCTGCCGATGCTCGAGATGCAGCCGGACGAGCCGGAATAGCCCCACTCGTGTTCAGTCCGCGTTCAATTCTCGCGCTGTGCGTGCTCGCCCTGTGCGGATGTTCTGGCTCGCCGCGTCACGCGGATGAGGCGAGTCTCGATCCTGACGTGGCGCGTGCGCGGATCCTCGCGAAGCTGCCGCCGCGCATCGAAAATCCGAATGGCTGGGCCGTGGACATCTTCGCCGCTTTCGACTCGCTCGGGATCGTTGCGTCGACGGACAACATCTGCGCCGTGCTGGCGGTGGGTGAGCAGGAAACGGGTCTGCGCGTGGATCCGCCGGTGCCTGGCATGGCGGGCATCGCGAGGCGTGAGATGGAAGCGCGCGCGGCGAGCCACAAGGTGCCGACGCTGCTGCTCAATGCAGCGCTCGCGCTGAATTCTCAGGACGGACGCAGCTACAGCGCGCGACTCGATGCCGCGCGGACGGAGATGGAGCTCAGCGAACTGTTCGAGGATTTTATCGGCATGGTCCCGTTGGGTAAGCGACTGTTCGCAGGATGGAACCCGGTTCACACCGCCGGCCCCATGCCGGTGAGCATCGCATTCGCAGAGCAGCACGCAGGGCGACAGCGATACCCCTATACGCACACGGGGAGCATCCGTGCCGAAGTGTTCACTCGCCGCGGAGGGCTGTACTTCGGCATCGCGCATCTGTTGGGATTTCCAACGAGCTACCACGCTATGCTCTATCGGTTCGCCGACTTCAACGCCGGTCACTACGCGAGTCGTAACGCGGCGTTCCAGTCTGCATTGAGCGGCCTCGCGAAGACCCGCCTGGCGCTTGATGGGGATCTGCTGTTGCGCGGCGATGCGGCGAATCAGGCCAGCAAAACGGAGCTGGCCGTGCGCCCGCTGTCGCGCCGCCTGCGCATGAGTGATGCGCAGATCCGCGCGGATCTGGAGCAGGGCGAGAAGCAGGCGTTTGAACGCAGCAGGCTGCATGAGCGTCTGTTCGAATTGGCGGACGAACAGCGCGGCAGTCCCGCGCCGCGCGCCATGTTGCCGGTGACCAAGTTGAGCAGCCCGAAGATCACCCGCGCGCTTACCACGGAGTGGTTCGCGCGGCGGGTGAACGATCGCTACGCGCGCTGCCTCGCGCGCGGGTCTTAGCCTTCAGCGACCGGCTTTCTTCTCGCGCTTGAGCGCGCGCTTCTCATCCTTCGTCTTCAGCGGCTTCTTCTTGGTCTCTTTTTTTTGATCCTGGGCTTTCGTCATGGCGTTGTCCTCGAAGGTTGGTGCGCGACGGATTATACAAATGCCCGTGGCGGCGGACCATGGTCGCGCGAACGCGAGTACGATGCCGGCATGGCGCTCAGTGCGACGATTCATGTCTTCACGGTGCGCCTGAACGACGCAGATCGCGGCGTATACCAGACGCTGAACCTGCGCATCGCGCGCCATCCTTCAGAATCCGCCGAGTTCCTCGTCGTGCGCCTGTTCGCATACCTGCTGGAGTACGGCGAAGGCATCGCGTTTTCGCGCGGATTGTCTGAGCCAGACGAGCCCGCCATCGCGATCCGGGATCTCACGGGCGTCCTGCAATGCTGGATCGATGTCGGTGCGCCCGAGGCGGCACGATTGCACAAGGCGAGCAAGGCAGCGCCGCGGGTGGTCGTATACACGCATCGCGATGTGGAGCCATTGCTTGCGCGCCTCGCCGGCGAGCGGATCCATCGTGCGGAACACCTGCGCATCGAGGTCATCGATCGCGAGCTGCTGGCGGCGTTCGTCGGGCGCCTGGAACGGCGCATGGATCTGGATCTGGCGGTCGCGGATCGGGCGCTGTACGTGACGCTGGGCGCTGAGACATTGACGGGCACCGTAACTACCCGGACGCTTGCGCCATGATGGCGACATTGCTCTCTCCGGATGAACCGCCGGCCTGCAGCATCGAACACGAGCAGGGCGCATCGAGCTTTCTGCTGGTCTGCGACCACGCGAGCCACCGCATTCCGCGCATGCTGGGCGGCCTGGGCCTTCCCGCGGCGGAACTCATGACACACATTGCCTGGGACATCGGTGCCGCGGCCGTCGCACAGCGGCTTGCGCAGCGACTCCAGGCGACGCTCGTACTGCAGAATTACTCGCGGCTCGTGATCGACTGCAACCGACCACTCGACGCGCCAGACTCCGTGGCGATCACCAGTGGAGGCGTGGAAGTGCCAGGCAACCGCGCGCTGAGCAGCGAACAGCGACTCATGCGCCAGAACGAGGTGTTTTTGCCGTATCACGGTGCAATACGCGACATTCTGGATCGGCGAGCACAGGGCCCGCCCGCCGTGCTCGTTTCGGTGCACAGCTTTACGCCGATATTTCTCGGCGATTCCCGTCCGTGGCACTGCGGTGTGCTGTACAACCGTGACGCGCGACTCGCTCTTGCGCTGCGCGACTTGTTGCGTAGTGATTTCCTACGCGTAGGAGAGAACGAGCCTTACGCCATGCGTGATTCCAGTGATTACACTGTTCCCGTGCACGGCGAGGCGCGCGGTCTTGCGCACGTCGAACTCGAAATCCGCCAGGACTTGATCTCTGACGATAGGGGCCAGGAAGAGTGGGCCACGCGTCTGGCTCTGATGCTGCCGCAGGCACTGGAGGTTGTGGCTCTCTAGAGGATGAAAAATGTTGATTCGGGCCGGCTACGAAATCATCTATCACTTTCCGCAGGTCACGCCGGTCATCCTGATGCTGAACATCCATCATTCACGCGCGGCTGACCTCGTACAGCCGGACCTGCTGCACACGGATCCCGCCGTTGCGACATCCGCCTACCACGACAGTTTCGGCAACTGGTGCACACGCCTCGTGGCGCAGCCTGGCCGCCTGCGTCTCACCGCGGACGCGACGGTGTACGACTCCGGCCTGCACGAGCCTCATGCGACCGATGCGTGGCAGCACGCGGTGCAGGACTTGCCGGAAGACTCCCTGATCTATCTGCTCGGTAGCCGCTATTGCGAAACCGATCTACTCTCGAACATGGCCTGGCAACTGTTCGGCAACTCGCCCATGGGCTGGGGGCGTGTGCAGACGATCTGCGATTTCGTGCACAACCACCTGACCTTCGGCTACCAGTTCGCCAACCCTTCACGCACGGCGTGGCAGGCATTCAACGAGCGCGTTGGCGTGTGCCGCGACTATGCACACCTTGGCATTGCGCTGTGTCGCTGCATGAACATTCCGGCTCGCTATTGCACCAGCTATCTCGGTGACATCGGCGTGCCGCCCGTTGACGCTCCGATGGATTTCGCCGGATCGTTCGAGGCTTACCTCGGTGGTCGCTGGTACAGCTTCGATCCGCGTAATAACGTTCCGCGTATCGGCCGCATCCTGATCGCGCGGGGCAGGGATGCTTCGGATGTTGCCATCAGCACGACCTTCGGTCAGAACACGCTGGAAAGTTTTCGCGTCTGGACCGATCAGGTCGGGTGAGTGTGTCCCGCAGGCAGGTCACGGGTAAGCATGATCTGCACCGAGTCGCTCTCCGGATCAAACAGGATATGAGCTTCGCGGTGCTCGAGTTGACGCAACACCTGCCCGACCTTCAGATCCATCGCCACGTCGCGTTCGCCGTATTCGGTACCTTCGCGCAATACGAAAGACTCGATCACACCGCGCAATGCGTCGGCTGAGAGTTCGGAATGGAGAATCCGCACGGGCGAACGTGCTGCATGATTTTTGGACATGGCCCATTGTACGACCCCTCCGGTCGGTCGTACCGGCCTTCCTGCGTAGCGCGGTGCTCTACGCAGCGGAGGCGACGTTTGCCTTGCGCACGTTGCGGCGTTTCGCGGCGGGGCGTTTGACGGGAGTTGCCATTGTCCAGCTCCTTTGTCCGATCGGTCGCGACACATGCGCTGCGCCCGATGGCGGTACACCAAGCGCAACACTGAACTCTCGTCCGTGTCCTCTTGCTCAACCGGCAACGGCAACCTTGAAGCCGCCCCAGAACATGCGCTTGCCATCAAAGGGCATGGCTTTGGAGTTCATGTATTTCTGCAAACGCGGATCCTTCATCACCCTGGCATTCACCGCGTCGCGATGCCGGCGGGATTTGTAGACGATCCAGGAAAACCATACCACTTCCCCGGCCTTCAGCTTTACGGCTTGTGGGAATGATGTGGTCTTGCCTGGCTTCACGTCATCGGCGACGCATTCGAAATAGGCCAACGCCCCATGCTCGCGCCATACCTTGGCGCCGAGTCGGGCCATCTTTTTGTATGCGGCAGTGTTGCGCTTCGGGATCGGGAGCACGAAACCGTCGATGTAGTTCGGCATTTGGACCTCCGGGTTGAGATCGCGATAGTAACCGCTGCTCAGCGCTGCGCGTTACCCGGAGA
>JBDSRN010000177.1:0-2863 GCA_039929265.1 Steroidobacteraceae bacterium | reverse complement strand
CGACACCAGCAGCAGGAAGCCGATCGACAGGATTACACCGAACGACAGCACCCGTTTCATGAGTGTGTAGAAAATGCCCTGCACGCGCTCGCGCGGCGCGCCCCAGATCTGGTCCAGTCCTTCCTTGAGTTCCGCGAACGCGGTAGTTGCGCCGAGTAACAGTGTCGCGATTCCGGTGAGCGCCGCCACCAGGCCGGAGCCGGGACGTCCCGCGTTCTGCAGCATGCCTTCGATGGCGCGCGCGCCTTCCTCGCCCACCAGTCCGCGGATCTGGCCAACGATCTCCCCGCGCGCCGCTTCAGCGCCGAAGAACGCACCGGCGATTGCGATGGATATGATGAGCAGCGGGGCGAGTGAGAACACTGTGTAGAACGCCAGGGCTGCAGCTTTGCGGGACACGCGGTCTTCGACGAACGCAGTCGCCGTGGCCCGCAGGAGACTGAAGAGCTCGCGCATGGGAGGAAGATACGGGCGGTGAGGCAGATGCGGTATCGGCATTGTCCTATGCGTAGTATCGATCATCGCAAACCGGGGGCTGATCATGACAAAGCAGAAAGATGCGTCAATTGCCACAACGACGGCATCTCCCGGCGCGGCGTGAACGGCCTCATCGCTCCCGGGTCAAACAAGTCTTCGAGGGGAGCGCCAGCCTGGGCAGAGCTGGTCGATCCCAGCCAGTACTACTTCCGCACTAGCCCCCGTTCGAGACGGCTGCGAAGCGCATGAATGGCTCAAGGAAAGCCGTCGGGCCTCCGTGACGCTGCGGTTCTTCGCACTGCTACGAGGCCTGATCACGTCGCTAAGAGCCGCGCGGTATCCCTGTGCGTTACCAGCTGATGACCGAAGAAATCGAAGTCGACCCACAGTGTGTCACTGCGTCCCTCAGGACAGCCCGGCAGGTCGCCGTAAAAGCGCCGCGCCACATCGAGATCCGCAACGCGGATCGCGATGTGGAACGGGCGCCAGCATCGCTTACGGACGTTCCGCGGGCTTGCCGCCTGCGGGAGCAGACTGACCCTTGGAAACTTCCAGCAGCTCGATGTCGAACACCAGCGTCGCGCCACCGCGCATCTGCGGCGGGCGACCTTCATCGCCGTACGCCAGATCCGAGGGGCAAACGATCTGCGCCTTGCCCCCAACCTTCATCGTCTGCACGGCTTCGGTCCAGCAGGGAATCACGCCACTTAGCGGGAATTCCACGGGCTCACCGCTCTTGATCGAGCTGTCGAACACCTTGCCGTCGACGAAGCGACCTTCGTAGTGGACCTTCACGGTGTCGGCAGCGCCGGGGCTCGCGCCCGTGCCTGCCTTGAGCGTCTTCATCACGATTCCGCTAGTGGTCGTGGTGGCGTCCTTTTCGGCTGCGGCCTTGGTGAGATAGGCCTTGCCGGCTTCCTTCTCCTTGCCGGCGAGCGCTGTCTCGCGCGTCTTCTGCAGTTCTTGAAGCTTCGGCACGAACGATTCGACATCGGCCGGCTGCTTCTTGCCGAGCGCGCCGTCGGCCAGGCCCTGCTGCACTTGTTTCACTTCCGCCTCGGTCAGAGAAAAAGATTGCAGGTTGCCGCTCATGAGCACGCCGAGCGCATACAGCGTCTTTTCGTCCTCGGTCTGAGGTTCGCTGGCTGTGTTCTGGGCAACCTTGGAACAGCTGGCGAGCAGGGCACACGCCAGGATGATTGGGAAGACGCGATTTCGCATGAGAGCTCCGACGATGGGATGACGGCGCGCATTCTAGCCGGAACTGATGTTTCCAGGCGCCGCGCGATGCGGAGAGAAACGGGCCAGCGCGGCACCGACCCGCGCAGCGCCCATGATTCCCAGTTCCGGGCATGCCCGAGCCGCACCCTGCCCGCGCCAAGGAAGGTGCCGACGCCCTGGCCGACGTACAGGAACGAAGCCCAGCAACGGCTTTGCGCCGATGAACCGCGCCTGCAGCGCCAACACGGCGGGTCCGGTGCCAGGCTCCAGATGAACAGTCCCGCCCCTCAGACCAGCAGGCGCGAGGAACCCCGCACCGCTCACGAAGTTCCCCAGCAGCAGTGTCAGCAGGGTGATGCGATGCGAGCCGCGCGGTAAGGCGACCTCAGTAATGCGGGGGAATCTCGGTACGGGTCGCGGTCTCGTCGCCGGATCCCTGCAACGTTGCGATTTCCTGAGTAAGCACGAGATTGCGCTGCGCCAGACGCTCGAGGTCGTGCTGCTGGCGAGCTACGACATCGCTCAGTTCCTGCAAGCCGCGCTCGAGATGCGCGAGCTTGAACTCGATCTCTTCGAGACGGCTGCTCGCGGGGACAGGTACGCCCGGTTGCGTCGATTGCAGCGCGGGCGCAGGTTCGTCGGGCAATTGCGCGTCGGATACGGCAACGGCACCGGTGAACAGCTGCGCGTAGCATGCATCACGGCGATTCGGCTCGCGCGGCAGGCGCTGCACCAGCGGACCGGTCGCGCGCTGGGAAAGACTTTGCAGGGCGGCTTCGATCTCTGCGCCGTCCCTGATCTGCGCCATGCGTGCCGCGCGCGTGCGCAGTTCGCCAGGCGTCTGCGGACCGCGCAGCAGCAGCTCGCACACGATGGCCGTCTCGATCGGCGTGAACTGCAGCGATCCATGCGCAGTGTTGCAAAAGCACTGCTGGTACTTTCCGACCCTGCTGCCGAAGCCCGCGCGCTCGATCACGAGATGCTTTTTCTGCAAGGCATCGATCGCTCGTTGCACAGTGGCGTCGTCCAGCGCGAGCACCGGATCACGATTGCTCTTCTGGTTGCACGCGTTGGTGATGGCGTTGAGCGAGAGCGGGTATTGATCGGGAGTGGTGATCTGTTTCTCGATGAGGCTGCCGATCACGCGCGCCTCTTCAGGCGACAG
>JBDSRN010000176.1:0-3284 GCA_039929265.1 Steroidobacteraceae bacterium | reverse complement strand
CAGCAGCGTGCCAGGTGTGCAGGACATCGCGCTCACCACCAACGGCGTCCTGCTCGCGAAGTACGCGACGGAACTGAAGGCCGCCGGACTCGCGCGCGTGACGGTGAGCCTCGACAGCCTCGACCAGGAAGTGTTCGCGCGCATGAACGGCGGCTTCGGTCGCGTCAGCGAAGTGCTCGCCGGCATCGACGCTGCGCGCGCTGCGGGGCTCGAGCCGATCAAGATCAACGCGGTCGTGCAGCGTGGCGTGAACGATCACACCATCCCCGCGCTCATTGAGCACTTCCGCAGCACGGGGATTACCGTCCGCTGCATCGAGTACATGGATGTGGGCAATCGCAACGACTGGCGCGAGCAGCTGGTCGTACCCTCGCGCGATCTGCAGCAGACGCTGAACGCGCGCTGGCCGCTCACTGCGCGCGAACCCGACTACGCCGGCGAGGTCGCGCGGCGCTACGCCTTCGATGACGGTGCGGGTGAAGTTGGATTCATCTCCTCGGTGACGCAGCCGTTCTGTGGCACGTGCTCGCGCGCGCGCATTTCCTCGGACGGCGTGTTCTACACCTGCCTGTTCGCGCAGAGCGGTACGGACCTGCGCGCGGCGCTGCGCGGTGGCGCGAGTGACGAGCAGCTGGCGGAGACGATCCGCGACGTCTGGCTCGCGCGCGAGGATCGTTACAGCGAGCGCCGTGCCGAAGTGCGCGCGCAGGGCGAGCAGCGCAAGGTCGAGATGTACTACATCGGTGGTTAAGTTGGCGCGCGCGAAACTCACTCATCTCACTGCCGCCGGCCGCCCGATGATGGTCGATGTCAGCGCGAAGGTTGCGACGCTGCGCGTGGCGACAGCCGAGGCGCGCATCAGACTGCCAGCCGCTGTGGCGCGCGAACTCAAGCGCACCGGCCATCGCACGAAAAAAGGTCCCGTGTTCGATACCGCGATCATCGCCGGCGTGCTCGCCGTGAAGCGTACGCACGAGCTCATTCCGTTCTGTCATCCGCTGCCACTCGATCACATCGCCATCGCAGTCGATGCAATCCGCGGCGGACTCGTCGTGACCTGCAGCATACGTGTGCAGCATCGCACCGGGGTCGAGATGGAAGCGCTCACCGGCGCGAGCATCGCCGCGCTCACGATCTATGACATGTGCAAGGCGCTCTCGCACGACATCGAGATCGGGCCGCTGCGACTGGTCGAAAAGCATGGTGGCAAGCGCGATTTCATGCGCGGGGCGCGCAGGAAATGAGCCCGCTCGCCCCACTCTACGGACTGGTGCTCGCAGGCGGGCGCAGCAAGCGCATGCACACCGACAAAGCTGCGCTTGCTTACGCCGGCGCAACCCAGCTCGAGCGCGCGATGGCGCTGCTCGTTGCGCATGTGCAGCGCGCGTTCGTCTCCGTGCGCGCCGACCAGAATGAGGATCCGTTGCGGGCACGCTTTGCCCGCATCGTCGATCGCGATGCGGGGCTCGGCCCCATGGCCGGAATCATCGCCGCCCAGCACGAGCATCCGGACGCCGCGTGGCTCGTGCTGGCCTGCGACCTGCCGTTCCTCGATGACCGGACGGTGGCGGCCCTCGTCGCCGCGCGCGATCCGCAGCACGTCGCAGTCGCGTATCGCAGTACGCATGATGGCCTGCCGGAGCCGCTGTGCGCGATCTACGAGCCGTCGAGCCGCCCCGCGCTGCGCTCGTTCATCGCCACCGGTCGCAACTGCCCGAGGAAATTCCTGATCCAGTCGGGCATCGAGTTGCTCACACTGCCCGACCCGCGCGCGCTCGACAACGTGAACACCGCCAGCGAATACGCAGCGGCAGCGGGCTCGCTCGGGGAAGCCCGTGAAGTATCGATCGAGCTGCACGTGCAGTACTTCGCCATCCTGCGCGAGCAGGCCGGCCGCAGCGAGGAGCGGCTCACCACCCGCGCGCGCACCGCACGCGAGCTGTTCGGCGAATTGCAGACGCGTCATCGATTCACGCTGCCCGAGGATCGCCTGCGCGTCGCCATCAATTCCGAGTTCGGCGAATGGACGGCTCCGCTGAAGAACGGCGACGCCGTCGTGTTCATTCCGCCCGTGGCGGGCGGCTGATGTTCCGTTTCACCACCACCGACATCGACCCGGCGACGCTGCGCGAAGCGCTCGCGCACCGCAGCTGTGGCGGCTTCTGCAGTTTCGAAGGCTGGGTGCGCGATCACAACGAAGGCCAGGTCGTGACGCGGCTTGAGTACGAGGCCTTCGAATTGCTCGCCGTGAAGGAAGGCGAACGCATCGTCGCGGAGGCACTGCAGAAATTCGGCGTGGAGCGGGCACTGTGCGTGCACCACCTGGGTTCGCTCGGCATCGGCGCGAGCGCGGTGTGGGTCGGCGTCGCTGCGGCGCATCGCGACGAGGCCTTTCGCGCCTGCCGCTACATCATCGATGAAGTGAAACACCGCGTGCCCATCTGGAAGAAGGAGCACTACGCCAGCGGGGACTCGGGCTGGGTGAACTGCGAGCGCTGCGGGGCGGATGCGCTGCCGGCAGCCGGCCACGCGCACCACGATCACTGACCCGAAGCCGAACTAGCCGGGGCGAACTTGTCCCGCACCGCGCACGATGTATTTGTACGACGTGAGCTGCTCGACCCCGACCGGTCCGCGCGCGTGAAAGCGATCCGTGGAGATACCGATCTCCGCTCCCATGCCGAACTCGCCACCATCCGCGAACTGCGTGGAAGCGTTGTGCAACACGATCGCACTGTCGACGCGCTGCAGGAAGCGCTCCGCCGTCGACTTGCTGTCCGTAATGATGGCATCAGTGTGCGCTGAGCCGTATTTGCCGATGTGCGCGATCGCCGCATCCACACCGTCGACCACGCCCACCGTGATGATCGAGTCGAGATACTCGGTGTACCAGTCTTCTTCAGTTGCGGCCTTCACGCGCGCATCGGCGCGCTGCACGTCGGTGTCGCCGCGCACTTCGCAACCAGCGCCGAGCAGCTCCTGCACCAGTGGCGCCAGATGCGTCGCGATACAGGCGCGATCCACGAGCAGCGTTTCAGCGGCACCGCAGATGCCGGTGCGGCGCAGCTTCGCGTTGATGAGGATGGCGCGCGCCATGTCGAGCTGCGCATCGTGATCGACGTACACGTGGCACACGCCCTCGAGATGTCCAATGACCGGCACGCGCGCTTCGGCCTGCACGCGCGCGACGAGGCTCTTGCCGCCGCGCGGCACGATGATGTCGATGAGACCGACAGCGCGCAGCATGGCGCCGACCACGGCCCGATCGGTGGTCGGCACGAACT
>JBDSRN010000175.1:0-9267 GCA_039929265.1 Steroidobacteraceae bacterium | reverse complement strand
AACCTCGCGCGCGCCGCGCGCCCCGCCGCGCAGCGCGAATTTGCCGAACTGGAGGCGTTCGCTGGCCGCAAGCTCGATGCCTGGGACATCACCTACTACTCCGAACGCCTGCAGCAGGAGCGCTATTCAATCTCGCAGGAAGCCCTGCGCGAATACTTCCCGATCCCGCGCGTACTGCAGGGCCTCTTCGAGGTCGTCGAGCGCCTGTTCGACGTGAAGATCCAGCGCCGCGAAGGGGTCAGCCTCTGGCACCCCGACGTGCAGTACCACGAGATCCGTAACGCTGCCGGCGAGCACATCGGCAGCTTCTATCTCGACCTCTACGCCCGCGCGCACAAACGCAGCGGCGCCTGGATGGATGTGTGCGTGGATCGCAAGACCACGCGTTCGGGCAGCGCGTTGCCCGTCGCGTACCTCGTCTGCAACGCGCTGCCGCCTTCTTCATCTGAAGAGGGCTTGGACAAGCCGGCAATGCTGACTCACGATGACGTGGTCACCGTGTTCCACGAGTTCGGTCACGGCATCCACCACATGCTCACGCGCGTCGGCTATCCGAGCATCGCGGGCATCAACGGCGTCTCGTGGGATGCAGTGGAGCTGCCGAGCCAGTTCCTCGAGAACTACGCCTGGCATCCCGAGGTGCTCGACCGCATCTCCGCGCACAGCGTCACCGGTGAGCCGTTGCCGCTCGCGATGCAGCGCCAGCTCATCGCCACGCGCAGCTTCCAGGCCGGGCTGCAGACGCTGCGACAGGTGGAATTCTCGCTGTTCGATTTCCGCATGCACGCCGAGTTCGATCCCGCCCGCGGCGCGCGCATCGCCGAAATCCTGGCCGAGGTGCGCAAGGAAGTGGCGGTCGCGCCGCTGCCGGAGTGGAACCGCTACCCGCACAATTTCGGGCACATTTTCGCGGGCGGTTATGCCGCCGGCTACTACAGCTACAAGTGGGCCGAAGTGCTCGCGGCGGATGCATTCGCGGCGTTCACGGAGCAGGGCGTGTTCGATCGCGCCACGGCGCGCCGCTTCCTCGACAGCATCCTGTCGCGCGGTGGAAGCCGCGACGCGCTGGACGCATTCGTCGAGTTCCGCGGCCGCAAGCCCGATATTCGCCCCCTCCTGGAGTTGCACGGGATCGCGGCGTAGTCGCGCTTTGACATATCGGTTTTAATGAGCCGAACTGTGCGCAGGGTCGCTCGCGAGCCGGCGGCCCACTCCTATCCTGCTTCGATTCGGAGTCCGATCCCAAGATCCATGTACAACGCCCGCCGCAGCGATTACGACGTCACCAACACGGTACGCGTGAGTTCCGTGCCCGACGTGCGCGATGCCGTACAGTCGCTGTTCGAGCTTACCTGGCCCCAGGCATCGTTCGAGCCGATCTCCCGCGCCTTCTATGATTTCGCGGAGCTGTTCGCGGGGCGCATGCCGGGCTGGTTCGGCGTCGACACGGTCTATCACGATCAGCAGCACACACTCGACGTGACGCTAGCCATGGCGCGGTTGATGGCCGGCTACGAGAGCATGCATCGCGACAGCGACATGGCCCTCGGCGCGGAGCGCGCCACGCTCGGCATGGTGCTCGGTCTGTTCCACGATGTCGGCTACCTGCGCGAAACTTCCGAGCAGGAACGCAACGGCGCTGAATTCACCCGGAATCACGTAAGCCGCAGCGCGCGCTTCATTGAGCGCTACCTGCCCTCAGCCAACCTCGAGCACCTCGCATGCACCGCGACCGAGCTTGTGCACTTCACCGGTTACGAGCGACCGTTCAATCGCATCGAAGTCAGCGATCCGCGCGACATCAAGCTCGGTCACCTGCTCGGTACCGCCGACATGATCGCGCAGATGGCGGACCGCTGTTATCTGGAGAAATGCCGCGATCGCCTGTACCCGGAATTCGTGCTTGGCGGAGTGGCCCTGCCTATCACCTCCAATGGCGGGCATGACGTGAAGTACGCGTCCGGCCTCGACCTGCTGCGCCAGACGCCCGGGTTCATCGAAGATACCCGTCGCAAGCGCCTCGATACGGCCTTCGAGCAGGCGTATCGCTACATCGAAGTGCTGTACAACGGCGAGAATCCGTACATCGAGTCGATCGACCGCAGCCTCGCCTACCTGCGCCAGATCCTGCGCAGCGAGAGCTGGCGCATGCTGCGTCGCAGCCCGCAGGTGTATGCCGCGCAACCCGACACGCTCGCCAACGTGCGCAGCCAGATGGCCGGCTACTTCAAGAAAGTCTGGACTGAAAACTGAGCTCGACGTTGCGCACGTAGCGCTCGTGAATCGCCGGCACCCGTGCGAGCACTGCTTCCTTGTCCTCGATATCGCTGCCCTCCAGCGCCTCGCGCAGCAGCGCGGGCGTCAGCGCCGCGAGCGCATCCTCGGCGATGGCCCCGTAACTCAGATGCCAGGGCTCGGGCTGCACCCCACCCAGATCGCGCGCGTACGGGCGATGAAAGCCGAACTCGTGCAGGTGCGTGGCAAGCCAGTCCTCCAGGTGCGCGAACGCACCTCCCGGTGCGTAGTCCTGCGGCAGCATCGGCGGCGGCTGCCCCGGCCTCAGTACCGCGGCATCCGCGACGTCGAAATCCGTCCCCCAGTGATGCCGGCTCGCGCCCGGCAGGGCTGACCACAGCAGGATGGTGTCGACCCGCGCCTCGGGCGCCAGCGTGGCGTAGTGGATCAGCGCGCCGTCGCGGTCGTACAGCGGTCGCTCGCCCCGCGCCTTGGCATTCCAGATCGCAAGCTGCCGCGCAAAGTCCCGGAAGCTCGACACCGGCACGAGGTCGATGCCAGCCCCTTGCGCCGCAGCGCGCAAGGCGCGGAACGGCTCGATGACCTGCCGGTGCAGCACGCAGGCAGGGTCTTGCACCGGCACGACATGAGTGCTGGAGCGACCGGTCAATTCCAGCGCATCGAGTGGCACGACGGTCATAGCGCAGGAATTGTAGGGGACTTGGTGACTCTAATGCCTCATTAGTCTAGTGGTGCGCGGCGTGAATTGCGGGTTAACATGGAGCAGGAGTGCCCACTTAGCTCACCATGTTCAGCTTAAAGATCAAGTACGCAACGTATGGTGCTGCGGTTGCAGTGATTCTGGCGCTGGCGTTCATGTCGCTGCTCGCCCTGCTCAGCGATCCCGGTGGCCTGGTGTTCGGTCAGAACCGGGTGCGATTGTTCGCGCTGCTGGCGCTGATCGCCGTAGGCGGTACCGCCTTGCTGGCCTGGACCGCGGGCAAGCGCCTCACTCACAGCCTCGATATGGTCAAGCGTAGCGCGGCGCGGATTACCGCAGGCGACTACACCCAGCCGCTGAGCACGGAACGTCGCGACGAACTCGGCGACCTGCAACGCACCGTCGAGCACATGCGTCAGCGCCTGCGCCAGACCACGATCACCAAGAACTACCTGCACAGCGTGCTCAACAGCATGACCGACGCGGTATTCGTCACCGCGGCAGATGGCACGATCAAGATCGCCAATCAGGCCGCCACCACGCTCACCGGCATCGCGCAGGAAGAACTCATCGCGACGAACATCGCCGCGCTCATCGAGGCGCCCAGGGACACTCCCGAGGCCCCCACCCCCGCCGACGTGCTGCGTATCGCGCGGGACAGCGGCGAGACGGTGCTGCGCACCCACGCGGGCCAGACCATCCCCGTGTCGTTCACCGGCTCGGAGATCGCCACCGACGATCCGCAGTTCGAAGGCTGCATCTTCGTCGCGCGCAACATCACCGACCGCAAGCGCGCCGAGCGTCGCATCCGCTATCTCGCCCGCTACGACGCGCTCACCAAGATCCCGAACCGCATGCAGTTCCAGCACCTGCTGCAGCAGGCCATCGCGCGTTCGATTCGTGCGCGCGGCGCCATCGCGCTGCTGTATCTGGACATGGATCGCTTCAAGGAAGTGAATGATACCTTCGGTCACGGTGCCGGCGACCGCGTGCTCGAGGTACTCACCGAGCGCCTCACGCGTGTGCTGCCGCAAGACACCGTGATCGGACGGCTCGCGGGCGACGAGTTTGCGCTGTTCATCGACGGACTCGGCTCCGAGGCCGAGGCGCGTGACACCGTCGTAACGCTCGCGCGCTCGATCCTCAAGACGGTGGGGGCCGCATTCCACGTCAGCCAGCAGGAGGTATTTCTCACCGCCAGCATCGGTGTGGCGCTGTGCCCACGTGATGCGGAGAACGTCATCGACCTGATCCGCAATGCGGACGCGGCGATGTATCACTCCAAGCAGAACGGCGGCAACAGCTGCGTGTTCTACGCGCCGGAGATGAACGCCGCCGCCGTTGAACGCCTGATGCTCAAGAGCAAGCTCAAGCGCGCGCTCGAGCGCGACGAGCTGGTGGTTCGCTATCAACCCAAGGTGCGGATCAGCGATGGGCTGATCGTCGGCGCCGAAGCACTGCTGCGCTGGCGCCTGCCGGGTCACGGCGACATCCCGCCCTCGCAGTTCATCCCGCTCGCCGAAGAAAACAACCTCATTCTCGGCGTGGGCGAGTGGGTGCTCAACCGCGTCTGTCTTGACTACAAGGCAATGGGCCAACAGGTGCAGAACCCCGGTCGCATCGCGCTCAATCTCTCGCTCAAGCAGCTGAAGCAGGCAAGCTTCATCCTGCGCTGCCGCTCGGTGTTCGAGCGCCACGGCGTCTCCCCTGAGAACCTCGAGCTCGAGATCACCGAGACGACCCTGATGAACGATCCCAAACGCACGATCAGCATGCTCTACGAGCTGCACGCGATGGGCCTGCATCTCGCGATCGACGACTTCGGCACCGGCTACTCGTCGCTGTCCGCCCTGCAGCAGTTTCCGATCGGCACTCTCAAGATCGACCAGTCCTTCGTGCGCGATTCGGCGCACGACGCGAACGATGCGACGCTCGTGCGCACCATCATCGATATGGGCCGCTCACTCAGCCTTGAAGTGGTCGCTGAGGGTGTCGAGACCACGGGCCAGCTCGATTTCTTGCGCGAGGCGGATTGCCACTATGCGCAGGGTCGCCTCTTCGGCGAACCGCTCACCTGTGATGAGCTGCTCGCGATGCTGCAGTCCCAGCAGAATGGCGCTCCGCCCTTCCAGATGTTCTTCCCGCGCAGCCGTAACACCGCAACCGTGACGGCCGTACCGGCCCGGGCCTGAGTCCGCCCTGGAATCGGCCTGTGAGGTGTGCGCGGCGTCGCGCGCACTCGGGCGTTCCCCGTCTTAGAATTGGGCCATGCCGCCCCCTACCCGAGCCCTGGCTTGAAGCACAAGCGACGCTGGATCCTGCGATCCTGTCTCGCGTTGCTGTTCTGTGCGGGGTTCGCCATCGGCTGGTGGCACGGCCACAAACCCCTGCCCGCGGGCCTGCACATCGCGGGCAACCTGCTTGAGACCCCCACTGCGAACCTGCAACTGCTGACCGACCGCACCGCCGCGGATGCCTACGGTCGCCCGCTGATTGAACAGCAGATCTTCGACTCGACGCTCGCGCTGATCGCTTCCTCGCGCGACCTGCTAGTGCTCGACTACTTCCTCTTCAACGATCACCAGGGCGCCCTCCGGGACAATCAGAGCGCTGCGACCGCACCGCGCGCGTATCGGACATTGTCTGGCGAGCTGCGCGACGCGCTGCTTGCGCGCAGCCGCGCCGAGCCGGCGCTGTCCATTCTGCTGCTCATCGATCCCATCAACCTCGGTTACGGCACGCGGCTCACACCCGAGTTCGACGCGCTGCGCCGGGCGGGCATCGATGTCGTGCCGGTGAACCTCGACGCGCTGCGTGACTCGAACCCGGTATGGTCGGGGTTGTGGCGGCTCGCGATCCGCTGGTGGGCACCGAGCGATGGCGCGGGCAGCCTGCCCAATCTGCTCGACAGCGACGGCGACGGCATGCGCGTGGGCGCGTTCGCGCGGCTGCTGAACTTCAAGGCCGATCACCGCAAGCTCGTGATCGCGGGCGATGGCTCGGGCTCGCTCACCGGCATCGTCAGCTCCGCGAATCCCCATGACGCGAGCAGCGCGCACTCCAACGTCGGGCTGCGCCTGCACGGACCTTCGCTCGTGCCGCTGCTGGAGAGCGCGCTGCAGATCGCGCGGCTGTCCGGCTGGCGCGGCAACATCGATGTGCCGCCTACCCGCGCCGCGGCAGTGAGCGTGGACAAAGCCAGCGTCTCACGCGTCGCCATCTCGACCGAAGGCGCGACGCGCGAGGCACTCGTGCAACGCATCGAGGCGACGCAGCGCGGCGACCTCATCGACCTGGCGATGTTCTATCTGACCGATCGCCAGGTGATCCGGGCGCTGCTCGAGGCCAGTTCGCGCGGGGTAGCCGTGCGTGCGATCCTCGATCCGAACAAGGATGCGTTTGGTCACGAGAAGAACGGCGTTCCCAATCGCCAGGTGGCATCGGAGCTGGTCACCGCGAGCGAGGGTGCGATCCGGGTGCGCTGGTACCGCACGCACGGCGAGCAGTTCCACGCCAAGCTCGTCGCCATCAGCAGCGGCGGGCAGCTGTGGCTCACGCTGGGCTCGGCAAACCTCACGAGTCGCAATCTGGGCGACTACAACCTCGAAGCCAACGTCATGGTCGAAACGCCACTCGGCGGACCGCTGGCGGGCGAAGTGAACGCCTGGTTCGAATCCCTGTGGACCAACCGCGTCGGCAACGGCACCGAGTACACGGCCGATCTGGACGTGTACGCCGACTCCTCGCAGGGACGCTACTGGTTGTACCGCCTGATGGAAGCGTCGGGTATGTCGACTTTCTAGTTGTTGTTCGAGTTGCGAGGGCCCGGCCCGGCGGGCTGCACGTTGACTGGCGGCGCCTTCGCGATCGCATCGGCGGTCTTCGTGCGCAACTCATTCAGCGCCTGGTTGGTCGCCTGGTCCATCGCTTCGACCACGCTACCGAGGCGGTTCTCCGTCGCCGGCACGCTGGCCGCGATGCGGAAGCTAGCGAGCGTGTCGCGCTGACGCCGGTCGAGCAGCGTGCAATCGAAGAGCAGCTGCACGATCGGCGCCGAGTTCTCGTCCGCGTACTGCGCCTCGAAGCGCAGCACCGTGATGTCGAGGGCGAAGTCGCTGCCGACGTTGCGATCCTCGCTCACGATCGTGAACGAACCGCTGCCCCGGAACGCCTCGACGACAGCCGCACCGATCACCTCCGGCAGTCCGGAAGCGAAGCGCGCGCCCGAGAACGCGTCGAGCCGGCGACCGGGACGCAGCAGCATGATGCGGTCGCTCTCGAGCCCGGGATGGGCTTCGACGCGCAGGATCTGCAGACTTGCCTTCAGCGGCGTCGGCAACGCTTCGAGGATCGCCGGACGCAACACATACACCTGCTCCGCTGGCGCTGAGCTCTTCAGCCCCGAACAGCCGGCGAGCAGCACGAGAGCCGGAACCTGAAGCAAGACAGCGAGCCAGACAAGCATGCGGATCACCTGGGAATCTCCACGCCGTGATAGGCGGGCTGATAGAGGATGCGCGAGGGATTGTCACGCAACGTGCGCGACAGCTCGCGGAAGTCCTGCGCGGCAGCACGCGTCTCGCGCAATGTGCGCTCGATCTCCGGCAGCGCTTCGTTGGTGAAGCTGCGCAGACCGCCGCGATTCTCCGTCAGCATCTGATCGAGCTGCGTAGTCGCGTTCGCGATGTTGTCGGCGGTGGCGCGCACCTTCGCGATCGCCTCGCTGAGATCCGGCCCGACGGTGTCGGTGGTGGCACGCACGTTCGCCGCAACACCACGCAGCTCCGCCGCGGTAGTGCGCAGCTCGCGCACCAGCCCGTCGAATTCCTGCATCGTCTGCGGCAGGCTCTGCATCGTGCGATCCATGCTGGCGAGCGTGCTTGAGATCGCATCGACGTTGCGCGGAGAGAACACATCCTGTACGCGCGAAATGAGCTCACGTACGCGCGAGGTGAGATCCGGCAGGCTCGACAGGAACTGATCGAAGTCCGAGCGCACCGAGGAGATCACCGGGTACTGGTCGCTCGGCACGGGTGCCATCGCCTGCTTGCGATCGCCCGATTGCTGCAGGTCGATGAACAGCAGTCCGGTCACGCCCTGCAGCGAGAGCTGCGCGAGCGTGCGCTCGGAGATCGGCGCATCTGAAGCGACGTCTGCGATTACCTGCACGCGATCGGGGCTGCGCTTGTCAACGCGCACGCGCACCACGCGCCCGACATCGACGCCCAGATAGCGCACCGGCCCACCCACCGCGAGGCCGCTGACGCTGCCCTTGAAATAGATCTCGTAGCGCTTGTAATCGCGATGTTCGCGACTGTCCGAATACCAGTAGATGAACAAGCCGCCGAGCGCGAGCACGAGCAGGACAAAGGCACCCACCGCCGTGTAGTTCGCATCACGCTCCATGAGCCGACCCCTTCTGCGATTGCGCCACGTGGCGCACGGCGCGTTCGCCGTGAAAATACGATTTTATCCACGGATGCGGGCTGTCGACGATCCCCGCCAGCGTGTCGGTGATCATCTTCTTGTCCACGATCACGCCGACGCGATTGCAGATGCGGAAGATACTGTCCAGATCGTGCGTGATCATGACCACCGTCAATTTCAGTTCGCCCTGCAGATAGGCTAGCAGTTCGTCGAAGGCCGCTGCACTTATCGGATCCAGGCCGGAAGTGGGCTCGTCCAGGAACAGCAGCTTCGGGTCCAGCGCCAGCGCGCGCGCCAGGGCTGCGCGCTTCACCATGCCGCCGGACAACTGCGCCGGGTACTTGCTGCCTGCTTCGGACGGCAGGCCGGCCATGCGCAGCTTTAGCATGGCGATACCATCGAGCGCTTCGCGCGGCAGCCGCAGATGCTCGATCATCGGCAGCTGGACGTTCTCCAGTACGGTGAGCGAGCTGAACAGCGCACCCTGCTGAAATGTGACGCCGTAGCGCGCCTTGGTTGCGCGCAGCTGCGATTCGGAAAGCTCGGTGATGTCGCGTCCCTCGATGCTCACCTTGCCCGCCTGCGGCCGGCGCAGGCCGAGGATGGTCCGCAGCAGCACCGACTTGCCCGAGCCCGAGCCCCCGACGATCCCGAAGATCTCGCCTTCACGCACGCGCATGTCGAGGCCATCGTGCACCACCTGGTGGCCGAAGCTGTTCACGACGCCCTCGACGACCAGAATGTCCTTCTCTTCGGCCATCAGAAATCCAGCTCCATGAACAGGATTGCGAACATCGCATCGGCGAGCAGCACGAGAAAGATCGACTGCACCACCGCCAGGGTCGTGAGGCGACCCAACTCGCGCGACGAGCCGCGCACCTGCA
>JBDSRN010000174.1:0-5626 GCA_039929265.1 Steroidobacteraceae bacterium | reverse complement strand
TACGCGCGCCACCTGGCGCTCGACGGCTTCGGTGCAACCGGTCAGGCACGCCTGCGCGCCGCGAGCGCGCTCATCATCGGCGCCGGCGGCCTCGGCTCACCTGCGGCGCTGTACCTGGCCGCGGCCGGCATCGGCAGACTGGGCCTCATCGACTTCGACACGGTCGAGCTCTCGAACCTTCAGCGCCAGGTGCTGTTCACGACCGCAGACATCGGCCGGGGCAAGGCTGTCAGCGCCCGCGCTCGGCTGCTCGAACTGAATCCTGCGCTGCGCATCGACACCTGGAGCGTACGCTTCGACTCGCGCAACGCAGCCGGGCTGGTCGCAGAGCACGACCTGCTCATCGATGGCAGCGATCGCCTCGCGACGCGATACCTTGTAAACGATGCGTGCGTGCTCGGGGGCAAGCCGCTCGTCACCGCGGCAATTCATCGTTTCGAGGGGCAGGCACTCACTTTTGTTCCCGGCGCCGGGCCTTGTTATCGCTGCCTGTTCGAACACAGCGCCGAGGATCTGATTCCCAACTGTGCCACCGCGGGCGTACTCGGGGTGCTGCCGGGCGTGATGGGCAGCATCCAGGCGACGGAAGCCATCAAGGTGCTTACCGGGATCGGCACGCCGCTCACTGGACGACTGCTCACTTACGACGCGCTCAACCTGCGCTTCGCCGAATTCGCGTTTGCCCGGCGCAGGGATTGCGCAGTGTGTGGCGACGCGCCCAGCATCACGCAACTTGCAATGGAGCCACCCGAAGTGCCCAGCGATGCACGACTGCTGCGCCTGACACCCGAACAACTGCAGGACCGCCTCGCCGATGGGTCCCGACGCGCAGCGCTGCAACTCGTCGACGTGCGCGAACAATATGAATGGGATGCGGGTCACCTGCCCGATTGCCTGCACATACCGCTCGGCACACTCGGGGAGCGCTTCGCCGAGATCCCGGGCGACAAGACGCCCGTGTTCATCTGCGCCGCTGGCGCGCGCAGCCTGCACGCCTGTCGGTTCGCGCTGAGCCAGGACCGCAGTGCCATCAATCTCGACGGTGGGCTGCACGCCTGGACCGCGGATATCGGTGAGCTGGGCTGAAAATGCGCGAAGTGTCGTTCGCGGCCCTGCGCCATCCAGGGTTCCGTGTGTATTTCCTCTGCTCCGCCGCGGCGATGATGGCCGACAGTATCGAGCACGTGATCAGCTACTGGGTGCTGTTCCAGAAGTTCCGGTCGCCGGCGCTCGGTGGATTCGCGGTGATCTCGCACTGGCTGCCGTTCCTGCTGTTCTCCGTGCCGATGGGCGCGATCGCGGATCATCGCGATCCGCGCCGTCTCATACAGTTCGGCATGCTCCTGTTCATGGGCGTGTCGCTTGCATGGGGCACGCTGTTCTTCACCGACACGCTGCAGGTGTGGCACGCCTGGGTGCTGCTGATCATCCATGGCTGTGCCGGTGTGTTCTGGGGTCCCCCGTCGCAACTGCTGATTCACTACATTGTCGGAACCCAGCAGCTGCAGAGCGCCGTGCGGCTGAACGCGACCTCACGCAACCTCGGCCTGTTGCTGGGGCCGGCGGTGGGCGGCGCAATCATGCTCCTGCTCGGTCCGTCACTCGGCTTCTTCGTAAACGCACTGATCTACCTGCCACTGTTGGCATGGCTCTGGCGCGCGCCGTACGGCCCTGCGTTTCAACCGCCCTCCGAAGCGGCTGCGAATCCACGTCCGGCGATGCGTGGGCTGCGCGAAATCATTGCAACGGTTCGCGACATCGCAGGCAATCGCACCATCGTCACGATGACGCTGCTCGGCGGCGGCGCGTCCCTGCTCATCGGCAATGCATACCAGGCACAGATGCCGGGCTACGCGCACGATCTTGGCCACGGCAGCGTCGACATGTCGTACAGCATTCTGCTCGCCGCCGATGCGGCGGGTGCGCTGCTCGCCGGCATCGCGCTCGAAACTCGAGGACTGCTGCAGGCAAAGCCTCGCACGGCATGCATCCTCGCGCTGCTGTGGTGTGTCGCCCTGGGCAGTTTCGCGATGGTACGCAACTATCCGCTGGCGCTCGGACTGCTGCTCGCCGCGGGATTCCTGGAGCTCTCGTATAACTCCATGGCGCAGACGCTGGTGCAGATGGCGGCGCCTGCGCAGATGCGCGGCCGCGTCATCGGACTGTTCAGCATGGCGAGCCAGGGATTGAAGACGTTCAGCGGGATGAGCGTCGGCATCGTAGGTGGCCTCATCGGCATTCACGCCTCACTTGGTTTGAGCGCGGCAGTGCTCGGAACGCTGATTCTCGCACTGCTGTTCTTCAGCCGCGCACGCGTCGCCGGGAGCAGCGCCTAGATGCTCGCCCATCGCGCATTGGTTCCCGCCATCGTGCTGCTGCTCGCGTTCTTTGCGGGTGGCCCCGCGCCCGCCGCCTTTGCCGCCGGCGAACGCGACGTGCTGTCTTCTGCGCAGGCCATCCGTCGCGCGGGTTGCGCGCAGCGCAGCGGCTTGCGCACCGCACTGATTCGCGACGCGCGACTCGATCAGGTTGCGGCCGCGTGGTCGCGCGGTGGCACACTTTCCGAGGCACTGCAGCGCACCGACGTGCGTGTGAAGCGTTCGGCGTCGCTGCGCATCGGCAACACCTCGCGCACGGAACAGTCGCTGCGCAGCGGGCTGTGCACCGCGCTCACGACCGCTGACTACGCGTCTCTCGGCGTGCATGCTGGCGAGTCACAGACCTGGGTGGTGGTAGCCCAACTTTTCTCGCCGCCGCCACCTTCCGCCGCACACGGGATCGCCGAACGCAGCCTCTTGCTCGTCAATCGCGCACGCGGCGATGCTCGCCGATGCGGCAGCCAGCCATTTGCGGCGGCACCGCCGCTGCGCGGCTCGCCCACGCTGGCGCAGGCGGCATTGGCGCAGGCAAAGGACCTCGCTGCGAATTCCGTGCTGAGCCATCGAGGCAGTGATGGCAGCGATCCCGGCGCGCGTGCGACACGCGCGGGTTATCGCTGGCGCGTCGTGGGCGAGAACGTCGCGTCGGGTCCGCAGAGCGCGGAGGAAGTGATTGCCGGCTGGCTCCACAGCCCCGACCACTGCGAGAACATCATGGACCCCCGCTATACCGAGATGGGCATCGCCTACGCGGTGAACACGCGCAGCAGCGGCATCATCTACTGGTCACAGGTGTTCGGCCTCCCGCGCTAGTGCGCCGCCCGGCCGCGCGTCGCGAGCACTCGTATGCGCAGGCGGCGGTGCCGTTTTCTGGCAAGCACTGCTACGCAATGCAATGCAGACCACAACCCAACGGATCGGGTTCACCCGCGCTCCCCCATGACGTTCGTGCGCATTGTCGGGCGGGCCGACGCAGGCGTCACGAACATCCGGGAGCCGACTAGCCGATCACTCCGCAGGCGATGCGAGCACCGGAGTTGCCGGAGGGCTGGGTCGTGTAATCGTCGGGCTGCTCGTGAATGACAATTGCCTTCTTGTTGATGTCATTCGGGCCGCCATCCTTCAGCGTCATGCCCGGCAGCTTGAGATCCACCAGCGCGTTGCCCATCGCATCCGAATGAATGTTGACGATGTCGCCGACGTGATGCTCTGCTGCTTCCGGATTGCCATGCGGCTGCCCGGTGGGATTGAAATGGCCGCCCGCGCTGCTCGCGTCGGGTGCCTTGCAATTCCCCTTCTCGTGCACGTGAATCCCATGATCCGCATTGAACGACAGACCGCTGACCTGACCAGAGACCTGCACGACGCCGTTGCGCACTTCCAGCGCGAGCGTGCCAGTGGTCTTGTTGCCCTTGGTCGCGCCGAGCGCGACCAGTGCCGTGACCTTGCGACCCTGGGGTGGCGCCGCGGGAGCTTCCGTGCTCGCGGCAACGGGAGCGTCGGCAGCCGGGGCTGCCTCTTTCCTGGCACAACCAGCGATCAACACCACCGCCGCAACGCTCGTCGAGAACATCAGGATACTGCGCATCATTACTCCTAGGATTGTTCAGCACACCTTGGCCGATGTCCCGGCGCGATTCAAGCAGAGGACTCCTGTACGCGTCAGGGATTAGCCGCAAGCCTGGCAGCGAGTCGATTGTCGGCCGGATCGAGTAAGGCCGCGTCGGCGATGACCAGGCTCGCCAGGGCGACGCCAATCGGGTACCCGCGGAGAATGCGAGGAGCGAGAAGATGAAGGCAGTGGTGTCGTTGACCCCCGTGAAGAACTGCATGCTGCATCGCGCAGATCGAGGATTTCCTGGCCGCCTGTGGCTTCGGCACTTTTGCGGGCGTCAGCAAGGTGGCTGCGAGATCTCGTGGCGCAAACTGGCCGCGCTGGCTGAAGTCGCCGAGCGCGCGAGGGATCGACTCTGGGGCTGGCTTACATCGCCCGGCTGTAGGTGAGGATTTGCGGGATGTGCGCCTCCCACCCCAGAGCCATGATGTGGACGCCGGCGCACATCGGACGCAGCGCGCTCACGAGACGCGCCGCGATCTGGATGCCGGCTTCGGTCTCGCGTTGCTGCGCACCGGCGGCGTCCATCTCCTTCAGCAGCACTTCGGGCACACGGATGCCTGGCACGTTGGCATTCAGCCACGCGGCCATTTTCACGGACTTCAGCGGAATGATGCCGGCGAGCAAGGGCACGCCGTCGATGCGCGCGGCAGTGAGGAAGCGCTCGAGCGCGGTCGCATCGTAGATCCCCTGGGTCTGCAGGAACTGCGCACCGGCCTCTATTTTCGAGCGCACGTTTGCGATCTCCGCATACATATCGGGTGCGCCGGGATTCACCGTCGCCCCCACGAACAGACGCGGGGTGCCTCGCAGCTCCGAGCCACTGAGATCCTGCCCCTGATTGAGATAGCGCGCGGCACGCAGCATCTCCACGGCATCGAGATCGTAAACGGGCTTGGCTTCCGGATGATCCCCTTTGTTCGGTGGATCGCCACGCATGACCAGCAGGTTCTCGATGCCGAGTAGTGCGGCGCCGAGCATGTCGGCCTGAATGGCGATCCGGTTGCGATCCCGCGCCGTGATCTGCACGATAGGCTCTATGCCGCGCTCGAGCAGCATCCTGCCGACGGACTTCGGCTCGACCGCCATGCGTGCGCGCGGTGATTCGGTGAGATTGAACGCGTCGACGTGGTTGCGCAGTGCCTCGGCGCGGGCAAGCAAATCCTGGATATCCACACCTTTGGGTGGTGTGAGCTCGCTCGTGACTACGAAGCGACCGGCACGGATACCTTCTGCCAGCCGACTCATGGCCTACTTCGAAACCACGGACTTGCGGCCGTTGACGAATACTCGCCCTTCCGCGTGCCACTTCACGGCGCGATTGAGCATCAGGGTCTCCATATCACTGCCGATGCTGACGAAATCCTCGGCCGAGATCGTGTGCTCGTTCGCCTGGTGATAGGCCTTCGCGCCCTTGAACCCTGGCAGGAAGGAGTGATGGATGCTGATGTCACGACCGCGGAAATGATCACAGGCCTGCGGACGCTCGACTTCCTTGAATCGCCACGTCATCGAGAACCGCGTCGCGACCTCGTCGGCAAAGCTTCGATCCAGCTCGAGGATCGGCACGACGTCATGGCAGCGACCATTCCCGTAGTGTCCGGACATGCCGTCGTCAGCACGAAGCCCGGCG
>JBDSRN010000173.1:0-12155 GCA_039929265.1 Steroidobacteraceae bacterium | reverse complement strand
TCGTCGAGCTGATCTCCGACGATCAGCTCGACGGCCAAGGCCAGCTGACGATGTTCCACCCCTCGGAAGTCGAGCTGTTCGAGACCACTCGCAAGGTGCTCGAAGCGGTCGACCGAGTGAATCCGGCGCGCATGGTGCTGGACTCTTTGTCCGAACTGCGTCTGCTGTCGCAGAGCTCCCTGCGCTATCGACGGCAGATCCTCGCACTGAAGCAATTCTTCGTCGGCCGAACCTGCACGCTCATCCTCCTCGATGACCGCACGGCCGAGGGTGCCGACATCCAGCCCCAGAGCATCGCCCACGGCGTGATTGCGCTCGAGGCGTTGGCGCCGCCGTACGGTCGCTCACGCCGCGGTGTGCAGGTGTTGAAGTTCCGGGGCAGCGATTTCTCGAGCGGCTTCCATGACTTCGTCATTCGTGGCGGCGGGCTGACCGTTTTTCCGAGACTCGTCGCGGCGAACCATCGCAAGGGCTTCGAGCGCGATTTCATCGCCAGCGGCGTGACCGCGCTCGACACGCTGCTCGGGGGTGGGGTGGAACGCGGGACGAGCACGTTATTGATTGGCCCGCCCGGCTGTGGCAAGTCCACCATCGCCATGCAGTACACGGTGGCTGCGGTGCAGCGCGGCGATCGCGCGGCTGTATTCACGTTTGAAGAGTCGATGGCCGCGATGTCGGCGCGGTGCAGCGGCATCGGCCTCGACATCGCGGGCGGCGTGGAAAGCGGCAGGTTAAGGGTGCGGCAGATCTATCCCGCCGAGATTTCGCCAGGCGAATTTGCCTGCGAAGTGCGGCGTTCGGTGGAGCACGATCATGCAAGAGTTGTCGTGATCGACAGCCTCAATGGTTATCTCAACGCGATGCCGAACGACCGATTTCTCGCAGCACAACTGCACGAACTGCTCGCATATTTGAGCAATCAGGGTGTCGCGACGTTCATGGTGGTGGCGCAGAGCGGCATCATGGGTTCGATGACTTCGCCAGTGGATGCCAGCTATCTCGCCGACGCGGTCGTCATGCTGCGATTCTTCGAGCATCAGGGAAACGTCAAGAAGGCCATCTCCGTCCTGAAGAAGCGCACCGGCGCCCACGAGGAATCGATCCGTGAGATGTGGTTCGACGGCGATGGGATTCATCTGAGCGAGCCGTTGTTGAATCTGCGCGGCGTGCTGACCGGCTTACCGGTCGACATCCGAGACGCCAATGAGACTGGGCAGCCAGACATGTCTGATGTTGCACGCTGACCGAACGGACGATCGTGCCGTCTGGATCGTGCCGCCCACGCGGCGTGATGGTGAGGTGAGCTACGCGATGTTCGAGCGCGCCGGTATAGCCTGCAATATCTGCGCAAGTGTTGAGGCGCTCGCCGCCGACATAGAACTGGGTATCGGCACTGCGTTGATCACGGATGCATCGCTGTTTGATCCGCGCATGAGTGCGGTTTTCACCGCGCTCGACAAGCAGCCTGCGTGGTCGGATGTGCCGGTGATCGTGATGGCGCAGGTCGGTCCGCAGTCCGAGGCGGCCAGCCACGTGCTGCGTGCTTTTTCCAACGTGACGCTGCTCGACCGGCCGACCACCACTCGTACCCTTGTCAGCTCGGTGCAGACTGCGATTCGTGGTCGCGAACGTCAATACCAGATCCGTGAACAGTTGCAGTCACTGCGGGCGGCCGAGGGCACAGTGCGCGAAGCGGCGGATCGCCTGGCGCTCGGCGTGCAGGTATCCGGTGTGGCGCTCGCGGAAGTGAACTATGACACGAGTGAATATCGCCTCAGCGCCGAGGCGTCCGCGCTGTTCGGGATCGGCGACTCGCCGCAGGTCGTCAGTCTCGAGCGCTTGCTCGAGGTAATCCATTCCGATGATCGCGCGATGCTGGCGCGCTCGCTGCGCAGGCACCCGGAGTCGCCCAGAAGGGGCAATTCGCCCACGGAGTTCCGCGTGCTCTGGCCAGACGGGCAAGTGCGCTGGGTGAGTCAGCGCGATCGCGTGTTCTTCGATCCAGCTGACAACAAGCCTGTGCGGGCGGTGGTTGCCGCCATGGATGTCACCGATCGCACCAACGCCGAACGACGCAAGGACGAGTTCCTCGCAACGCTCGCGCACGAACTGCGCAATCCACTTGCGCCCATCCGGACTGGCCTGCAGGTGCTGGCCCGCGGACCCATGGACGCACCGCCTACCATTGCGATCCGCGAGATGATGGAGCGGCAGCTCAGCCAGCTGGTGCGCCTGATCGACGATCTGCTTGATGTGTCGCGTATCTCCAGCGGTAAAGTGGTCTTGCAACGAAGGCGTGTGGACCTGCGCAACGCGGTCGAGCTTGCGCTCGAGGCGAGCAATCCGTTTGTCGAAGCGGGCCATCATGAGCTGGCGGTGCAATGGCCCACGGAGCCGGTCTGGGTGCACGGCGACTCCTCCCGGCTCGCTCAGGTGGTGAGCAACCTCATCAACAACGCAGCCAAGTACACGCCGGACCACGGCCGGATAATCCTGTCGCTGAGCCGGGAGAATGAGGATGCACTCGTGCGGGTGACGGACAACGGAGCCGGGATTCCGCCCGAGATGCTCAGCGAAGTGTTCGAGATGTTCACGCAGATCGATCGCACATTGGACCGCGCGCAGGGCGGCCTCGGTATTGGCCTCACGCTCGTGCGTCGTCTGGTGGAGTTGCACGGGGGCCGGGTGAGTGCGGAGAGTGGCGGGCTCGGAGAGGGCAGCAGTTTCACGATTCGCCTGCCGGTGATCAGTGCGCCGCCGACGCGACAGTCCGGCGCTGCCAGGAGCGATGCAGCCGTTGCGCCACACACAGCCTTGCGGCTGCTCATCGTCGACGACAATCGCGATGGCGCCGACAGTCTGGCAATGCTTCTCGATGTCGATGGCTACGACACGCGCACGGCCTACACCGGACCGGAAGCACTGCAGATCGCAGCGCAATTCCGGCCGCAGGTCGTACTGTGTGACATCGGCCTGCCGGAAATGAACGGCCACGAAGTGGCACGTCATCTTCGTGCGAATCCGATCAATGCGGACATGACGCTGGTCGCTCTCACGGGCTGGGGCAGCGCGGAGGATCGTCGCCGCTCACGCGAAGCCGGCTTCGATCATCATCTGACCAAGCCTGTCGCTCCCGAAGCAGTTGAGAAGATGCTAGCGGTTCTCACCCAGCAGGCAAGTGCGCTGACCAGATAAGGGGGCGATGACCTACGCAAATTCCTACGCTCCGCAGTCAAGATTCGCTCAGACCGAACAACCGACTGAGGACACAAACATGGCTGCAGCAAAGCGCAAGTCTCCGCGCACGAAACCGAAAACTCTCGATGCCGTCGCCCTTTTGAAGGCCGACCATCGCCAGGTAGCAGACTGGTTCGAGGAATTCAAAAAGGCGCGCCTGGCGACTCGCAAGCAGTCGCTGGCATCGAGCATCTGTTCCGCATTGCGTGTGCATACTCAGATCGAAG
Organism: Steroidobacteraceae bacterium; assembly: GCA_039929265.1. GTDB lineage: Bacteria > Pseudomonadota > Gammaproteobacteria > Steroidobacterales > Steroidobacteraceae > ZC4RG30. The sequence goes on along the minus strand of JBDSRN010000173.1, from coordinate 8,691 downwards.
AAGAGCTTTTCTATCCCGCGTTCATCGCGGCGACCGGGAACGAAGATCTGCACCACGAAGCCATCGTGGAGCACGACGGGGCGGAGAAGCTTATCTCGGAGATTTCCGCCTCCTCACCGTCGGACGAGTACTTTGATGCCAAGGTGAAGGTGTTGTCGGAGATGATCAAACACCATGTGAAGGAAGAGGAACAGCCGGGTGGCATGTTCGCCGAGGCAAAAAGGGCGAAGATGGACCTCGCGGCGCTGGGCGCCGAAATGGCGAGCCGAAAGGCGGAACTGGAGAGCCTTTCGAACCGTCGCGCAGCGTAGTGCAATAATGGGCGCATGCACGCCCCTACGCTCGAAGACATCGAACGTGCGAGTGCCCGGATTTCCGGGCACGTTACCCGCACCCCCTGTCTGCACTCGCGGACGCTTTCGCGACTCACCGGCGCGCAGATCTGGATCAAGTTCGAGAATCTGCAGTTCACCGCTTCATTCAAGGAGCGCGGTGCGCTCAACCGCCTGTTGCAGCTCAGGCCCGAACAGCGTGCCGTTGGTGTGTCGGCCATGTCAGCCGGCAATCATGGCCAGGCGGTCGCGTATCACGCCACACGGCTCGGTATTCCTTCCACCATCGTGATGCCGCGTTTCACGCCGTACGTGAAAGTGGAGCAGACGCGCCTGCATGGGGCGGAAGTGATCCTGCAGGGTGACACGCTGAGCGATGCATACGACTGCGTGCAGGAGCTGACGCAGCGTCGCGGTCTCATCTTCGTGCATCCGTACGATGACTCCGCGGTGATTGCGGGCCAGGGAACCATTGGCCTCGAACTTCTCGAGGCCGTGCCGGAGATGGATGTAATCGTCGTGCCGATCGGCGGCGGCGGTCTCATCGGAGGTATTGCCACTGCCGTGAAGGCGCGCGCCCCACACGTCCGGATCTTCGGCGTGCAGACGCAGGGGTACCCGTCGATGGTTGCCGCGCTGAAAGGCGAAACGCTGATCGCGCACGGCGACACCATCGCCGAAGGGATCGCTGTGAAAGCCGCGGGGCGGATCACGACGCAGATAATTCGCACCCTCGTGGAAGACATCATCGTCGTCGACGAGACCACGCTCGAGCATGCCGTCGCGCTGTTCCTGAACGTAGAAAAGACGGTCGCGGAGGGCGCTGGTGCTGCGGCGCTCGCTGCGGTGCTGAAGGAACAGCAGCGTTTCGCGGGAAAGAAGGTGGTGGTGCTCCTCTCCGGTGGCAACATGGATCCGCGATTGCTTGCGTCGGTGATCATGCGCGAACTCGTGCGCGAGAACCGCATCGTGAGGTTGCACATTCCCATCGCCGATCATCCGGGCGTGCTCTCGCAGGTGGCTACTCTCATTGCGGGGCGGGGCGGCAACATCCTCGAGGTGTATCACCAGCGACTCGCACTCGACATGCCGGCGAAATCCGCCAATCTGCAGGTCGTATTCGAAGCGCGCGACAGCCGCCACGCCGATGAGGTGGTGGAGGTACTGCGGGCAGCGGGTTTTCGCCCCACGATTGCGCCGCCCTAGGAGCAACATGCCATCCGTTCTGATAACCAGTGCGAACCGCGGTCTTGGACTCGAATTCGCGCGCCAGTATCTGCAACGTGGTTGGGCGGTGATAGCCGCCTGCCGCAGTCCGGAGGCGGCGACAGACCTGAAGAAACTCGACCGTGGGCCCGGTGGCTCATTGCGTCTCGTGGCGATGGATGTCACGGAAGAAAAGACCATCCGGGATGCAGCGGTCTCGCTTCTGAAGCAGCCAATCGACGTGCTGCTGAACACGGCGGGCATCATTGGCAAGGGCGAGTTGCCGCTCGGCCGGACCGACTATCGCATCTGGGCGCAGGTGCTCGAGGTGAACACCTTCGGACCGTGGCGCGTGCTGGAGGCGTTTCTGCCGAACCTGCTGGCGGGCACGCTCAAGCAGGCGGTGTCGATCACGAGCGGTATGGGCTCGATCGCGGACAACACTTCCGGCAGCTACCTCGCGTATCGGACCTCCAAGGCCGCGCTGAACATGGCGATGCGCAATGCGGCGATCGAGTTGAAAGGCAAGGGCGTCACCTGCGTGGTGATGGATCCGGGCTGGGTGAAGACCGACATGGGTGGTCCGCGTGCGACCCTCACTCCAGAACAAAGCGTCACGTCGATGCTGCGTACCATTGACAAGCTTGACCTCGCGGCAACGGGACGCTTCCTGAATCACGACGGCAAGACACGCGCCTGGTAGCCGATGAGGAACGCGCCCGGCGGTCTCGTTTATGTCAGTGACCTGCGGCCCGGGATACGTCGGCAGCGCCGCAGTGGCGGCAAGCAGGTGCATTTCAGCTACTTCACTGCCAAAGGCCAGCGCATCAGTGATGCAGCCGTGCTTGCACGCATCGCGGCACTCGCCATTCCGCCCGCCTATGAGCAGGTGTGGATCTGCACTAACCCGCGCGGCCACCTGCAGGCGACCGGTCGCGACGTGCGTGGGCGCAAGCAATACCGCTATCACGCGAAATGGCGCATCGCACGCGACGGCGACAAGCACTCGCGCATGCTGCAGTTCGGCACATCGCTGTCGCGACTGCGGCGCGCCGTGCACACCGATCTGAAGCTGCCGGGACTGCCGCGCGACAAAGTACTCGCACTGGTCGTGCGGCTGCTGGATGCGACGCAGGTGCGTATCGGCAATGCCGAGTACGCGCGCGACAATCAGAGTTATGGTCTCTCGACCTTGCGTGACCGTCACGCCCGCGTTGGGCGCGGGAAGGCGTTGTTGCAGTTCCGCGGCAAGGGCGGCGCGGAGCACGACGTGCTGGTGGAGGACCCTCGCCTCGCGAGGCTGATACGCCACTGCCAGGACCTTCCGGGGCAACAGCTTTTTCAGTACGTGGATTCCAAAGGGAAGCGCCACGGGATCGACAGCGGTCACGTCAACAGCTACCTGCAGCAGCGCATGGGCGGTCAGTTCACCGCGAAGGACTTTCGTACCTGGTATGCGACGCTGCATGCATTGCAGCTGCTGGGTGGGACGCCGCTACCGGAAAAACGCAGCGCGGCCGTGTTGAGCAGACTGGTGAACAAGGTGGTCAAGCAGGTGGCAGCGGGACTGCGCAACACACCGGCGGTCTGCCGCAAGTCATACATCAACCCGCAGGTGTTCGCTGCCTGGGAAGCGGGTCAGCTCGCTCGCACTGACGCGGCTAAGGGGAAGCCGGGAGCTGGCGATCTGCTCGCCCTCCTGCGCCGCACCGGTTCGATCGGTCAGGCGCGCGCGCGGGACGTTCGCTTGCGATCGGCTTCGCGACCGTCGCCGTAGCCTTTCTGAAAGGCGCCGGCCATCTCGCGCAACAGACCCTTGGCTTCGGTCTTCTTGCTGCCAACTGTCTTGCCGGCCGTTTTCTGCACCTTGCCCGCAACCTTGCGCGCACTGCCTTTCAATTGGTCTTTGTTCATGGCGATACCTTCGAGGGTTGAATCACGAGTGTATTGGGCGCTCGCAGCAGGCGCGGTACAGCCGGATAGGCGCCCACGAATGTGTGAGTCATGGCCTACATTTCAAGGAGGGCGCGCAGCATGGCTGGTGCGTCACCGAGCGAGTTTCCTCACAGGCTACGAGCGGCGATGCGCTCAGGCAGCGCCCGGATCTCTTAGGCGCCAGAGCAGGAAGGCGTAGGTATCCGCCGCCTCGCGGTCCTGCTGTGCGCGGGTCGAGCCCATGCCATGGCCCGCATCGAAGTCCACGCGCAGCAATACCGGCTTGTCCGAGCTGGTCGCGACCTGCAATCGGGCCGCCATTTTTGCGGCGTGGAACGGTGCGACCCGCGGATCGGTCACACCGGTAGTCAGCAGCACTGCGGGGTAGGGGGTGCCGTCCCGGACCGCGTGATAACTGTCGATGAGCTTGAGCGTGCGATAGCCCTCGGGCGTCGCGATCGCGCCCCACTCGGGTTCCTCGGCGTAGCCGTTCTGCTCGGCAACGTAGCGTAGCGGATTCGACCAGCCCACACCGCTCACCACTGCGGCGAACAGATCAGGGCGCTCGGTCATCGCGCGACCGACGGTGATGCCACCGGCGGAGCGACCGCCGATCGCGAGGTGCTTCGGTGAGGTGTAACGCTTCGCGCAAAGCTCTTCGCACACGGCAATGAGATCGCGCCAGGTATTGACCTTGTTGTCGAACTGACCGCCCTTGTGCCAACCACGACCGTACTCGCCACCGCCGCGCACGTTCGCGAACCCGACAATCGCGCCGGCATCCAGCAGCGCGAGATTGCGTCCCATGAAACTCGGTGTGTACGCGGCGATGCCGTACGAGCCGTAGGCGCTGATGCAGGTCGGCGCGCTGCCGTCCAGCTTGAGCCCCTTGCGATGCACGATGCTGTACGGGATCTGCGTGCCATCTTTCGCGGTAGCGAAGAAACGGTGTGATTCGTAGGCGCTCACGTCGATCTTGGGTGGTGGCGTGATGCCGGTGTCGCTCAGCTTGCCCGCGGTATCGACCGACCAGATGCCCGCCGGCGTGAGCCAGCCGGTGAGCGAGAACAGCACGCCGTCCTCGTCATCGTCGGCGAACACGTCGCTGATCGTGCCTTCGATCGGCAATGCGATGTCGCTGAGCTTGTCGTCGGTGGCGAGGCGCTGCAGCCGGCTGATGCCACCGTCCATGATCTTCAGATACAGGCCATCGCGCGAACGCGACATGCTCTCGATGACGGCAGCTCCCTGCGGAACGATCTGCTTCGCGGTGGCGATGCTGGGGGCCGTTGCGGACGTCTTGAGGATACGACCGCGCGGGCTTCCTTTGTTCGCGAGCAGGTACAGCTCGTCGCCGTGCACATCGACGTCGGTGATCTCGTCTTCGAAGCTCGCAAACGGCTGCCAAATCGCCTTGCCGGCGAGCACCTCGGCGAGCGGCGCAATGTATGCGCGAAACTCCGGTCGCACGTCCGCGAGTATCAGGATCGCATGTCGCGCGCCGTGGAACGTGTAGAGGTAGGGGGCCTGGATGTTTTCGTAGTTGACACCCGGCACCAGCGCCCGCTTCATGAGGATCGGGTCGGTCGCCGGATCCGTGCCGAGCTTGTGAAAGCGGGCCTGGCTGTCGAGATAGCGCTCCGGCGTGTCGTTCGCGCCGGTGAGCTGGTTGTAGAAGAAGCCGCTGCTGTCATCCAGCCACTGTGGGCTCGCCGACTGCGTGTCGGGAATGGTGTCGGGGAGGTTGCGCGCGTCGGCGACGGTGAGCACATGCAGTACCGAGTTTTCGCTGCCGTCCTTCGACAGGCCGTACACCACGTGCCTGCCGTCGGGTGAGGCTTCCCACCAGTCGAGGGCCATGTGACCGTCCTTGCCACCGAGCGCGACGGGATCGATCAGCACGCGGTCGCGTCCACCCTGGCGCACGAACAGCTTGTAGTTGTCGGCGCCGAGCGGGCGCTGCTCGAAGAACAGCAGATCACCCGAACGCTGCACTTCGCTCGTCACCACTGCGTCGGCGGACAGTTGCTCGATGCGCTTCAACAGCGCGGCGCGACCCGGCAAGACATCGAGGACGGAACGCGTGTACTCGTTCTGACCGCGCATGAAAGGCAACCAGTCGGGGTCCTTGTCGTTCTCCATCCAGCGATACGGATCGGCGAGCGTCTCACCGAAATAGGTGTCGCGGACGACATCGATACGTGCCACTGGCGGCTTCGCCACGCCGGGCCGACTGGTTGCAGCCATCACTCGCTCCTGGATCAGCAGCGACGCAAGACTGATGGTGCGGGCGACGAATTGTCGCCGGTCGAGACGCGCGCGCATGCCGCCCAGCATATACGCATCGCCCCCGCCGGCTAGCAGCTCTTGCGCACGCCGAGTTGCAGCACGCGGCCGCTCGCGCTGCCCACCTGCGGTGCGGCCCTGCATGCGCAGCGGATTGTTGATGGTGTTCACGTAATCGCGCAGCAGATCCGACTGAGTCAACGCACGCTCGAATCCGAGCAGCCCGGCGGCGCGGATCCACATGAATATCCCCAGAGCAACGCGACGTTATGTTTGATTATGGGTCAAGTCTTTGTCGCGAGCAGGCCGTCTCTCGTCACGGTGGTTGTGAATCCGCATTGCTTCAGGCGTTTCGCCACTTCTTTGGGCACGTCGCGGTTGCTCGTGAGCCGGTTGGGCGAGCCCGTGTAGTGGAACAGCCTGCCCTTGCGGCGTATCACGCGCGCGAGCTGCTCGTAGAACGCGAGCGAATACAGCTCACCCGCGATGCCGAAACGCGGCGGATCGTGCAGGATGGCATCCACGCTGCTGGTTGCCAGGGTGGCGATGTGCTTCGAGACATCGGCAAGCTCGAGGCTGAGGGGTGCGTTAGCCGGGGGTGACCACGGATTCAGCCCGCGCAACCAGATGACGTCGGGGTTCTTCTCGAACGAGACGATCTGTCGCGCCCGTCCTTCGATGCACCAGGCGGCGAAGTATCCGAGCCCGCCGCAACAATCGAGGATCACCTTGCCTCGCGGCTCGATCAGCGCGACTTTCACCTCCGCATCCGTCCAAGGCGAAACTTTCGCGGTCGGCAACATCTTGATGCCGTCGATCTCGAAGGTGGGCGGGCCCCAGTCGGTGGGAACGAGCTTGATGAGCGCGCCGCTGAAGCGCTGCGTCGGGATGAATTCGCCGTCATGCCAGTGGTAGATGGTGCGGTCGCGCACTCTCGCGGGCAGGGGATAGCGAATTCCTGCATGAAAGAAGCCATCCGCATCGAGCGCAACACGAAGGCTTGAGCGCTGCAGGTCCAGCGAGCATTCGGCACTCGCCATACCGGCGGCTGCCGCGGCGCGCAGCGTGTGGAGCACCGGCAGCGTCAGCAGCGGACCCATGTGTAACCTGAATGGTATCGAAGCTGCATAGCTTATAGGCTGGCGGACAATCGTCCATCGAACCCCAGGACCAGTACGATGGCAAAAATTCCCCCAGGTGTAGGCCCGCGATTCCCGCAGGTCGTCGTGCTGTTCGGCGCAACCGGCGATCTCGCACGCCGCAAGCTCCTTCCCGGGCTATACCACCTCGCAACCGCCGGCTTCATTCCCGGCTGCCGCATCATCGGCGTATCCCTGGACGACATGGACGCAGAGGGTTTTCGCAAGGCCGCGCGTGCGGCGATCAACGAGTATTCGACGCGCAAGGCGAGCGATGAGGCCTGGGCGACGTTCGCCGGATGTCTCGATTACGTGCCGATGGCGGCAGGCGCTGCGGCGCTGAAGCAGGCGGTGGCCAATGCCGAGGGGACTTTCAAGGATGAGGCCCAACGTCTGCACTATCTGAGCGTGCCGCCCAATGCCGCGCTGTCGGCGGTGCGCATGCTGGGTGAGGCGGGGCTCGTAGCGCATTCGCGCATCATCATGGAAAAGCCGTTCGGAACCGATCTGCAAAGTGCGGTGTCGCTCAACAGCAGGTTGCACGAAGTGTTCAGCGAAGAGCAGATCTTCCGTATCGATCACTTCCTCGGCAAGGAACCCGCGCAGAACATCCTCGCGTTCCGGTTCGCAAATGGCTTGTTCGAGCCCATCTGGAATCGCAACTTCATCGATCACGTGCAGATCGACGTGCCCGAGACGCTCGGGCTCGGCAAGCGCGCAGGATTCTACGAACAGACCGGCGCGTATCGCGACATGGTCGTCACGCATCTGTTCCAGATCCTCGCGTTCATGGCGATGGAAGCGCCCACCAATCTTGCGCCGAAGCCGATCAGCGAAGAGAGAACAAGGTGTTCCGCAGCATGCTGCCCATCCAGCCAAGCGATGTCGTACGCGGCCAGTACATCGGCTACAAGGCGGAAGAAGGTGTCAGCCCGGAGTCGGACACCGAGACTTTCATCGCGCTCAAGTGCTCGATCGACAATTGGCGCTGGGCCGGCGTGCCGTTCTATCTGCGCACGGGCAAGCGTCTCGCCGAGGGGCACCGCATCATTTCGATTGCGTTCCGTGAGCCACCGAAGAGCATGTTCCCTGCAGATTCGGGCGTGGGCGCGCACGGACCCGATCACCTTACGTTCGATCTCGCGGATGCCTCGAAGGTGTCGCTGTCCTTCTACGGCAAGCGTCCGGGTCCCGGCATGAAGCTCGACAAACTCGGCCTGCAATTCGCCATGCATGACACGGGTCTGATCGGCGACGTGCTCGAAGCGTACGAGCGACTCATCCTCGATGCGATGCGCGGCGACCATACGTTGTTCACTACGGCAGAGGGCATCGAACGCCTGTGGGAAGTGTCCACGCCGCTGCTTGAGAACCCGACAACGGTGCGCAGCTATTCACCTGGATCGTGGGGGCCGAATGCGATCCATCAGCTCGTTGCGCCGCATGCGTGGCGGCTGCCGTTCGAACGCGTCTGGCGCGACCCCAACAAGGTCGGCAGCTGAATGAGCTCGGACGATTGCGACATCGCAGTCATCGGTGCCGGTGCCGCAGGTCTCGCGGCGGCGGCGCAATTGTCGGGCAGCGGAGCAAAGGTGGCAACGAAATGAGGTTTACAAGATCGGCGCGGGCGCGAAAGTTCATGCCGAGGAAGGGCGGACTCTTGCGCTGACCCCTGATCAGGGCGATCAGGAGGCTTCGGCTTCCTGCTTGCGGCGCAACCGGTCCTCGGCTTCAAGTCGCTCGTCCTCGATGTGTTCGAGGACGCCATCGACGTCCGCGTTGGTGAGATCGAA
>JBDSRN010000172.1:0-7913 GCA_039929265.1 Steroidobacteraceae bacterium | reverse complement strand
CGTGGCGATCGAACGCGCGGCGAGCGGCGCCCAGGCGCTCACATTGCTGCTCACTGCTCCCGAATTCCTGCGTCGCTGAGGTGCTCATGAATACGCAACGCCGCCAGTTCCTCGCGCTTGCCTCGCTCGCCGGCGCTGGCGCGTTGCTGCCGACGCGCTTCGCATTCGCGGGCACGTCGCCGCAACCCAATCGCTTCGTGCTCATCCTGCTGCGTGGTGCGCTTGATGGGCTCGCCGCGGTTCCGCCGTATGGCGATCCCGACTACGTGGCGCTGCGTCGCGAGAGCGCCATCGGCGCTGACACCGCGCTCAAACTGGATGGCCTGTTCGGATTGAATCCCGGGCTCAAATTCCTGCACGAGTCCTACACGGCGCGCGAACTGCTGGTCATGCACGCTGTGGCGACGCCGTATCGCGAACGTTCGCACTTCGATGGCCAGGACGTGCTGGAGAACGGCATGCAACGCGCGCACGCGACGCAGACGGGCTGGCTCAATCGCGCCTTGCTGGCGCTGCCGGCCGCTCAGCGCGCGGGGAGCAAGGATGCCGGTGTCGCGCTCGGTCAGAACCTGCCGCTCGTGATGCGCGGACCCGCGCCGGTCGCCTCGTGGTCGCCATCGAAGCTGCCGGCAATGGAACAGGACACGCTGCAACGGATCAGCGATCTGTATGCGGCGGATCCACTGTTGTCGCAGCGACTCGCGGCGGCGCTCGATGCGAACGCCGTTGCGGCAAGCGCTCAGATGAGCGATGCGCAAACCGCGGCCCTGGCGAGGCAGCCCGCGCGCGGTGCCGCGCAGTACCTGGAGACGGTGCGTGCGGCGGGTGCTTTTCTGCGTGCCGAGGACGGGCCCGCCGTCGCGGTGTTCGACACCACGGGCTGGGACACGCACGCCAACGAAGGCGGCGTGCAGGGACAGATTGCGATTCGCCTCGGTGCGCTTGATCAGGCGCTGCACTCGCTCAAGGAGTCACTGGGACCAGTGTGGGATCGCACTGCCATTCTCATCGCGACGGAGTTCGGTCGCACCGCAGCTTTGAACGGCACGCGCGGAACGGATCACGGCACCGGCGCTGCAGCGTTCCTGCTGGGAGGTGCGGTCAAGGGCGGCCGCGTGCTCGCGGACTGGCCGGGACTGTCGGCGCGCTCGCTCTATCAGGGACGCGATTTGATGCCGACACTCGATCTGCGCTCGGTGACGAAGTCCGTGTTGCGCGATCATCTGGGGATTCCGGTACGTGCACTCGAGGACAAAGTCTTCCCCGACAGCCGCAGCGCGCCTTATTTCGACGACTTGCTGCGCTCGGTCTGAGACTTGCTCGTCTGCGAGGCGCCGGCAGGAGGCTGCGCCTCGGATTCCTGGGTGGGCGCGGGCGGCACGACGGTCACGGGTGAGGTCGGGGTTACCAGTACGGGTGTCGATTCATCCGGCAGGTACAGCGCACCCTTCTGACCGCAGGCGCTCAGTGCCACTGCCAGCAATGCCATGGCGATGACGCGCGTCATGTGTACATCGGTCGACGGTCGCGCAAGGCAAGCCAGCCGCGCACAACGCGATAGGCCACCCACAATCCCAGGATCGCGAAACCGATCCACGCCATGAGCAGCCCGAGACCGAGCAACAGCATAAACGGCGCACAAACTATGGCAATGACGATCGCTGCGATCGCCGTCGTCCAGAAGGTGCGGATCTGCCAGCGGAAATGCGATTCGAGCCACGTGCCGCGTACCCTGGACCGTCGCACGTAATTCATGATCACCGCGATGATCGACGGCAGGCCGAAAACGAACGCCGTGATGATGAACGCCGAGCTGACGAGCCCCACGATGACCGACAGCGCATGCAGCGCGTAGATCCACTGTGTGTACTGGACGAGCTCTTCTTCTGCCGGCACCAGCGGCGGCATTGCGGTGATGGTGGTGTTAATGCCTGGATCCTCGCTCATTTGCGCAGCTTCCTTGCGATGCGTTGATACGCCTCGCGGAATGGTATGCCCTCGGTGACCACGAGAGCGTTGGCTTCTTCGGCGGCATTCAGCGCCGGATCCAGCTTGATGCGGATCGCATCAAAACGCAGTCCGGAAAGCGCGGCACCCATGATGTCCAGTGTTTGCGTACACAGGTCGATGCCGCGGAACAGCGGTGACTTGAGTAGCTGCAGATCGCGCTGATATCCCGATGGCAGCTTCGCGAATATGCCGAGGGCTTCGAACAGGCAGGCCTGCGCCGATGCGGTCCGGCCGCGCACGAGCTCGAACACGTCCGGATTGCGCTTCTGCGGCATGATGGACGATCCGGTGGTGAACTCTTCCGGCAGCTGCACGAACGCGAATTCCTGCGTGTAGAACAGCAGGAGATCGGAGGCCAGACGCCCGACGTCCTGCATCGTCAGCGTAATCTCGAACAGCAGCGCGGCCTCGGCTTTGCCGCGCGAGAGTTGCACTGCCGTCACAGGCTCCTGCGTTTCAGCAAAGCCGAGCTGAGTCGTCGTCGCCCCACGATCGAGGTTCAGTCCCGGCGTGCCGTAGCCGGCGGCGGAGCCGAGCGGGTTCTTGTCGAGCCGGCGACGTACCGAGGCAAGGCCTTGTGCATCATCGCGCAGTTCGGCGGCGAAGCCACCGGCCCACAAAGCTACTGAACTGGGCATCGCCTGTTGCATGTGCGTGTACCCGGGCAGCGCGATGCCGCCTTCGCGCTTTGCGAGTGCATCCAGGCCCGAAGCGAGACGCTCGGTACTGACGGCAAGATCGTTTGCCGCATCGCGCAGATACAGGCGCAGGGCGGTGAGTACCTGGTCATTGCGCGAGCGTCCGAGATGCACGCGACCGCCAGCTGCGCCGATGCGCGCGGTGAGTCGCTGCTCGAGCGCGGTCTGGCCGTCTTCGTCCTCGAGCGTGATGCGCCAGTCGCCGTTAGCATGTTCCTTCGCGAGCGCGTTCAGACCGTCTTCTATCGCGGCCAGGTCGTTCTTCGACAGCAGCTTCTGCGCATTGAGCATGCGCGCGTGCGCGATCGATGCCGTGACGTCGTAGCGCAGCAGGCGATCATCCAGCGCATGGTCCTCGCCGGCGGTATAGCGCAGTACGCGCTCGTCCAGCGGTGCACCTTTGTCCCAGAGTCGTGTCATGCGTGCTGCTCGGCTTCGGTCAGCGCCTTGATGTCCGGCACGATCAGCGTGCCGGTGCCTTCGTTGGTGAACACTTCGGCGAGGATCGCATCGGTCGCGGAGTAGGAGATGACGTGCACGCGGTTTACGCCCCCGCGCAAAGCATCTTCGATCGCGCGCGCCTTCGGCAGCATGCCGTCCTTGATGGCGCCGCTCTTGCGCATCGCATCGAGCCCTTTGAGATCCGTGTACGAGATCACCGAGCCCTGATCCGCGACATCTTCGAGGATGCCGGGCGCACCGGTGCAGAGAATCAGTTTCTCCGCGCCGAGCTCCGCGCCGATCGCGGCAGCCACAGTGTCCGCATTGATGTTGAGCAGCATGCCGTTCACATCCGCCGAGAGCGGGCTGACGACCGGCATCAGCCCGGTGTCGAGCAGCTTGCGCAGCACGCCGCCATCCACCAGATCGATGTCACCGACGAAACCGTAGTCCACGGTCTCGGAATCCACGAGCACCGGCGGGCGCTTGTGCGCGGTGATGAGCCCCGCATCGACGCCGGACACGCCCACTGCCTCGATATTGAGTTCGCGGCACAAGGCGAGGATGCGCGTGTTGATGAGACCATTGAGCACCATCGACGTCGCATCGATCGACTTCTGGTCGGTGACGCGGCGTCCCTGCACCATGCGCGTGGGCACGCCCAGCGCCTCGGTGACTTCCGTGAGCTGCGGACCGCCACCATGGACCATCACTACGCGGATGCCAAGGTAGTGGAGGATCGCGATTTGTTCGATGAGCGCGCGGGTGAGTGCCTGGTCGCCGAATACGGCGCCGCCGGCCTTCACGACGAAGGTCTTGCCCTTGTAGAGGCGGATGTAAGGCGAGGCGCTGCGCAGCGCGGAGATCGCGGCGGCCTGTGGAGAGCGATGCGAAATCATCTTTACTGTCCTTCGTTGATCAGGCGAGCAATCGATGCAGCACCGCCATCTGTGCGGGCATGCGGTTGAAGGCCTCGCGACGCACGACGCTGCGCGGCCCATCGAGCACTTCGTCGGCAACCGCGACATTGCGGCGCACCGGCAGACAGTGCATGAAATGACAATGCGGTGCGGCCCGGTCGAACCAGCTCGATCGCACGCACCAGTCGGACAGCTCGCGACGCAGCGCGGCGTCCACTTCGGCGTTGCCGTACTGACGCGTCGCGCCCCATTCCTTTGCGTAGATGACGTGCGCGCCGGCCAGGGCGGTGGCGCGATCGCTCGTCTCGGTGACCGCACCACCTGATGCGGCAGCGGCGCGACGCGCCTTGTCCATCACCTGCGCGGGCAGCGCGAAGCCATCGGGCCGCAGCACCACGACTTCCATGCCGCGCGCCGCGGCCATGTGCACCGTCGCGGAGGGTACGGCGAGCGGCAATGCGCGCGGATGGTTGGCCCACGACAGCACGAACTTCGCATGTTGCGGCACCTTGAGATCTTCCATCGTTTTCCAGTCGGCGAGCGACTGGCAGGGATGATTGAGCGCGGACTCAAGATTGATGAACGGCTTGTCCACGAGCGCAGCCATCGCGTTGAAGCTCGTCTCCGCGAGATCCGCTTCGAGATTCTTGCCGTCGGCGAACATGCGGATGCCGAGCGCATCGCAATACGACGCCAACACCGGAATGCCTTCGCGCACGTGCTCCGCTGCGACCCCGTTCATCACAGCGCCGAGGCGCGTTTCGAGTTGCCACGTGCCCTGGCCCGAGGTGACCACGAACGAAGTGCCACCCAGCTTCGACATGCCCGCCTGGAACGAAGACAGCGTGCGCAGCGACGGATTGAAGAACACCAGGCCGAGTATCTTGCCGGCGAGCGCACGCCCATCGGGCTTCTTCTCGAGTCGACCGGCGAGCTCTATCAGCGCGAGTATCTCGTCCCGCGACAGTTCGCCGAGATCGGTGAAGCGCTTCATTGGCGCATTTCCGACAGCGCATTGGCAAGCAGGTCAACGTGCTCTTCGCGCAGCACGAACGGCGGCAGCAGGCGCAGCACATTCGGATCGCCGCTGGTGCCGGTGAGGATGTCGCGCTCGAGCAGTTGGGCCTGCACTTCTTTGGCGGGACGCGAGGTCTTGAGCCCGGTGAGGAAACCTGCGCCCTGGTGACCGGTGACGGGCCCGACGATGCAGGTGGTGCGGATGTACTCGGAGACGCGCCGCACATTCGCGAGCAGGCCTTCGCTCTCGATCGCGTCGACCACGGCCTCGATGACGGCGCACGCCATCGGTCCGCCACCGAACGTGGTGCCGAGCCCATCCATCTTGATCTTCGCCGTGACCGCCCTGGACATCAGCAGCGCGGAGCACGGGAAGCCGTTGCCGAGCGCCTTCGCGGTCGTGATCATGTCGGGCATCACGCCGTACATGTCCGCGGCGAACGGATAGCCCGTGCGACCGACGCCGCACTGCACCTCATCGAAGATCAGAGTTGTGCCCGTGGCATCACAGCGCTTGCGCAGCTCGACGAGAAACGCCTTGCCGAGGTCGTACGCGCCGCCGACGCCCTGCACGGGCTCGACGATCACGGCGGCAGTCTGGCCGGTGATCGCGGTTTCGATCGAGGCGAGGTTGCTGCGTGAGATGAACTTCACGTCGAATGGCATGCGCGGAAATCCGAGCCACTTCTGCGCGGCGCCCCAGGTGACCGCGCCGGCGGCGGCAGTGCGGCCATGGAAGCCGTGCTCGAGCGCGACCACTTCGGTGCGACCCGGATTCATCGCGAACGCCATCTTCAGCGCGTTCTCGTTCGCCTCGGCGCCGCTGTTGATGAAGAACACGCTCTCGAACGGCAGATTCGAGAACTTCACGAGCCGCTGCGCCGCGCGCAGACGCACGTCCATCGGCACGGCATTGCTCTGGAAATTCACGCTGCGCGCCTGCTCGGTGAGCGCGCGCGTCCAGCCCTCGTGGCCATAGCCGAGCGCTGCGACCGCGTGTCCGCCGTACAGGTCGAGCACGCGACGATTGTCGCGACCGATGAGCCACACGCCTTCGGCGCTGAGCACTTCAAACGGGTACTGCGTGAACACAGGCGCGAGGTAATCGTGCAGCGGTGCGGCATCTCGGGTCATGGCGTGCATATCAGGTCCAACCCGGGGCGGGGGCCGTGAGACCGGCGGTCTCCGGCAGATCGAACAGACGGTTCATCCACTGCACAGCGCCACCGGCGGCGCCCTTGGCGAGGTTATCTACCACGCTCATCACCGCGACGCTGTTGCCGTCGCTCGCGGCCGACAGATGCGCGTAGTTGCTGGTGACGACATCTTTCACGCGGGGTGGCTTGTCGCTGACGCGGATGAAAGCAGAGTGCGCGTAGAACTCCTTGAGCGCCTGCACGACGTCCGCGCTGCTGTTCGGGCTGCGCAGCATTGCCTGCACCGTGACGTGGATACCGCGCGAAAACGGGCCGGAGTGCGGTACGAACGCGAAGCGTGCCGTGCGCCCCGATGCGGCCTGCGCGCAGGCGGTGACTTCGGCCACATGGCGATGAGTGAGCGCGCCGTAGGAATACAGATCGCTGTGGCGCGTCGGATGATGCGTGCCTTCGCCCGGCTTGCGCCCGGAGCCCGTGCTCCCGGTGACGCCCGAAACGAACAGCTGCGTCTCCACCAGATCGAGCTTCAGCAACGGCACCGAAGCGAGCAGGATCGCGGTGGCGAAGCAGCCCGGATGAGCAATGTGTGGCGTCGGCGACTTCGCCAGATGCTCGGGCACTGCGCAGGTGAACTGCGCCAGGCGGCTCGGCGCGCCGTGCGGATGCTTGTACACCGCCGTGTACGCTTCGTTCGAAGTGTAGCGATAGTCCGCGGAGATATCGACGACGCGCGGCTTCGCGCCCGCGGCCTCGGCGCGGGTGAGCAGCGAGTCGATGAGCGCAGCGGAGACGCCATGAGGGGCCGCGCCGAACAGCGCACTGCTGCCGGCCTTCGCCAGCGCGGTGTCGAGGTCTGTCTGCGAGATGAATTCCGTATCCGCATACGCGCTCGCCAGGTGCGGGAACGCGGCAGCAACCGGCTCGCCCGGCCGACTGTCCGACAACACGCCCGCCAGCTTGAAGTTCGGATGGCCTGCGATCAGGCGCAGCAGTTCGCCGGCGACATAGCCGGTACCGCCGAGCACGAAGGTCGGGATCTGTGCGGCACTCACGCCGTGACTCCGCCAGTGGGTCGCTTCACCTTGAGACTGTCGATGACGCAGTCGCCGAGCGCGGCGCCGTCGCTGATCGCGTTGAATGCGGCGACGTTCATCTGTTCCTGGATGATCTGCACGCCGACCTGATTGTCGGTCGACGGGCCGGTGACCACTGACGGCTCGACGTGGAAGCGCTCGCGCAGCAGCTTCACGCCGCCCCACGCAGCGACCGGATCGTTGGCCGACAGCACGACGCTCGTGAGTGCGCTGCGGATGTCGGCGCAGTCGAGAATTGCATCGACGCCATAAGTGCCGAGCAATCCATCGCCGAGTTCGAACACAATGACGTCCGGTTTGCCGGCAGCAAGCTCGGTGAGCATGGTTCGGGTCAGTGCGGGACCGTTCTTCGGCGTAGTAGTGATCACGCCGAGATCCGTGAAAATGAGGCTCTTGCGCGCGCCGGCATCTTCCATTGCGAGGATGTCACGACGCAGCGAAACGCCCGTCGCCTTGAACGCATCAACGACCAGGCCGCGGTGCCGCATGCGCGAGACAATGGCGCACGCGGCGGCGGTCTTCCCCGCCTCCATGCATGTGCCCGCGAGCGCGACGACCGGGACGCCGTTCATCTCG
>JBDSRN010000171.1:0-15124 GCA_039929265.1 Steroidobacteraceae bacterium | reverse complement strand
GCGTTGCCGGTGTAGCTGTGCGAGTGCAGGAAGGCGTTGAGCTTCGTGTACTCGTCGTAGAACGCGGCGTACATGTCCTCGCCGGTCATCACGACGGACAGCGGCAGGTAGCCACCGGTGAGGCCTTTGGAAAGGCACAGCAGGTCCGGCGCCACGCCCGCCTGCTCGCAGGCGAACATCGTCCCGGTGCGCCCGAAGCCGACCGCGATTTCGTCGGCGATGAAGTGCACGCCGTGGCGATCGCACGCCTCGCGCAGCATTTTGAGATACACGGGGTCGTACATCCGCATGCCGCCCGCGCACTGCACGAGTGGCTCGACGATCACAGCGGCGATCTCGTCTGCATGCTGCGCCAGCGCGCTCTCCATCAGCGCGAAGCGACGGCGCGAGTAGTCCTGCCAGGATTCGCCATTCTCGCGCTCGTAGCAGTCGGGCGAAGGCACCGTGATCACATCCATCAGCAATGGCGCGTAGGTTTCCTTGTACAGCGCCACGTCGCCGACGGCCAGGGCGCCCAGCGTCTCGCCGTGATAGCTGTTGGCGAGCGTGACGAAACGCGTCTTGCGCGTAAGCCCCTTGTTGCGCCAGTAGTGGAAGCTCATCTTCACTGCGACTTCGATCGCGGCGGAGCCGTTGTCCGCGAAGAAGCAGCGCGTGAGTGGCGCGGGCGTGATGCGCACCAGTTCCTCGGCGAGCTCGATCGCAGGCGCATGCGTGAAGCCTGCGAAAATAACGTGCTCCAGCGAGCCGAGCTGCTCCTGCAGTGCGGCGTTGAGACACGGATTCGCATGTCCGAACAGGTTCACCCACCAGGAGCTGATGGCATCGAGATAGCGCTTGCCCTCGTAGTCCTCGAGCCACACGCCCGAACCACGACGTATCGGCAGCATCGGCAGCTGCTCTTCGTGATCTTTCATCTGCGTGCACGGGTGCCAGATGTGCGCCAGGTCGCGCTTTGCCCAAGTCTCGTTCATCGCTCTAGCCTAACGCATGGCTATACTTGGGTATGCAAGTGGACGCCGCAACCGGGCTGGTACTGGGCATCCGCCAGGTGCTGTCGCCGCATTTCGATGCGCGCCAGCGCGCCGATGACATCAGCCTCATCGTGATTCACGGCATCAGTCTTCCGCCTGGCGGATTCGGGGGGCCGCACATCGAACAATTCTTCACAGGCAACCTGCGGCGCACCGAGCATCCGTATTTCGAGGAGATCGCGGGGCAGCGCGTGTCGGCGCACCTGCTGGTACGACGAGACGGGCAGTTGCTGCAGTTCGTTGCCTTCAACAAGCGTGCATGGCACGCGGGCACGTCGAGCTACGCCGGTCGTGATGCCTGCAACGATTTTTCCATAGGCATCGAGCTGGAAGGCACCGATGAGCTACCTTACGAAGCCGCGCAGTATGCCGCGCTGGATGCATTGATCCCCGCGCTGCTGGCCGCGTATCCCACGCTGTCGAGCGAGCGCATCGTCGGGCACAGCGACATCGCTCCCGGGCGCAAGACAGATCCCGGTCCGAGGTTCGACTGGACCTGGCTTCGCAGCTAGCCCCGATCCCGCTTCCACAGCACTTCGTTGCCGCTCTCGTGGCGCGCGAGCAGACGCGCCACCACGAACAACAGGTCGGAGAGTCGGTTCAGGTACATCGTCACCTGCGCATTGACCGTCTCGTTCGCCGCGAGTCTCCACACGTTGCGTTCGGCGCGGCGACAGATCGTGCGCGAGACATGACACGCCGCGGCGGCCGGTCCGCCGCCCGGCAGGATGAATTCCTTCAACGGCGGCAGGCCTTCGTTGAATCGTTCGACAGCCGCCTCGAGCCGCTCCACCTGCGCCTCGCCGATGAGCTGGTGGCCGGGAATGCAGAGCTCGCCGCCCAGATCGAACAGGTCGTGCTGCACTTCGAGCAGCTCGGCTGCAATGTTGCGGGGCACGACGCTGATCGCAAGCACCAGCCCGAGCGAGCTGTTCAATTCATCGACGCTGCCGCAAGCCTCGATGCGTGCGGAATCCTTGCGCACGCGCGAGCCGTCGCCGAGGCCTGTGGTGCCGTCGTCACCGGTGCGCGTCACGATCTTCGATAGCCTGTTGCCCATCTCGAAACCTTAGCACGCGCCGCATCTGGTCAGCGTGACGCGGCTGTGTCAACGTCGCGCCCCATGTCATCGAAAGAACTGCAGGCGGCCCTTGATGCCGCGCGCGCCGCGGGCGAGGTGATCCAGTCGCTGTACCGGAGCAATCTGGCGATCGAGATCAAGTCGGATCGCTCGCCCGTCACGGAGGCAGACCGCCGCTCCGAGGAAGTGATCCGCGACATCCTCACCCGGCGCTTTCCGTCGTACGGTTTCCATGGCGAGGAAACCGGCCAGCACGCTACCGACGCTGAGAATGTCTGGCTGGTCGATCCGATCGACGGCACCAAGTCGTTCGTGCGCGAGTGCCCGTTCTTCTCCACGCAGATCGCGCTCATGCGGGCCGGAGCGCTGGTGGTCGGAGTCTCTTCCGCGTCCGCCTATGGGGAACTCGCCTGGGCCGAGCAGGGCGGCGGGGCGTGGCTCGACGGCAAGCGCATCAACGTGAGCAAGGTCGCGACGCTCGACCAGGCGATCCTCTCCACTGGCAATCTCAGGAGTCTCGCCGCAAAGCCGCAGTGGTCGCGCTTCGGCGCGCTGGTTGGCCGCGTGAATCGTCTGCGCGGTTATGGGGATTTCGTGCACTACCACCTGCTCGCGCGCGGCGCGCTGGACGTGGTGGTCGAATCCGACGTGAACATCCTCGACATCGCGGCACTCACGGTCATCGTGCGCGAGGCAGGTGGCACGTTCACCGATCTGAGTGGCGGGCCCGTGGGTCTGGCCACCACCACCGTGCTCGCGAGCAATGCTCTCCTGCAGGATTGCGTGCGTGAAGCCATTGCCTACTGAACCAACCTCTGGGGCCGCCATGAAACTGGCAATTTCGATCATCCTGAGTGCTGCGTTCGTCCTCACAGGGTGCAGGCAAGCGCACACGCCCGTCGCGACGCCGCCCGCGGCACAACAACCGCAGTTCAGCGCCGAAGGCGACGCCGCGGCGCAGTCGATCACGGGTGACTACCTCGGTGCGCAGATCAGTACAATCTCCGGCGACGAGTACGAGGGCCGCGGCCCGGCAACTCCGGGCGACGAAAGGACACGCAAGTATCTCGCCGGCGAGTTGCAGGCACTGGGCTACGAGCCGGGTGGTGTCGCTGGCACGTGGGAGCAGGCGTTCGACATCGTCGGCATCGACGCGAAGATGCCGAAGCAGTGGAGCTTCCGCAAAGACGGCAAGACGCTGAGCCTCAAATGGCACGATCAGTACATCGCCGCGAGCGGCGTGCAGTCGCCCGGCGGCGCCATCAAGGATGCGGAGGTCGTGTTCGTCGGCTACGGCATCCAGGCGCCCGAATTCCAGTGGGACGACTTCAAGGGCGTGGATCTGAAGGGCAAGGTGCTCCTGATGATGAACAACGATCCGGACTGGGATCCGGCGCTGTTCGCGGGCAATACGCGTCTGTACTACGGACGCTGGGGTTACAAGTATGAGAGCGCTGCGCGCGCGGGCGCAGCCGGAGCGATCATCATCCACACCACCGCCTCGGCCGGCTATCCGTTCCAGGTCGTGCAGAGTTCGTGGAGCGGTGAGCAATTCCAGTTGCCGGCGGGTCCGGAGCCGCGCATCCAGGCGCAGGGCTGGGCGACGGAAGATGCCGCGAAACAACTCGCCGCCCTTGGCGGGCAGGATCTCGCGCAACTCATGGAGTCCGCGAAGTCGCGTAATTTCACGCCGGTGCCGCTCGGTGTAATGACTTCGCTGCAGTTCAACAATACGGTCAAGAAGAAGGTCACGGCGAACGTCGCGGGCCTGCTGCGCGGCAGCGACCCGAAGCTTGCACACCAGGTCGTGGTGTTCACTGCCCATCACGATCATCTGGGCATCGGGGAGCCCGACAAGACCGGTGACAGGATCTACAACGGCGCGCTGGACAACGGCGCCGGTGTCGCCCAGATCCTGGCCGTCGCGAAGGCATTCAAGGCATTGCCGACGCCGCCGCGGCGTTCGGTGCTGATCCTGTTCGTCGCCGCCGAAGAGCAGGGCCTCCTTGGCTCCGCGTGGTACGCGCAACATCCGACCTTTCCCGCTGGCAATATTGCCGCGAACTTCAACGTCGACGGCGGCAACGTCTGGGGCCGCTCGAGCGACGTCACGTACATCGGCAAGGGCAAGTCATCGCTCGACACGGTGATCGAGGCGTTCGCGAAGCGCCAGGATCGCATCGTGAATCCAGACGCCGTGCCTGACCGCGGGTTTTTCTACCGCTCCGACCAGTTCAGCTTTGCCAAGATCGGCGTGCCCGCGTTCTACTTCCACACGCCGGAGCATTTTCGCGGCAAGCCGGCAGGGTTCGCGGCGCAGGTGATCAAGGACTGGGAAGAGAATCGCTATCACCAACCGAGCGACGAGTTCGATCCGAACTGGAACTTCGACGGCATGATCGAGGATGCGCAACTCGTGTTCCTCGCCGGCCTCGCTGTGGCGAACGACGACGCGCTGCCGACGTGGGCGGCAGGGGATGAGTTCGAGGCCGCGCGCAAGTCGGCGCTGGGCGCCGTTACGAAATAGGGGCGAGCGCACCGCCCCGGGCGATCGCGCGCGCATATGCGGGGCGCTCATGTATGCGTCGCAGGAAATCCATCAGTCGCGGGCGGCCTGCATCGAGGCCGGCGCGCTGACCTGCGACTTCGAGCGGATAGCTGATCTGGATGTCGGCTGCGGTGAACAGCGCGCCGGCGAACCACGCGCGCTGCGTGAGCTCGCTCTCCAGAAAATCCATGTGACGTTGCAGATTCGGCCGCACGAAAGAAGCATGGATGGCGTTGCCGAGAATCCTCCCGAACGAGCGCACGACGATCGGCACGGGCTTCTCGCCCATCCGCCCGATGACGAGCCGCAGCAGCATAAGCGGCATCAGCGAACCTTCGGCGTAGTGCATGAAATAGCGATATTGCTGGCGCTCGGGCGTGCCAGGCGCAGGCCGCAGCGCGCCGTTGCCGTAGGTCTCCACGAGATACTCGAGGATCGCGCCGGACTCCGCGAGCATCAGCGGTCCGTCGGTGATGACCGGCGATTTGCCGAGCGGATGCACCGCGCGCAGCTCCGGCGGTGCCAGGCGCGTACGTGGATTGCGTGGATACGATTTGATCTGGTATTCAAGGCCCAGCTCTTCCAGTGCCCACAGCACGCGCAGCGAACGGGAATTCTCGAGATGGTGGACCACGATCATTGATTGAGCAGATTGGCGGGCGAGTACTGATCGGTGAGGACGCGTGCCTTCGTATCCCAGTCGGGTTTGCGATTGAACAGATCGGGCAGGTCCGCCTCGACCCCGTAGGGTTTCAGCACCGGGTGCAGCTGCACCGCGCGCGCGGCGATGATTGCCGCCTCGGGCAGGCCGTCTGGCCGCACGAGGATGATGCGATTGTCGTGGCGCAGGTTGTAGAACTGGCCGAACACTGCGGCATACGTCGTGGATTCGTGATCGTACAGCCTGCTGCTGGAGAAGGTGTTCGCGGCCAGAACCGCGCCGGGAGCAAGCAAGGACTTCACTTCGATGAGGAACTCGCGCGTCAGCAGATGTTCGGGTATGTAAGCGTGCTCGAAGGCGTCGAGCATGATCAGGTCGTAGCGTTTGCCTTCGCGCGCGGCGCGCTTCACGTATTTTCGCCCGTCTTCCTCGAACACGCGCAGGCGCTCGTTGTCCTTGAAGCCGAAGAAGCGCCGCGCGACCTTGGTCACCGCGGGGTCGATCTCCACGACGTCGATCTGCGCCTCCGGCAGCACCTTCACCAGCGCAGTCGGCAGAATTCCGGCGCCTAGTCCAATCACGAGGATCCGGCGCGGATCGGGATTCATGTACAGCGAGGCGCCGAGCATCATGCGCGCGTAGCCCATCGTGAACTCGTGGGAGCCGTTGAGCCATTCGCACGACTGGCGCCCGAGCCGGCACTCGCGTGTGAAACACAGGCAGCGTTGGCCGGCGTAGTCGTACACCAGCACCTCGCGCACCAGCGAACGCTCGGAGTGCACGAGCTTCATCTGCGCATGGGCGGTGCCGCTGCACAGCAGCGTGAGTACGGCGAGAGCGCAGCTTCGTTTAAACATGTCTGGCACGTCCGATGAGTATGGCGCCGATGGCAAGCAGCACCGAGATGCCGATCAGCGTCAGCAGGATCTGATTCACTTCCAGCCACAGCACGAGATAGAACGAAGTGAGGATGGTCCCCGCGGCGCTGCCGAAAGTCGAGACGAAATAGAGCAGGCCGGCCCGCTGTCCCGACCTGCCGGCATCCTCGACGAGCAGGCGCACGCAGTAGGGTGAAACCATTCCGGACAGCACGGTCGGTACGAAGAAGAGCGTGGCGGCCGCAAGCAGCGAACCCCAGCGCGGATCGGGCCACGCGATCGAGAGCGAATCGAGCGGTGCACCTGCGAGCCACAGCACCGGCAGCGTGGTCAGCGCCGCGAGCAGCAGCAACACGCCGAGTTTCGCGAGGCTCGGGGCGCGCAGCGACAGCCGTCCGCCCAGCAGGTAGCCGATCGACAGCGCGAGCATGAACACCGTGATGAGCGCGCCCCACACATAGATGCTGCTGCCGAAGCTCGGCGCGAGCAGCCGGCCGCCGAGCAGCTCGACGCCCATGACGAAGAAGCCGGACCAGCCGGCAAGCGTGCAGATGAGGATGCGGATCAGCATGGTGCGAACACCCGGCGCCCCGCGCCGTTGACCTCGAGCATCGGCACCCCATAAAGGTCCGTCAGGCTGGCGGCGCTCAATGCATCGTCGCAGTGACCGAAGCGCCAGCCCCCGTCGCCTGCCAGCAGCAGCGCGAAGTCGGCGTAGCGCGCTGCCATGGTCGGCTCGTGCAACGTTGCTATGACGGATGCGCCGCGCGCGCAGCGCGCACGGAACAGCTCGAGAATCTGCACCTGGTGGTGTGGATCGAGGTGATTGGTGGGCTCATCGAGCAAGTACAGCTGTGACTCCTGTACGAGCAATCCTGCAATTGCAGCGCGCCGTTGTTCGCCGCCGGACAGGGTCGCCATCGAGCGCGTCTCGAAACCGGTGAGGCCGACATCATGCAACGCTGCGCGTGCAAGGGCCTCGTCGGCGGCGTCGGTGTGTTGCCACAGTTTCAGGTGCGGATGGCGTGCGATCAGCACGTGCTCCAGCACCGTCGTGGCGAACGCGGCTTCGCGATCCTGCGGCAGGAACGCGAGCTGCCGCGCGATCGCGCGGCGTGATTGCTGCTTGAACGACTTGCCCGCGAGCGCCACGCTGCCGGCTTGCGTGGCGCGCAGCCCCGCCAGGGTCGCGAGCGTCAGCGATTTGCCCGAGCCGTTGCGCCCCAGCACCGCGATGAACTGCCCCGGGCGCACCAGCAGCTGCAGCGCATCGACCAGCAGACGCGCACCGGCAGTGATGCGCAGCGCATCTGCGACCAGCACCGGCTGCGTCACGTTCACGGGCGCGTCCAGTTGATCTGCCGTGCGCTGCGCGCACGGATCGACACGTCGCGCAGCGAAGCGGGCATCTGCGCATCGGTCACCGAGATGACGCGATGTCCGGCCATCAGCACCAACCTGCCGGCAAGTTGCACGCCGTTCGCCTGGGCTTCGCGCGCGATGCACTCCTGCACGGCGTGACAATCGTTCTCGCGCAGCGTGTCGACGAATTGCGCTGCTGTCGCGCTGCCGTAGCCGTTGACCGGAAACACGCCGACCCACAGCATGTCCTGCCAGCTCGTGCTGCGCGAGCGTTCCAGCCACGCCGTCGCCGCAACACCGGCGAGCAGGCTCGACAAGAGGAGGATCCTGAGCGACTTCCACATCGAGTTGTGCGCGGCTCAGGGCTGCAGACGTATTGCGTGCCAAGGTCCGACGCTGCATTGCGTGATGTCGGGTTGCAGATCACGCTGCCAGCGCGCCCGATCATGGTTGCGAGCGTCCCCTTCGCTCCAGAGCTCCACCGCCTCGACCCACAGGTGGTACATGCCCCACCACGGCGGTCGCGGAATCGGCGAGGTGTCCACGAAGCGTTTGCTTTGTGCGTCGATTGCTGCCTGCAACGCCTCGCGCGAATTCAGCGGCTGGCTCTGTGCGCTCGCCCACGCGCCGATCTGGCTGCCGCGCCCGCGCGCGGCGAAGTACGCATCGCTGTCCGCGGCGGACGCCCGCAGCACGCGCCCTTCGATGCGCACCTGGCGATGTGCGTGATCCCAGTGCATCACGAGTGCCGCGCGCGGATTTAGCTCGAGCTCGTGTCCCTTGCGCGATTCGTAGTTGCTGACGAAGCGAACATAACCGGGCGTGACGACGATGCCCTTGCACAGCACCACGCGCGCGGACGGCTGGCCCACCGCATTCGCGCTGGCGAGCACCATCGCGTCGGGATTGGGTTGTGCACGGCGCTCGCACGCCTGTGCCAGCCAGACCGCGGCGAGCTGCAGCGGCTCGCGCGGCAGCGGATCGGGCAGCAGTTCGGTGTGATGCAATTCGGCCATTGCCACATGGTAACGCGGGATTCAGGTCGGGTTCAGTCGCCCGGCGCGAGACTGGCAGCCAGAGTCACCGGAGGTGGATCATGTCCAGCAAAGCAATCCTTGCAGCAGTGCTCATCGGCATCGGTGGCGGCGCCGTGGGTGGCATGGCGAGCGCCCGGGACTGGAACGACTCCCGGCACGAGCGTCGTGAAGACCGGCGCGAGGAGCGCCGCGACAACCGGTACGAGCGCAGCCACGATCGCCGTCACTGGAACGACAGCCGCTGGTATAGCCACCGCTACTACCCGGCGCCGCGCTACTACCGTTATGGCCCGCCGCGTGCTCCGGGCTGGCGCGAGCCCTACGGCCGCGGTTATCGCTCCTGGCGCAACGATCGCTATTACTTCATCGAGCCGGGGCGTCCGGCGGTCGAGCTCAGTTTCGTGCTGCCCCTGCGGTGATTCACTTGCCACGCGGCTGATGCGTCGATAAAAGAGAGCCCGGCTTAACCACCGGGCTCTCCCGATGACCCTCGACGAACTGCGCAAACAACTCAACGACCTCGACAGCCAGCTGCTGGAGATCATCGCGGCCCGCCAGACTGCCAGCCGCGAAATCGCGGCGGTGAAGCGCGCCACCGGTCATCCCACCCGCGACTATCAACGCGAGCGCGAGGTCATCCTCGGCGCGCGCGGACGCGCGGAGGCGCTCGGCATCCCCGGCGATGTCGCCGAAGAGCTCATGCGCATGCTGATCCGTAGTTCGCTCGCAACCCAGGAGCAGGCCAGTGTCGCTGCGGGTGCCGCGGGCAGCGGCCGGCGCGCGCTTGTGATCGGTGGCAACGGCAAGATGGGCGGCTGGTTTGTGCAGTTCCTCGCCTCGCAGGGCTTCGGCGTCGATGTCGCGGATCCCGGCGGTGCGCCCGCAGGCGTGACCGCCCTCGACGACTGGCGCAACAGCACGCTCGACCACGATTTCATCGTCGTCGCGACGCCGCTCGGAGTCACGGACGGAATCCTGCGCGAGCTCGCGCTGCGTCGACCGCCCGGGGTCATCTTCGACCTCGGCTCGCTGAAATCACCGCTGCGCGGTGGCCTGAATGCGCTGCGCTCGCATGGCTGCCGCGTGACCTCGGTGCATCCGATGTTCGGACCGAGCACCGAGCTGTTGTCGGGCCGGCACGTGATCTTCGTAGACCTCGGTGTGCCTGCCGCGCTCCATGCCGCCCGCGCCCTGTTTGCCCCTACCATGGCCGAGCAGGTGGTCATGAGCCTGGACGAGCACGATCGCCTGATCGCGTATGTCCTCGGGCTCTCGCATGCGCTGAACATCGCGTTTTTCACCGCACTCGCCGGCAGCGGTGAAGCGGCGCCGCGGCTCGCGCAGATGTCGAGCACCACGTTCGATGCGCAACTGGATGTCGCGGGCAGCGTCGCAGAGGAAAGCCCGGATCTTTACTTCGAGATCCAGAGCCTCAATGACTACGGCGCCGAGTCGCTGGAGGCGCTGGCGCAGGCGGTTGAGCGTATCCGCACCGCGGTGCTGTCCAAGGATCACGCCGGCTTCGCGGCGCTGATGCAGGGCGGGCTCGACTATCTCAAGGGGCGTCGGGGCGTGATCGAGCGCCGCGCCTGAGCAGCAGCAGGAACAGCGGCGTGCCCAGCAGCGCCATCACGGCGCCGACGGGCAGTTGACGAGGCGCCGCGATGCTGCGGGCGATCAGATCCGCCGCGGTAAGGATCGCGCCACCCGCGAGCGCGGCAGCCGGCGCGACGATGCGATGGTCGCTGGTGCGGAACGCGATGCGCACGGCGTGCGGTGCGATCAGTCCGACGAAGCCGATCGTCCCGGCAGCCACCACGGCCACCGAGGTCAGCGCCGCGCTCGCCAGCAGCGCGGTCCAGCGTGCCGCATCCACATCCAGACCAACGCTGCGCGCGCGCAGTTCACCCGAGGCGATCACGTTGAGCGGGCGGGCGAGCAGCAGCGCACCCGCAAGGGCGGCTGCCGCGGCCAGCAGGCTCACCAGCGGGTCCGGTGCGAAGCCCAGATCGCCCGACAGCCAGAACACCATGCCGCGCAGCTGGCCCACATCGGCGATCGCGAGCAATACCGTGACGATCGCACCGCAGCCGCTTGCCAGCACTACGCCGGTCAGCAGCAGGCGCGCGTTGTCGCCGCCCCGTCCCAGCGCGAATACGCTCAGGACCGCCACGGCGGCGCCTGCCAGCGCGGAGAGCCGCAGCACGATCAGGCTTGCGCCGACCAGCATCGCCAGCAGCCCGCCGATCGCCGCGCCGCCCGAGACGCCCAGCACGAACGGATCGGCGAGTGGATTGCGGAATACGGCCTGCAGCAACGCGCCGGCCAGCGCCAACACGCTGCCCACCGAAAAAGCGGCGAGCGCACGGGGCAGGCGCAACTCCAGGAGTACGGTTCTGGCGAATGGGTCGCCATCGCCTGCGAGGGCCGCAAGCACGCGCTGCCAGCCGATTTCGGCCGGACCGAGGAGTAGTGAGAGCGCGAGGAGGACAAGCGCGCAGGCCGCCAGAGCCGCGATGCCTGCCAGCTGTGCCGGACGACGCATATTGAGCAAGCCTACCTTGAGGATGGGACCTGCGGCAGGTAAAACAAACGCATGAGCGACCTCATCGACCGGGACGGCTTCCGCGCCAACGTCGGCATCGTGCTGATGCGCGAGGGCGGCGAAGTGTTCCTGGGGCGTCGCGCCGGGGGACGCGGCTGGCAGTTTCCGCAGGGTGGGATGCAGCGCGGCGAGAGTCCCGAGGAGTCGCTGTTCCGCGAGCTCAAGGAGGAGATCGGCCTCGACCCGGCGCATATCGCCGTGGTCGGGCGCACGCAGCGCTGGTTACGCTACCGTCTGCCGCAGCGCTTCGTGCGTCGCGACGCCAAACCGCTGTGCATCGGCCAGAAGCAGCGCTGGTTCCTGCTGCGCCTGCGCGACGAGGACGCGCAGTTCAGTTTCGATTCCACGGGCAACGCCCCGGAATTTGATCGGTGGCGCTGGGTGGACTATTGGCAGCCCGTACGCGAAGTGATCTATTTCAAGCGTCCGGTGTATGTGCGGGCATTGCACGAATTGGGCGTGCTGCATTCCTCCGCAGGCCTGCCGCCGTATCCAAGCTGGTGGGGGCGCCGCGCAATTTCCGCCAGCGAGCCTGTCGCTACCCGTTCCGCAGCGAGTTAGCAGTGGCGATGGAGTCTCCTGCCCGGGTCGTCATCCGCACGTACGCGCCTGCGCGTCGCTGGCTCGCGCTCGGCGGTGCCACGGCCCTCGTGCTGCTTGCCCTGTACGTTACCTATGAGTTTGGCCGCTTCGATGCCGGCTTCGATCGCCTCGCCGTCGCGCAGCAGCGCACGGAGCTGGGCGTGGAGATCGAGCGCCTGCAGGCCGACAATCGCGAGCTGCGCGTGCAACTCGCGGCGCAGGAGACCGGTCGGGTCGGCCAGACGCGCGAGCGCTCGGAAATCGCGCGCACCATCGGCGCGCTGCAGGCGCAGGTGGCGCGCCAGGCGCAGGATCTGGCGTTTTATCGCGGCATCGTGGGACAGGGCGCGCAGGGCCCGCCCATCCGCATTCAGCAGTTCCGGGTGCTGGGCTCGGAAGACACCCCTGCCCAGGTCACGGTGCACCTGGAACTCGGGCGCCCCGTGAGCCCCGAGGACCAGATCAGCGGCACCATCAGCATTACGGTCGAGGGTTCGCGCGGCGAACAGACCGAGTCCCACGAACTGGCGAAGCTCACCGGCGATCAGACGCGTGAGCTGCGCTTCAATTTCCGCTATCGGCAGACCATCGATCAGCCGCTGACGCTGCCGGCCGGGTTCAAGCCCGAGCGCACGACGGTTGAGCTGCGCCCGAGCAAGAAGGGCGTGGACGCGATCCGCCAGACCTATCTCTGGAAGCTGGAGTCCGCCTGATGTTCGGTACTCGCAAGGACCAGGCCAGCCGTATCGATACGCTGATCGGGCGCGCCACGCGCGTCGAGGGCGACCTCACCTTCACCGGCGGCCTGCACCTGGACGGCCGCGTCACGGGCAGCGTGACGGCCGAGGGGGAGGCCAGCTCGATGCTGTCGGTGAGCGAATCGGGGGTAATCGAGGGGTCCGTGGTCGCCACCCAGGTGGTGCTCAACGGGGCGGTAAAGGGCGACATCACGGCCCGCGAGCGCGTCGTGTTCGGGGCCCAGGCGAAGGTGGAAGGCAATGTTCGTTACGGCGTCATCGAAATCGCCGATGGCGCCACCATACAAGGTCGTCTGATCTGCGTTGCCAGCGCAGCCCGCAAGCCCTAGAATAGGCGTAAGTTCTTGTCAGGATTGGAATTAAAAAAGATGACCGCCACAAGCCAGGCCGTCGAGGCGCAGGACACCGGCCCGACGCTGGTGTTCACCGATGCTGCCGCGAAGAAAGTCGGCGACCTCATTCTTGGCGAAGGCAATCCGTCGCTCATGCTGCGAGTGTTCGTGCAGGGTGGGGGATGTTCCGGTCTGTCATACGGCTTCGAGTTCGACGAGACGCTGCAGGATGGCGATGTGTGCGTCGAGAACCAGGGCGTGAAGCTGCTGGTGGATCCGATGAGCGTCCAGTACCTCAGCGGCGCCGAAATCGATTATCGCGAAGGGCTGGATGGCGCGCAGTTCGTCATCCGCAATCCGAACGCGACGACCACCTGCGGCTGCGGATCGTCCTTCTCCGGCTGATGATTCGGGTGCGTGCTTGAGTCGCGCGGCCTCGCGCGTTCCCGATGTTCTTGCCGCCGTCGATCTTGGCTCCAACAGCTTTCACATGGTCGTGGCGCGCCACGATCTCGGGCAGATCGTCATCATCGATCGACTGCGCGAGATGGTGCGGCTCGCCGAAGGCGTCGACGACGACGGACGCCTCGACAAGGCCGTGAGCGCGCGCGCGCTCGCCTGCCTCACGCGCTTTGGTCAGCGCCTGCGCGACATGCGTGCCGACAGCGTGCGCGTCGTCGGCACCAACGCGCTGCGTAGCGCACGACGCAAACAGGCATTCCTCGAACGCGCGCGCGAGGCGCTCGGTCATCCGATCGAAATCATTTCCGGCATGGAAGAGGCGCGTCTGATCTATTCGGGCGTCGCGCACACCTCGCCCAGTGATTCGGGGCGCCGCCTGGTGCTCGACATCGGCGGTGGCAGCACCGAGATGATCATCGGCGAAGGGCTTGAACCGCTCGAGATGGAAAGCCTGCAGATGGGCTGCGTCACGCTGAGCCGAAATTTCTTCAGCGACGGCAAGCTGTCGGAGAAGCGCTTCGCGCGCGCGCGGCTCGCCGCGCGGCTCGAGCTCGAGCCGGTGCAGGCGGCGTTCCGGCGCCGCGGCTGGGAACATGCATCGGGCAGCTCTGGCACGGTGCGCGCGATCTCCGAAGCGCTGCGCGAGCTCGATCCGCAGTCGCTCTACATCACCGGTGCGGGTATCGAGCGACTGATTCGCGAGCTCATCAAGTTCGGCAACATGCGCGCGGTATCACTCGCGGCGGTGACCGAGGAGCGGTGCCCGGTGTTCGCCGCCGGCGTCGCGATTCTCGCCGAGGTATTCGAGCAGCTCGCGATGACGCAGATGCGCGTCGCCGATGGCGCGATGCGCGAAGGGTTGCTGTACGACATGATCGGTCGCTACACCGATGAGGACGCCCGCGAGCGCAGCACGCGTTCACTGCAGCAGCGCTATCACGTCGATGCAGGTCAGGCGCAACGCGTCGAACAGACCGCGCTGGCGTTTCTCGCGCAGACGCGCGAGGTGTGGCAGCTCAAGGATCCGCTTGCCGAGCTCACGCTGCGCTGGGCCGCGCGCCTGCATGAGATCGGGCTCGATGTCTCGCACAGCGGCTATCACCGGCACGGCGCGTATCTCATCGAGAACGCGGATCTGCCAGGATTCGCTTGCGAGGAGCAGCATTTGCTGGCGCGGCTGGTCGCAAGTCACCGGCGCAAGTTGCTGCTTGAGGGACTGGAAGACCTCATTCCGCCGTGGGATCGGCTGGCGCTCTATCTGATCGTGCTGTTGCGCATCGCGGTGTTGCTGCATCGTGGGCGCAGCGCGCAGGGGCTGCCGGAGATCCAGCTCACCGCGAAGCCGCGCGCGCTCGAGGTGCGATTCCCGGCGCGTTATATCCGCGAGCATGCGCTGACGGTGGCGGATCTGCAGCAGGAGATCGAGCACCTGAAGGCGCACGGTGTGCGCCTGCGCGTCTTCACGGCGCGAGGTTGAAGCTCGTCGTGACTGCGTAGCGCGCGGTCAGCAGTGCCTGCGCGTTGATCGCGTCGGTGCCCGGCATGACGCTGTGCTGGTAGCGATTGTCCGTGCCCAGAATCCACGCGTGCGTGTCGTCGTGCAGATAGACGTCCAGGTCTTCGATGATGCGCTCGCGGCAGACTGGATCGAGGATTGGGAACGCCACCTCCACGCGCCGGAAAAAATTGCGCTCCATCCAGTCCGCGCTCGCGCAGAAGAGCTCGGGCTGCCCATCGTTGGAAAAATAGAACGCGCGCGGATGTTCCAGGAAGCGTCCGATGAC
>JBDSRN010000170.1:0-11638 GCA_039929265.1 Steroidobacteraceae bacterium | reverse complement strand
GTTGTCTTCCGCGGCGCCATCATCGTGTTCATCCTCGGATCGCTCGCATGTGGCCTGTCTAACGACACCTACCAGCTCATTGCGGCGCGCGCATTGCAAGGCATCGGTGGGGCAATGATGGTCCCGGTGGGGCGCCTCGTCGTCCTGCGCAAAATTCCGAAGAACGAGCTCGTGGGAGCCATGGCATGGATCACGATACCGGCACTGGTGGCACCGATAGTCGGACCGTTGATCGGCGGCTTCGTCGCGACCTACGGTTCGTGGCGCTGGATATTCTTCATCAATCTGCCCATCGGGCTGATCGGCTATATGCTGGCGACACGCTATCTCGACGAGGCGGAGCCGGAGCCGGCGCGGCCGCTCGATCTGCGGGGCTGGGCACTGCTCGGGTCCGGTGTCGCGAGCCTCGTGCTCGGGCTGGAGAATCTGGGCAAGGAGCTCATTCCCGCACCCGCGATCTCGGCCCTTCTGGGGCTCGGGTTTCTGTTGCTCGCGTTCTATACGTTGCGCTCGCGTCGCGTACTGCATCCCATCATCAATCTGGCACTACTGCGCACCACCACATTTCGTGCGGCCCTCCTCGGCGGCGCGTTGTTTCGCGTCGCGCTGGGCGCCAGCACTCTGCTGCTGCCCATGATGCTGCAGGTGGGTTTCGGTCTAACGCCGCTCAACTCGGGCCTGCTCACGTTCGCCGGCGCCGTCGGTGCTGTGATGATGCGGACCAGCGCGAGCCGCCTCGTACGTCGGTTCGGCTTTCGCCGACTGTTGATTGCCGACACGTTGATCGCCAGCGGCTTGCTTCTCGGCTATTCACTGCTCACTGCCGGCACGCCGCATCCCTTGATGCTGCTGCTGTTTCTTGCGACGGGATTTTCGCGTTCGCTGATGTTCACCTGCGTGGGTACGATGGCGTATGCAGACATCGCCGAGCGCGACATGAGCCATGCCACCAGTTTTTCGGGAACTGCCCAGCAGCTCTCACTGACGCTGGGGGTTGGCCTCGCGGCGCAGGTGCTGCATATCACTGCTGCCACGCGCGGCAGCAGCGTTCTCATGCCCTTCGATTTCTCCATCGCATATCTGGCGGTGGGCATCATCTCTCTGTCATCCGCCCTCATCTACTGGCGATTGCCGCCCGATGCCGGCAGCAACGTGAGCGGGCATCGCAAGGCATCACTGTAGGACGATGCCTATAGCACCATCAGCAAAGCACTGATCCCTGCTCGGAAACCCGGAAGTTACGCTCACATCATGGATCGTATGATCGCACTATATGCAAGCCCGGCGTTGGCGGGTCAGATCAAAACGCAACTCGTCGCAGACGGTTTCGCCTCGGATCGTTTGGATGTGACCTCTAACGCTGATCTTGGCAGAGCTGCGACCATGCCTGTGAATGACGCCGGCGCAAAGCTCGACGCTTATTTTCGCAGCTTGCTCTCCGACCTGGACGACGACGCGATCGTCGCGCACCTGGTCAGTGCCGTGAGGGATGGTGCTGCAACCCTCACCGTGCATCCACGCGGTGAGGTGGAGATTGCGCGCGCCAACAAAGTGCTCAAGTCACACGATCCTGTGCATCTGTTTTTACGCGTCGCGCCCGCGGCGACGCAGGGCGGCTTGCTGGGCGAACGCGCGGCGGGACCTCCCTAGGTTCGCAGCCGGCGCGCGCGGTAGACTGATGTCATGCGTCCAAAACTGCTCGTGACCCTCTCGTTGCTTGTGTTGACGGCCTGTACGTCTGCGCCCTCCGTGCCCACCGAAGCACTGGACCGCGAGACCGGTGCAACCGTCACCACCCCCGCACAACCGTTGCTGTTCGCGCCGGTGCAGGAAACTGCGTCGCGACAATTCTCGTATGTGACGGTGGTTGCGGTGGACGTCAACCAGAATTCGCAGCATCAGTCGCTGCTGCTCGCGTACTACTGGTTCGGTGTGAGCAAGGATGTCGATCCGGCCCCGCGTACACTGCGCATGGTGGCGGACGATCAGGTCATCGAATTGCACCCGGAAGCGGGCACGCCCCGGGACTTCGGTATCGCTGCCCTGCCCCACGCGCCCGCACGAGGGTTCGCTCTGGCACCCCTCGTTTATCGCTGCGAGCCCGCGGTGTGGCGTCTGCTGGCCTCGGCACGGCAACTCACGGTGCAAGTGGGTTCGACGCAGGATCCCTGGCCGCGCTACGAGATCTGGAACGATGGCAGGCCAGCGCTGCGGCAGATGCTGGAGCAGTTGCAACCGTGAACTCAGATTTGGGTCGGCTGGGGCTCGAACCCAGGACCAATACCTTAAAAGGGTACTGCTCTACCGACTGAGCTACCGACCCGCTGAGAAACGTGCCTCGACGGCGGCGCATGATACCGGAACCCGGCTCAGCGGTAACGCGTCGGATCAGGAATTCCTGCGGCGACGAAGCCCTCGCGCCGCAGGCGGCAGGAATCGCAGCGCCCGCAGGCGCGCAGCAGCACATCTGCCTTGTAGCAGGACACGGTGAGGCCGTAGTCGACTCCCAGCGCTGTGCCTTCCTGGATGATGCGCGCCTTGCTCCAATGGATCAGTGGTGCCTGAATGCGCAGAGCGCGGCCTTGTGTACCAGCCTTGGTTGCAAGCTGCGCGAGCTGCTCGAACGCTGCGATGAACTCGGGGCGGCAGTCCGGATAGCCTGAGTAGTCCACCGCATTCACACCTACGACAATGTCGCTGGCCCCAAGGACCTCTGCCCAGCCCAACGCGAGCGACAGCAGCAGCGTGTTCCGCGCGGGGACGTAGGTAATCGGAATACCCTCGCCCCCCTGCTCGGGTACTGCCAGCTCTTGATCGGTTAGGGCCGAACCACCGATTCCGGCCAGGTCGACGTTCATGCAGCGGTGCTCGCGCGCACCGAGCCGCGAGGACAGCATCGTCGCGGCCTGAAGCTCCACGGCGTGGCGCTGACCATAGGCTACGGCGAGCGTGTAGCACTCGTAGCCCTCACGCCGCGCAATAGCCAGTGCGGTGGTTGAGTCGAGTCCTCCGGAGAGGAGGACAACAGCACGGGGGGCAGGCTTGCTCATCGGCCGGGCCGATCTCCCCACAGGTACTTGTGCAGCTGTATTTGCAGTCGCACGGGGAGCTGATCGGCGAGAATCCAGTCCGCGAGCTCCCCCGGTGCCAACTGGCCATGACTGGGCGAGAACAGCACCGCGCACTGCTGCGCCAGTCGCAGCTCGGACAGTTTGGTGCAGCTCCAGTCATAGTCGTTGCGATCGGCGATCACGAATTTGATGAGGTCGGTCGAGGCGAGGGAATTGAGCTGCGAATAGAGGTTGCGATGAGCCTCGCCCGAGGCCGGGGTCTTCACGTCCACCACCTTGATCACGCGGAAGTCGACTTCGGCGATGGGCAGCGCGCCGCTGGTTTCGAGCGACACGCGCAGCCCGCTGTCGCAGAGGCGTTGCAGCAGGAGCAGGCAGTTCTTCTGCGCCAGCGGCTCGCCGCCCGTGACGCACACATGCCGTACGGCGAAGTCGCGCACCCGAGCAACAACGTCATCGATCGTCCACCAATCGCCTCCCTGGAAGGCATAGGCGGTGTCGCAATACCGGCAACGCAGCGGACAGCCCGTCAGGCGCACGAACACGGTGGGAATACCGGCGGTATCCGCCTCGCCCTGCAGCGAGTGGAAAATCTCCGTGATCTTCAGACGGTCGCTCACGGCGACCTCAGCGTGCGTCGGCGGGAATCTTCTGCAGCCGCTCGCCGGCGATGCGCGCGGCGTCCGAACCGGGATAACGCTCGGTCACCTGACGCAACGTCGAGCGCGCGGCGCCCGGGCGCTTCTGCTCGAGCTGGGTCAACCCCATCTTGAGCAGTGCATCGGGTGCCTTGCGCGAGTCCGGCCAGCGCGTGAGCACTCGCTGGAATGCGGCGTTCGCATTGTCGTAGTCGCGCGTGACGTAGTAGGCCTCGCCGAGCCAGTACTGCGTATTGTCGGCCAGCGATCCCTGCGGATAGGCGGCAGCCGTGCGGGTGAACTCGGCAATCGCGCCGGTAAAGTCGGCAGCCTTCAGTAGATCGAACGCGCGGTTGTACGAGCTCTGCTCGTCGCCCGCAGCAACAGACGCGGACGCGCCGCCGAAGCTTCCGCCACCCACTGGCGCAGCCTTCAAGCGTTGATCCAGATCTGCATACAGATCGCGCTGCTGCTTGCGCAGGGCCTCGTTGCTGTTCTGCAGCTCGTCGATCTCGCCACGCAACGTGCGCAGATCGCCCTGCAGGATTTCAACCCGCTGCTGAAGCTGCACGAGACTCTGGTTCGACACGACTCGATCTATGCGACCGACCCGTGAGTCGAGATCATCGAGCCGGGTCTGCATGGGGTCATCTTCGGGTACCGTCGTGCACCCTGCCAGCAGCAGGATCGCACTCAGGGCCGTTGCACTGACGAACGACTTCATCGTGCGCCCCTCACGGGTAGGTGATCTCGACACGGCGATTCTTGGTATACGCATCCTCGGTGCTATCGGAAACGGCGGGGCGTTCCTCACCATAGCTGACCGTGGCGATCTGCGACTCCTGCGCGCCCTGCAGGAGCAGCGCGCGCTTCACGGTCTGCGCACGGCGCTCGGCGAGGCCGATGTTGTACTCGCGCGAACCTCGCTCGTCACTATGCCCTTCGAGGCGGATCTTCGTGGACGGGTTGTTGGCGGCGTAACGGCCATGCGAGGCGATAACGTCGACGAACTCCGGCTTTATGTCGCTGCGGTCGAAGTCGAAGTAGATGATGCGCTGCTGGCCCTGTGCATCCTGTGGACCGTTGCGGCCCAGATTGTCCACGCTGTCCGAGCCGATGCCCGCGTTCTGTGAATCGGTGCCGGTGGTGCTGCTGACAGCCTCCTCCGTGGTGCCGGAAGCCGGGGTTTTCACCTTCTTGTTCGAGCAGCCGCCCATCGTCATCGCAGCGGCCAGAACACCCGCAAGCATCACCACCAATACGGTCTTTCGCATGTCATGCACTCCAAAGATTACTCAGTCGACAAAAGGGCCCCAGACCGGCTCGCGTACTTCACCCTGATCGGATTTCAGTCGCTGCGTCACCAGTCCGTCTATCGATACGGTCGCAAGCGTACCCTGTCCGCGCTCGCGACCCGCAAAGATCAACACCGCGCCGTTGGGCGCGAAGCTCGGTGATTCATCCAATGCGCCCTTGGACAGCGAGCGGACGGAGTTGTTCGTGAGGTCCTGCACCGCGATGTGGAAGCCGCTGCCTTCCTGCGTAACCATCGCGAGCTGGTTGCCATCCGGTGAGACACGCGGACGTGCATTGTAGCCCGAGCCGAAGGTCAAGCGTTTGGGACGCTCGCCGGGGGTGAGACCGATTCGGTACACCTGCGGACCGCCGGCGCGGTCGGATGTGAAGTAGATCGACTTGCCGTCAGGGGCCCAGTGGGGCTCGGTGTCGATCGCGGCATCGTTCGTGAGTCGCACGAGGTTCTGGCCGGCGAGCGTGAGCACGTACACGTCGAGATTGCCGCTGCTGCCCGAGAGAGTGAGCGCGAGCTTCTGCCCATCGGGCGACCAGGCGGGCGCATTGTTCACGCCGGCGCGCTGCGACACCTGGCGACGCTCGCCATTGCTCAGACGTTGCACGTACACAGCGGAGACGCGGTTCTCGAACGACACATACGCAAGCCATTGCCCATCGGGGGACCAGGCGGGCGACATGATGGGCATGCGCGATTCCATCACCTTGCGCATGTTCTCGCCGTCCGCATCGGCGACCAGTAACTGGTAGCGCTGATTGGGCGCCTTGCCATCGACCGACACATACGCGATGCGCGTGGCAAACGCGCCGCGCGTGCCGAGGATTTTCTCGTACACCAGGTCTGCCGCGCGGTGCGCGCCATGGCGCAGCGCAGTGGGCGTCACGGTGACGCGTTGGTTCAGGATGTTCTGCCCGTTGAGCAGGTTCTGCAGCTCGAACTCGATGACCAGCTCACCATTGGCGCCGCTCACCACGCGACCCACGACGATGTAGTCGTTGCGCGCAGCGCGCCAGTCGGAAGTCTGGATCTCGCCAGATCGCGTGGGCGTCGTGAGCATGTCGCGACGTTCCATCGGCTTGAAACGCCCGCTACTCTCGAGATCACGCTGCACGACTGCCGCGACGTCCAGGCCGCCGTCCGCCGGACTGCGCGCGAACGGCACGATCGCGATGGGGATCGGATCGGTCACCCCTTTGGTGATGTCGATCTTCAGTTCCGCGCGCGCGGGCGCGACGGCGCCCAGCAGGCCTGCGGCCGCCAGCAGACCGACGGCCCACCACCGGACAATGCTGCGAATTGCTGTCTTGTGTGTCATTCCTGAGGGCTCGTTCATTCCTGGGGCCTGAATGTAAGGCTCAAGCTCCGGTCGAACAAGGCCGGATCCGGTGGCGATGGCAACGGAGACGCGCGATTGACCGCATCTTCAATCGACTGTCGCACGGCCGCATCGCCATTGCACGAGCCCACTTTCACGCCCACCACCTGCCCGCCAGGGACCTGTGCGACCTGCACCTCGCACACCAGCCCTGGCCGAACGCTGCCCGGGCGATTCCAGTTGCGCTCGATATGTGCCTGGATCATCGCGAGGTACTGGTTTTGCAGTCCGCTGGAGCGAACCGCATTGAGCCGCTCCTCCGCGGCAAGTTGCGAGCGCAACTCGGACTCGCGCTGATCGCGGATGCGCTGTTCGGCTGCGCGCTGCCTGGACTCCTTGTCAGCCTTCTCACGCGCCACGCGCTCCGCATCCTCTCGCTGCTTCTTTTCTTCCGCAGCCCTGGCAGCGTCGATTGCGGCCTTTTCCTGGGCTTCTTTCTGTTCGGCCCGCTTCTCTTCGGCCTGTTCTTCTTCGGCCTTCTTCTCGTCCGCGGCACGCTTTTCCCGCTCGACCTGCTGCTGCTCCTCGTGCTCCCGCTGTTGCTGCGCCTCGTCCACCTTGGGCGGCTCCGGTGGCGTGGGCTCCGGCTGCGGTGGCAGCTCCGGCGGTGCAGGTACGGGCTGGGGCTTCGCCTCGGGGTTGGTCGGGATCACCAGCGCATCGGCTGGAACGTTGCGCGCATCCACGACGGTGGCTTCGATCGCCAGCTGCTGCGGTACCGGGTCGGGTTGCTTCCAGTTCCACCAACCCCACACGAGCAGGCCCACGATAGTCAGGTGCACCAGCACGGACAGCGTGATCGACACCCAGCCATCGCTCTTGCGCTCGCTCATCAGCGTTGCTTTTTCGCCGGCAGCGGATCCGTGACGAAGCCTATCTTCGCGGCACCGGCCTCCTGCAGGGTCACCATGGCATCGACCACTCGCCCGTAGGGCACCCTTGAATCACCTTTCACCAGCACCTCGATATCGG
Source organism: Steroidobacteraceae bacterium (assembly GCA_039929265.1). Taxonomy (GTDB): domain Bacteria; phylum Pseudomonadota; class Gammaproteobacteria; order Steroidobacterales; family Steroidobacteraceae; genus ZC4RG30. The sequence goes on along the minus strand of JBDSRN010000170.1, from coordinate 4,270 downwards.
GCGAGCGGCGCAGCATCGCCGCCGCGCGCGCAAGCAGTGTCTGTTGATCAATCGGCTGCGAGGGATTCCCGCCAATGTTCAGGAACAGGCGCCCTGCTTCATCTATGGACAGCACCAGCGGCTTGTCGTTCGGATTCTTCGGCTTGATCGGTGCCGCCGCTGCCTTCGGCAATTCGACCTTGATGCCCTGTGTCAGCAGGGGTGCCGTCACCATGAAGATGATCAGCAGCACGAGCATCACGTCGATGTATGGCACGACGTTGATCTCGCCCATCAGGCGTTTGCCGCGTTGTGTGCTTGCCATGTCAGTTCCCCTGCAGCGGGCGGTTGGCGTGGCGTTGCAGGATCGTGGAGAACTCTTCCATGAATCCGTCGTAGCGCAACTCGAGCCGGCTGACCTGATCCGCGTAGCGGTTGTAGGCAATCACAGCGGGGATCGCCGCGACCAGGCCCATCGCGGTGGCAATCAGTGCCTCGGCGATACCGGGTGCAACCATCGCCAGCGTTGCCTGCTGTACGCCACCGAGCCCGATGAAGGAATTCATGATGCCCACCACCGTGCCGAACAATCCGACATACGGGCTGGTCGAGCCGACTGTCGCGAGCGTCGCGAGATTGTGTTCGAGTCGCTCGGTCTCCTTGAGCTGCGCCACTTTCATGGCACGGCGCGAACCCTCGAGCAGCTGATCGTGCGGCACGTTCGACTGGCGCAGGCGCGCGAATTCGCGAAATCCGAACTCGAAGATGCTGCTCATGCCGGTGGCGCTGCCACGCGATTCGACACTGCGATAGAGCGAGCCGAGGTCACCGCCGGACCAGAAGCTCTCCTCGAATCGCGTCGCTTCGCTCTGCGCGCGATTGATCACCATGCGTTTGCGGAAGATGATTGCCCACGACATCATCGATGCAGCGACCAGCAGGCCGAGCACGATCTGCACGACGATGCTCGCCTCGAATACGAGTTTGATAACTGACAGATCTTCATTCATCGGCTCAGGTCCTTGCGCAGGAGATCGGGAAGTCGTTTTGGTTTGAAAGTGCTGACATCCAGGCACGCGACGCGGGTCTCGCCTTCGGCGAGCAATTCACCCTGCGGGCCACCGCGCCAGATGCGCTGCTGGAAGCGCACGGAGGCACCGCCCTCGGCCTGGAATTCGCAGCTCACCGTCAGTTCGTCGTCAAGGCGAGCCGGCCGCTTGAAATCAGTGCGAAGTCCGACGATTGAGAACATCAGCCCAAGATCGCTCGACAGCACCGATTGCGTGAGGCCCATGTGGCGCAGCCACTCGGTGCGCGCACGCTCGAAGAACTTGATGTAGTTGGTGTGGTAAACGATGCCGCCCGCGTCGGTGTCCTCCCAATAGATGCGAACCGTCCAGTAGAACGGGGTCATCGAGGATCCTCGAACAGCGGGAGATTGGCCGCGCTGCGCTCCGGCATGCGCAATCCGAAATGCAGATAGGCAGTGCGCGTTGCGACCCGGCCGCGCGCTGTTCGCATCAAAAAACCCTGCTGGATCAGGAACGGCTCGATGACATCTTCGAGCGTCCCGCGCTCTTCGCCGATAGCGGCAGCGAGACTCTCGATGCCCACGGGACCACCCTCGAACTTCTCGATGATGGTGAGCAGCAGCTTGCGGTCGAGCGTGTCGAAGCCCTGCGGATCCACTTCGAGCAGGTCGAGCGCAGCCTGTGCGACAGTCGCATCGATGCTGCCTGAAGCACGCACCTGCGCGTAGTCGCGCACACGCCGCAGCAGGCGATTGGCGATGCGCGGCGTGCCACGCGCGCGCTCCGCGATACGCGCGGCGCCGGGAGCGTCGATCGGAACATCGAGAATGCCAGCCGAACGCTTGACGATGTGCTCGAGCTCCGCGTGACTGTAGAACTCCAGACGCTGCACGATGCCGAAGCGGTCGCGCAACGGCGAAGTGAGCAGACCTGCGCGTGTGGTCGCGCCGACGAGCGTGAAGGGTGGCAGGTTGAGCTTGATGGAACGCGCCCCGGGACCCTCACCTATGAGGATGTCGAGCTGGCAATCCTCCAGCGCGGGATACAACACTTCCTCTACGACGGGGCTGAGGCGATGGATCTCGTCAACGAACAGCACGTCGCGCGGCTGCAGGTTAGTGAGGATCGCGGCGAGATCGCCCGGGCGTTCGAGCACGGGCCCGGAGGTTTGGCGCAGGTTCACACCGAGCTCCGTCGCGATTACGGTCGCGAGCGTAGTCTTGCCGAGACCGGGTGGCCCGAAGATGAGCACATGGTCGAGCGCCTCGCTGCGACCGCGCGCCGCGCTGATGAAGATGTCGAGCTGCGCTTTTACCGCTTCCTGTCCGATATAGTCCGCAAGGCGTCGCGGCCGGATCGCCTTCTCGACCGCCTCTTCCTCACGGCCCGCGCCACCGGCGACGATGCGTTCAACCTGCATGTGTTCCCAGCCTATTCACGATTCGCGCGCTGCAGCGCGCGCCGGATGATTTCTTCGGTGGACTGTGTACCGGGGCCAGCGGCCTGTAGCAAGCGCGTTGCTTCAGGCCCTTTGTACCCCAGCGCGACCATTGCATGAAACGCTTCGGCAGCCGGGCTGCCCGGCGGCAGATTACTGTCGGCGTTTGGCGTCAGTGTGGCGCCAACTCGATCACGCATCTCGATGACGAGGCGCTCCGCGATCTTGCGACCGACGCCCGGAATCTTGATGAGCGTGGCGCTGTCCTGCTGCTGCACGCACACGATGAATGCGTCGATGCTGACGCCCGACAGGATCGCGAGGGCGATCCGCGGGCCCACGCCCGATACCTTGATCAGGCTGCGGAACAGCGCGCGCTCGGCATCGGTGGCGAACCCATACAGGATGTGCGCGTCGTCGCGCACGACGAGGTGAGTGAGGATCCGCGCGCTCTGGCCGACCGCAGGCAGCGCGTAGAACGTCGACATCGGCGCCTCCACGTCATAGCCCACACCTGCCACCTCGATCGAGAGCTGCGGCGGGGATTTCGAGACGATGATGCCCTTGAGCGAACCGATCATGCCGACGTCGCGACGAGGCCTGTGGCGAGCGCGGCAAGCGCAGCCATACGACGACTCTGGCTGTGGCACAGGCAGATGGCGAGCGCATCAGCGGCATCGGCGCCCAACTCCGCCTCGATCGTCAGGAGTCCGCGAACCATGTGCACCACCTGTGTCTTCTCCGCACCGCCATGACCGACCACTGCGAGCTTGATCGCGCGCGGCGCGTATTCGTACACAGGTGCGCCGCGCGACGCCGCCGCGCACAGCGTGACGCCACGGGCCTGACCGAGCTTGAGTGCGCTGTCGACATTGCGATGCACGAACACGCGCTCGATCGCGATTTCATCCGGCTGGTGCAATTCCACCAGCTCGCAGATCGCTTCGTAGATGTGCCGCAGCCGCTGCGCGAGCGTCGCTCCCGCCACCTTGATCGTGCCGTTTGCGACGTGTCGTGGATCGTGCTGCCCGCAGTCGATGACACCGAAGCCCGTGCGGATGGAGCCCGGATCCAGGCCGAGCACGCGACATCGATCAGAGTCCGGCAACGTCACGCTCTGCGGCATGACGCGCACGCCCGCCGCGGGCTGAAAGTTACGCCAGGATCTGGGGTACTTCGGCATTGCTGTACACGTTGCTCACACCAGCGATGTTGCGCAGCGCCGTAAGAAGTTCCTGCAGATCGAGGGCTTGATCCGCCGTAAGCACGATCGGGCTCGCCGCGAGCCGTGTGACCTGTGCCTGCATCGCATGACAGCCACGACGCCCGAGCCGCGAACGCACCTGCGACAGTTCGGCCGGATCGGTGATTACCTGCAGCGCACCGCCGCTCGCGACGCGAACGTCTTCCGCGCCGCATTCGTACGCGAACGAACGAGTCTTGTTGACGGGCACTCCCGTAGCGAACTCGAGCACGCCAACGGCATTGAAGAGATACGCGACGCTGCCATGCGCGCCGCTCTGGCCACCATGCGCGGCAAAGCCTCGGCGAACCGCTTCGGCGAGCGCGGAGGCAGGCTCGCGACAGGTCACGAGCACCGCGACACCACCGGGGCCATAGCCCTCACCGCAGATGATTTGGTCGTCATGCGCTTCGGTCATGGGTAAGTCATTGAATCACCGCGTATGATAGCGTGAAATCCAGGTCACGCCGACATGCAGTCCGCACCGATCGAAATCCCGCCGCAGATTGCCGCGGACCATGCCGCCCTGCGTGCCCTGCTGGCGCAACTGGGCGTGTCGCAACGCACGCTCGACTTGGC
>JBDSRN010000169.1:0-6269 GCA_039929265.1 Steroidobacteraceae bacterium | reverse complement strand
TTCGGTGCGCGCGAGCCGCAGCAATTCGCCGCGCGCGTTCGTCTCGAACTTCTTCAGGCTTGCCACGACAGCACTTCGTATACCCGGCACGGCCTGCTCGGGCGATCCCGCAAACTCTCGCGCCGCTTCCAAGCGTAATACACGCTGCGCGGAACGCCGAGCGACAACAAAGTACGCTCGGCGTTCCAACCCGATCGATGCTTCGTCTGTTTCACGATCGCAATCACTTGGGCTTTCGTCTCCGCAGGCACTCGGGCGAGCTCGTCTAGCTTCAGATCTTTTTTTCCGCTCAAGGTTCTCCGCCGTGATCTTCGCGATCACCGCCCGCAGCCGCGTCATCTCCGCTTCCTGCCGTCCCTGACTCTCATCCTTGCGTGGCCGGCGGCGCGCGTCATGCTTCAATGCGCTCGCCGAACCTTTCTCTGCCACCGCTCGCCATCGATAAAGAACCGACGGCTACAAATCGCCCACCGGGCAATCCCGCCCGGACCAGGATGGAGACGGAGATGAACAAAACCCTTTACACCAGCGACACGGACGGTGCCTATCGCGAAGCGAGTTTCGAAGAAATCATGACCGGTGCGCGACACGCACTGAGCAGGCGAGTTCGCAAAGGAACCCCGATGCAGAGCCCGAAGGCATCACGCGACTTCCTGATGATGAATCTCGCCGACCGCGAGCACGAAGTCTTCACGCTATCTACCTCGACAACCGTCACTGCCTGATCGCCTGCGCAGAACTCTTCCGCGGCACCATCGACGGCGCGAGCGTCCACCCGCGAGAAGTGGTCAAGGAAGCACTGAAGCACAACGCGGCCGCAGTCATCCTCGCGCACAACCACCCTAGCGGCGTCGCCGAACCGAGCCAGGCTGACGAGCTCATCACGCAGCGCTTGAAGGACGCGCTGGCGCTCGTCGACATCCGGATCCTGGATCACCTGTCGCCGGCAGCAACATCACGAGCTTCGCCGAGAAGGGGCTGCTGTAGACCCCAGAGGGGGCTTCGGCCCCTTCTTTCTATCGAAGGGGAAACTGGCCGGCGCATCGGGCACCACTCTTCTGGCTGCAGATACGCTCGATTGGTCGAAGCGGGGAAACACGACTCCGGCCGCCGAAGCGTTACGGCACTGATTCGACCCCCGCAATTTTCACGCCTATACTTCTGCGCATGGGTCGGATCCGTACATTCATCCGCCGGCGGCATTCGTTGAAGGTTGCCGTGCTCTTGGCGCTCGCGCTGGTATTCACGCAATTTGGCGGAATCGTACATTCCGACGCGCATCTTCTGATGGCGGGGCAACCCGCCGGTGATGCGTCGAGCGCGAGTGGCGCCTGTCTGACGTGCGCTTCGTTTTCGCCGTTGCTCTCGATGGTCGGCAGTCCGACCCACCCGGCAGCGATCTTGCCGCAGCGTACCGTGCTGGACTCACCCATCTCAGTATGGATCAGCTTTGCCGAATCTCCGCGGCACGCGTTTCGCTCCAGAGCTCCTCCAGCCCTCTCCTGATCGATGAGTTCTGTCGGCTGCGGCCCCTGCCGCCAGCCACCTCAACGGTTTCAGTGGAGATCGGGCTATGGTGAATGTTACCGCTTCATCGATTGTATTCCTCGTGGCTGGCATCGCCTCCTTGGCACCACCCGCCAACGCCGCCACGCCGGATGCGGAGGATTTGCGTGCCGAACTCGATGCTCTGAAAAGTGACTACACCACGCGAGTGCAGGCACTTGAAGAACGAATCAAACAACTGGAGGCCAATGCGGTAGCTGCTCCGCCCGTTGCGTCCTTGCCAGCTCCGGCATTGCCGCCGGCGCCGCCCCGGATGAGCAGTGCGTCGGCGTTTAACCCCGCCATCTCGATGATCTTGAGCGGCAACTATGCAAACCTGCAGCGCGATCCCTCGACCTATCGCATTGCGGGATTCATTCCACCACCCAGCGGCGTCGGACCTGATTCGCGCAGCGTCAATCTGGATGAGTCCGAGCTGACTATTGCGGCGAATGTGGATCCGTATTTCTTCGCCAACGCAACGGCTGCTATTCAAGGTGACGGCGGAATTGAGATCGAAGAGGCGTACTTCAAGACGCTGGCACTGAACAACGGTCTGACGCTCAAAGGCGGGCGCTTCTTTTCAGGGGTCGGCTATCTCAACGAGATTCACTCGCACACCTGGGATTTCATCGACCAGCCACTGGCGTATCAGGTGCTGTTCGGGGGACAGCGCAGCCAGGACGGCGCGCAGTTGCGATGGGTCGCGAGCACCGATACGTTTCTGGAGCTGGGTGCTGAAACAGGCAATGGCCGTGGCTTTCCAGGCAACATCCGAGCCTCCAATGGCCTCTCCGGCAATGCGCTGTTTGCTCACGTCGGTGGTGATGTGGGCGATTCCACCAGCTGGCGCCTGGGAGCCTCCTGGCTTGATGACCGCTCAGAGGATCGACGCTTCGATGACGTAGACGTACAAGGTAGTGCCGTGGTCAACGCATTCACGGGCCGATCGCAAACCTGGATCGTGGACGCCACACTGAAATGGGCGCCGCACGGTGATTCCACCCAGCATCAATTGAAACTTCAGGGCGAATACCTGCACCGGCATGAACAAGGTCAGCTTGTTTTCGACGTCGATGCCACGAAACGCTCCAGCAACTACGACCGTTCACAATCCGGCTGGTACCTGCAGAGCGCCTATCAGTTCATGCCGCGTTGGCGAGCAGGGTTGCGCTACGACGCGCTGCAGTCCGGAACGCCCGATACGGCGCTCGCTAATTTCGTTTCACTGCAACGGGCGTCGCCGCAACGCATGACGGTCATGCTCGACTGGACCTTGAGCGAGTTTTCGCGCCTGCGTGCCCAGTACGCCTGGGACCAGACGCGTGCCGAACAATCCGATCGCGAGTTCCGCCTGCAGTACATCTTTGCAATCGGCGCTCATGGCGCCCACAAGTTTTAGGAAACCACCATGAACAAAGCCATTCATCTGCTGCTCGCGATCGCCCTCTGCGCGGTAGGTATTGGCGCACAGCCCGCCAGCGCTGCGCTCAAGGTTCTTGCCACGACGCCTGATTGGGCTGCACTGGCCAAAGAGCTCGGCGGTGACAAGCTCGATGTGTATACGGCAACCAGCGCCTTCCAGGACGTGCACCGCGTCGATGCCAAGCCCAGTCTCGTGGCAAGAGCACGCAACGCCGATCTCGTGTTGGCGACCGGTGCGGAGTTGGAGATTGGCTGGATGCCCGTGCTGCTGCAGGATTCAGGCAACTCGAAGATCCAGCCCGGTACCCCGGGCTATTTCGAGGCAGCGCCGCTCGTGCCGATGCTCCAGATTCCCTCGGCGGTAGATCGCTCCATGGGCGACATCCATCCGCAGGGCAATCCGCATGTGACACTCGACCCGCGCAACATCGCGATCATCGCGAAAGCACTAACTAACCGGCTCGCGCAGCTGGACGCTCCCCATGCGGCGTTTTATGCCACGCGTGGCGCAGACTTCCAGACCCGCTGGCAGACGGCTTCCGCACGCTGGCAGGCGCAGGCCGCACCGCTGAAAGGAGTGGGGGTGGTGGTGATACATCGCGACCAGGTTTATCTGTGCAACTGGCTCGGCTTGCAGGAGCTGGCCGCGATCGAACCAAAGCCGGGTGTGCCGCCGAGCGCCGGATACCTCGCAACGCTTGTGACCAAACTCACCGCAACGCCGCCCCAGATGATCTTGCGCAGTGCCTATAACGATCCCAAGGCGGCGAGCTGGCTCGCAGAGCGCATCCATGCCCCGGTGGTGCTGTTGCCTTATGCAGTGGGCGGTACGCCTGAAGCAAAGGACCTGTTTGGGTTATTCGACGACACCCTCAATCGACTGCTGGCGGCGCTCAAGTGAGTCTTCTGCAAACACAGCTGAGCATTCTTTGGCCCGCCTTTATTGCGGGAATCCTGGTGGCGCTGTCCCACGTGCCGCTCGGCCAGCAGGTCCTGTCGCGCGGGATTGTGTTCATCGACCTCGCAATCGCCCAGGCCGCAGGTCTGGGCGTGATCGCGGCACACAGCTTCGGAATGGGGGACAGTGGCTGGAGCACGCAGTTTGCCGCGGCTGCGGCTGCGCTCGCAGGTGCACTGCTGATGACCTGGACCGAACGTAAGCGACCGGAGGTTCAGGAAGCATTGATCGGCGTGTTCTTTGTGCTGGCCTCGACGGCGCAGATCCTGATCCTCGCAAACAACCCGCATGGCGGCGAGGATCTGAAGGACCTGCTGGCCGGGCAGATCCTGTGGGTCACTCCGCAACAATTGCTGCACGCGGCACTCGTCACACTGGTATTTCTCGTGGTCTGGTTTCGCTGGCGTCAGAAACTCGGCAGGGTGGGTTTCTACGTGCTGTTCGCCATCGTGGTGACGATCTCGGTGCAACTCGTGGGTGTCTATCTTGTTTTTTCGAGTCTCATCGTGCCCGCGGTGGCGACCTATCGGCACCCGGTGCGCCGGCAACTGGCACTGGGATACTTGCTTGCGCTGGTCAGCTACGTTGCAGGCTTGGCGCTATCGCTGGTGGTCGATCTGCCTTCAAGTCCCGTGATTGTCTGGACGATGGCACTCTTCGGACTGCTGGTGCATGTTGCGGGACGCGAGCCCGTGCCGGATGTGAAGCAACACGCCTGAGTGGCCAACCTAACGAATTAACGCACTCTCAACACCACCGCTACTGAAACCGACCTGCTCCCCGCGTTTAGTCTTGACCGGTAGTAGAGTCCGCTCACCAGGAACGGATGATGAAGGCAAAGAGATTTACCGGAGAGCAGATCATCGGGGTTCTGAAGCAAGCTGAGGCGGGAGCCAAGACGAAGGATTTATGCCGACAGCAAGGCATCAGCGAAGCTACGTTTTACAACTGGAAGGCCAAGTACACCGGTATGACAGTGTCCGAAGCCAGGCGGCTGAGGGAACTTGAAGCCGAGAACAGCAAGCTCAAGCAGCCTGCTGGCCGAAGCGGAGCTGGACAAGGCAGCGTTGAAGGATCTTCTCGGCCGAAAATGGTAAGCCCGCAGGTGCGACGCGAAGCGGTGAGCGCTCTGATGAGCGAACGCGGCTTCGGAGTAACGCGCGCTTGCGGGCTGCTGCAGATGTCCCGATCGCTGTACGTATACCGGTCTGTTCGCCCGGCCGTGGCAATGCTGCGCGAGCGCATCGCTGAGATCGCTGCGGCCAAGCGCCGCTATGGCTATCGGCGAATCCACATCCTGCTACGCCGAGAAGGCTGGGCGGTGAACCGCAAACGCACATACCGGTTGTATCGCGAGGCAGGGCTCGCAGTGCGTCGGCGCAAGCGTAAACGCATTGGCTGGATTGAGCGCACGCCATTGCCCAAGCCGCTGGCTGCCAATCGCAGCTGGTCCATGGACTTCGTCTCTGACGGCTTGGTGGATGGAAGGCGATTGCGCTGCTTGAACATCGTGGATGACTGCACTCGAGAGTGTGTGGCGATTGAAGTGGACACTTCGCTGACCGGCTCTCGCGTCAAAGCGGTGCTCGAGCGTCTGGCCGACACACGAGGCTTGCCTCGATCGATCACGGTTGATCATGGCCCGGAGTTTGAAGGCCGAGTGCTCGATGCGTGGGCCTATCAGGCCAATGTCCAACTGTCGTTCATCAGGCCCGGTAAGCCGAATGAGAACGCCTACATCGAAAGCTTCAATGGCAAGTTCCGTGATGAATGCCTGAACGAACACTGGTTCCTCACGATGGCACAAGCACGGCGCACCATCGAAGCCTGGCGGATCGAGTACAACACCGAGCGACCGCACAGCTCGCTCGGAGATCTGACGCCACAGGAGTTTGCAGAAAGAAGTTTGGCGAGAGACCAAGAAGCGATCTCTTTAACCGCGGACTCTAGCTCCGGGTCGTACTAAAACGGGGAGCAGGGCGCTACCGCAACGGCTACAGCAAGAAGATCTACCGCGCCGCCGATGCCGACGCTGCGGCCGTCGCCCTGAACGAGTCTGACGAAGGTCCGTGGGGGCGCAGATTCCCCGCCATTACGGTCGCCTGGCGCCGCGTAAGGACGCAAGTGATCCGGTTCTTCGCCTATCCGCCGGAGCTCCGCAAAATGATCTACACGACTAACCAGATCGAAGCGCTCAATAGCAAGATCCGCCGATCAGTGCGAGCCCGGGGTCACTTCCCCAGTGATGAGGCAGCGATGAAGCTGATCTGGCTGCAGTTGCGAGAGGTCACCAAAGACTGGAAGATGCCAGCCAGAGAGTGGCATGCGGCTCGAGCACAGT